>NZ_JBHXFI010000062.1:0-43651 GCF_042724075.1 Streptomyces sp. NPDC127097 | reverse complement strand
ACAACGCGGCATGGGGGTCCCCCCGCGCCGTTCAGGCGTGGGGGAGTGCGTGCCAGGCGTCGCGAGGCAGGCGGGACTTTGAAGACAGGCCCTAGGCCGGTCCGGTCCCTGGGCGGGTCCGGTCCCCGCGCGGGTCCGGCCCCTGGGACGCCGGCCGGACGTCCGCTAGCCGAGCGCCTCGATCCGTCCGCCGGTCGCCAGCCTGCCGGTCAGTTCCGCGCGGTCGCCCGCCTTCGCCGGGACCGCCAGCAGGCGGCCGGTCGTCTGGCCGGAGACTCCGCCGGTTGCCTTGACCGAAGTGACCTGGGTGCTGCCCGCGGCGAGCAGCCACCAGCGTTTGTCGGCGGCCTTCCACAGGACCCCGGCCAGGGCCCGGGGGGCACGGGGGCCGCAGGCGGTGCCGCCCTCGGCGCGTGCCACGGTCGTGCCCGGTGTGTACGGCTTTCCGGCCGGCGTCGGCGTCTGGATCTGTGCCATCGTGCGGCTGCCCGGGCCGCGCCAGGTTTCGGCGCGGGTGCACAGCCAGGCGGCGGTGCCGGCTCCCCCGGGCAGCGGCTGCCGGGCGAACTCCCAGGCGTTGACCGTACGGACGCCCTGGCCGCGGGCCACGGCCAGCTGGCAGGCCGTGCGGGCCCAGGCCGTCCGGGCCTTGGGGGAGGCCACGTCGCCCGGCTTGCGCGGGCTGCCGTACGTCAGGCGCGCGGGGACCAGTTCACCGAGATCGGTCAGCAGCCGGCCGCCCGTCCGCAGCGCCGGCCAGCTCGTGCACTGCCCGGTGGGCTGCGCCGTGGGCACCGGATCGGTCACCCCGCCCGCGCCGACCGTCACCGGCTGGTCCACCGCCTCCGGCGCGACCAGATCGACCAGCCGCGCCGACTTCACCCAAGGGGCGGTCAGAAAGCGCACATTGCCCTGGGTGCGGCTGACCACCAGCGCGGTCGCCGAAGCCGCCGCCGCGCCGTCCGTCCGCGCGAAGTCCAGCGCCGCGCCGGTGCCGTCGCCCTGCCCCTCGCCGTCCGCCGCCTCCGCATAGCGCACCACCCGCAGCCCGTCGTGGAAGAGCACCACCACGGCATGGTTCACCACCCCCGCGAACAGCAGCTGGGCCGGACCGGCCGCCGGACCGGCCGGCGTGCCGGGGGTCGCCGAGACCTGGACTCCGGCCCCGGGCCTGGCCCATACGGCCAGCGCCCGCCGCAGCAGCGCCCGGTCGTGGATCCGGTCGCCGCGGGCGGGCCAGGTCGCGAAGTCCTGCCGGGCCGCGCTCTTCCAGGCGGTCGCCGAGGACACCGTCAGCTTGCCCGGGTCCAGGGCCGCCTCGGCCGCGGCGTTCTGCGCGTACGGCGGGGCGGCGGCGCCGTCCGGGCCCCAGCCCTCGCCCGGCAGCCCCAGCAGCGCCCCGCACACCAGCACGGCCGCGCCCGCCGCCAGCACCGCCCGGCCGTGCTGCCGCCGCCGGATCAGATCCGTCGGCCTGGCCTGAAGCGCACAGGGGTCGAACTCCGCCGACTCCAGCAGCGACCGGTCCCGGCTGCCGGCCGGGGTCGTGGCCCGCTCCGCCTCCTCCAGCGCCTCCCGGGGGTGCGCCACCCCGGCCGCCTCCAGTACCCGGCGGGTCTCCGGTGCGCTCAGCCGCTCCAGGTCGCGCAGCACGAACGCCGCCCGGCCCGGCCCGGACAGCGCCGACAGCGCCTGGTCCAGCGCCAGTTCGTCGGCGCCCCCGGAGCGCGGGAAGAGCCGCAGGCCCCACACCTGGGGGAGCAGCGGCGGCAGTGGCAGCCACCGGCGGGTACGGCCGCCGGCCAGGGCGGCCCGCAGGACCCGCAGCCGGACGAAGGCGTAGCCGGGGTCGATCGCCGCGTCCGCGCCGGTGCGCGGGGCGGGCAGACCGGCCCCGCGGGTGGAGCTGCGCTGGCGCGGCAGGGTCCGCTGCACCACACCGTGGGCGGCCAGCACCCGCCGGCTGCGGCCCTGGCCGGACGGCAGGACGAGGTAGGCCAGCCGGACCAGCCGGGGGTAGTGCTCCACCAGCGCCGCCTCGGCCTGCTCGACGTCGATGACGTCGCCGAAGTCCTCAAGGCTGCCGGGGGAGGTGCGGTCCGGGCGCCGGGGTGTCGCCTGCTGCTGTTTCTGCTGCTGCTTCACGTTCCGTGAAACGAGTGAATCCTGTGATGGTCACCGGCCCTCCCCGCACCCCGAGGGGCGCCGGGAGGGCCGGTGACGGGCCGCCGGGACCGGCGGCTTCAGGGCTGGAGGTCGAACTCGCCGTCCCGTGCGCCGAGGACGAAGGCGCGCCACTCCGCCTCGGTGTAGCGCAGGACCACATCGGGGTCCGTGGAGTTGCGCATGGCCACCGCGCCCCGCTCCAGGAAGGCGATCTCCACGGCCTCCTCGGAGTCGCCGGGGGCGCGCTGCCAGGTGGCGTCGGAGATGTCGAGGGCGTAGAGCCACTCCTTCTCAGCTGCGGCACTCATACCGTGATCCCCTCGCTCGTGGTGCGTTCCCGGGTCAGCGTACGCGGCACTCAGGCGAGCTTCCAGCGGCGGAATACGGCCGTCCCGCCGTCCCCGGAGGCCGAGTTGGCGGCGGACTGGTGCAGCCCGGTGTCCTGCCGGGCGGCGGCGCCGGGGACGGCGACGGTGGCGATGTCGCGCCAGGTCGAGCCGCCGTCGGTGGAGCAGGCGCCGGTGTAGCTGCCGGAGTTGCCGCTGTCCGTGCCGCGGGTCAGCCGGAGCAGTACGGGGGCGGTGAGGCCGGTGAGCCGCCGGTAGGTGTCCAGGGTGCCGTCGCCGTTGGCGTCGTAGGACAGCACCACGCCGTTGGCGGGCGTCACGGACAGGTTGAGGAAGCCGAGGGCGTCCGGCGAGCCCGGGGCGGCGGCGGTGAGGCGGTTGCGGACGATGAGGCCGGCGCGGGCCCAGGGGCCGGTCGGGTCCTGCGCGGTCACCTCGACGGTGACCGAGCCG
This sequence comes from Streptomyces sp. NPDC127097, assembly GCF_042724075.1. Lineage (NCBI taxonomy): Bacteria > Bacillati > Actinomycetota > Actinomycetes > Kitasatosporales > Streptomycetaceae > Streptomyces > Streptomyces sp. NPDC127097. Next base: position 40,685 of record NZ_JBHXFI010000062.1, on the reverse strand, counting down.
CCGGCGGCGAGGGCGTCCGGCCGGTACAGCGCGCCGAACTCGGCGGTGGCCTTCCACAGGTCCGCGCCCCCGCCATGGATGGCGAAACGGTCCTCCAACTGGCCGAAAACCGCCGCATTGGTGGTGACCGTGCGCAGCCCCGGGTCCAGCGGCCCGGCCACGAACAGCGTGCCGTGCCGCGGCGTACGGACCCGCGGTGCGCCCTGCGGGCCGTAGTCGACGGTGAGGTCGTAGGGGAGCGGGTGCAGCGGGGCCTCCAGGGGGCCGGCCGGGGTGGTGACCCGCCAGTGGGCGCGGCCGGTGCCGCCGGGCGGGACCGAGGGCAGCGACACCGGGCCCGAGGCGGTGGCGTCGACACCGGTCAGGGCGAAGTCCACCCGGCCGGTCGCCCGCAGCCCGTTGACGTTGCGCAGCGCCGCGGTGACCGTGGCCCGGCCGCCGGGCGGCAGCGCGGCCGGGTCGGCGGTGACCGTGACGGTGCCCTGGTAGGGGGCTTTGGCGAGGGTGTCGTGGACCCGCCGCGCGGTGCGGTACGCGTCGGTCGTCGGGCGCAGCGGATGGCGGGTGCGGGCGCGGGTCCAGGGCTCTTCCATGGCGTACCAGTCGAAGGTCTTCGGCGGGCGGTCCGCCGCCAGGGCGTCCGCCAGCTCGTCCAAGTACGCCTGCCACTGCGGGAGATGGACCTCGCCGATCAGGTCGTGCCAGTCGCGGTTGGCGTAGTTGGCGAGCGAGCCGCCGTCGGCGGTGGGCCGGTCCGCCCAGGTGGTGATCAGCGCCCGGGCGCTGTGTTCCAGCCGCGCCTCCTCCTCGGCGCCGGTCGCCATGGCACGGGCGTCCGCCAGCCACGGCCCCAGCAGGAACTGCCGGTGGGCGCCGGTGACCTCGTCGCTGAGCCGCATCAGCCGGAGCCAGAGCTCGGACAGCGCCCGGAAGGTGTCCCGGTCCTTGCGCCGGTAGGCGTCCTGGAGCTGCCCGATCAGCTGCCAGGACCGGTTGGCCAGCGCCTGCCGGGCGGCGTCCGTCAGATCGTGGCGGTAGGCGTCGCTGCCGCGCAGCGCGGGGCGGACCGCGAGCAGCGCGGCGAACGCGGTGTCGAAGGCCGCCGGGTCGAAGGCGGGGGTGTGCGTGGCGTAGACCGTGCCGGAGCGGGCGGCGAGGTTCGGACGGGCGGCGAAGACCGAGTCGTGCGGGCGGCCGTCCTTGCTGGAGATCTCGTACGTGCTGGTGCGCAGCGCGGCGAACGCGGCACGGGCGTGGGCGTCGCGGGCGCCGTAGCGGAGGTCGGCATAGCCGTCGAACCACGCGGTGCGGTCCACCGGCCGTTCCCGCCAGGCCAGTTCGCCGAACAGCTCGCACGCGGCCGGGTCGCGCTCGGCGGCCTCCGGCATGTACGCGGTGCCGACGAGCCGGCTGCCCGGCTTGTCCCGCCAGGCGGTGAAGCGCTCGGCCCAGATGTGGGTCTTGGCGCCGAGGGTGGTACGGCCGCCGAAGTTGGGGATGGAGCCGAAGGCGTACGGCACCCCGCCCCAGTCCCGCTCCCGGTCGGTGACCGTGTCCAGGTCGCTCAGGCCGTCCACGATCAGCATCCGGTCGTGGTCGACGGCGTCCAGCAGATCGCGCCGCGGGTTGTCCTGCCAGCCCAGGATCACCCATGTCGCCCCGGGGCGGGCGGTGCGCAGCGCCTTCTCGACCGCGCGGGCGGCGTCCGGCACCGGCACGTCACCGGGGTCGCCGCCCTCGTGCAGCAGATCCATCTTGAAGTGGTCGGCGGGGCCCAGGAGTTGCTCCTGGTGGCGGTAGAAGGCGGCGGCGACGGCGGCGAAGACATCGGTACGCGGATCGAGCCAGTCGGGGCGCTTGAGGCCCGCCCAGGTGCCCTGGGGGACGGTCCCGGCGCCGGGGTTGCGGGCGGCGAAACCGTCCGGGACGGTGCCGAAGTAGCCGGGGAGGACCGGATGCATGCCCAGCTCGTGCAGCCGGGTGGTGATCCGGCGCCCCAACTCCGCGCGCTTGGCGAGCAGTTCCGGGCTGATGGGGCCGCCGTAACCGCTCATGTTCTGGAGCAGCCACCACGGCTGGTGCGAGGGGGCCGGGAGCCAGCCGCGGGCCTCGGCGTCGGAGTAGCCGAAGCCGGTCAGCAGCCGGTGGTAGACGGCCTCGGTGCCCGGGGTGACCAGCACCTCGTTCACCCCGCGCAGCGCCAGGGCGTCGATCAGCCGCTCCCAGCGCGGCCAGTCCGCGTACGGGGCGGTGTAGCCGTCGTGGGTGTCATTGAGGGCGAACCGGTGCGGCAGCGAGGTCGCCCGCTCGACGGGGCCGTCCGGGGCGGGCAGCCGGCCGGGCAGTGCCATCTGGTCGCCGGCCCACGACAGATGGGCCCGGCAGGTGTACTTGAGGTACCAGTTGACGCCGGTCAGCGCCGTTGCGGGAGTGGTTCCGGCGACCGTGATGCGGCCCGTACGGCCCTCGATCCGGAAGCGGTCGCCGGCGCCGTCCCGGGCGAGCGGCACCAGCGTGAACTGGTCGGCGTGGCCGGGCAGCAGCCGCCTCAGCGCGGCCCGTGCCGGTGCGGTGTCGTCCACGGGTGCTTCCTCCTGGCGCCGGGTGGGCGGCGCCCCGGCGGAGGCGGCAGCGGAGGCGGCAGCGGGGGCGGCGGCCCCGCCCAACGCCGCCCCGGCGCCGATCGCTCCGGCGGTTCCCAACAGTGCGCGTCGTGACGGTCGGCTCACGTGTGCCCCCAGTGCTCGGTGCTCACAACAGTCCCGTGCGGAGGGCACGCTAACGGTCGGTCAGCCGCGGTCCAAGTAGGCCAGCACCGCCAGCACCCGCCGGTTGTCGTCGTCCGACGGCGGCAGCTGGAGCTTGCCGAAGATGTTGGAGGTGTGCTTGGCGACCGCCCGCTCCGTGATGACCAGCCGGCTCGCGATCGCCGTATTGGAGCGGCCCTGCGCCACCAGCTCCATCACCTCGACCTCGCGCGGGGTCAGCCGCGCCATCGGCCGGTCCCGGGCCCGCCGCGACAGCAGCTGCGAGATGACCTGCGGGTCCATGGCCGTACCGCCCGCCGCCACCCGGCGCACCGCGTCGACGAACTGCTCGGCGTCGAAGACCCGGTCCTTGAGCAGATACCCCACCCCGCCACTGCCGTCCGCCAGCAACTCCCGGGCGTAGAGCTGCTCCACGTGCTGGGAGAGCACCAGCACCGGCAGTCCCGGCCGGTCCCTGCGGGCGGCCAGCGCGCACTGCAACCCCTCGTCGGTGAACGACGGCGGCAGCCGTACGTCGACCACCGCGACATCCGGCCGCTGGTCGGCGAGCGCCCGCGTCAGCTCGGGGCCGCTCTCCACCGCCGCGACGACCTCGAAGTCGTACGCCTCCAGCATCCGGACCAGCCCGTCCCGCAGCAGGAAGAGGTCTTCGGCGAGCACTACGCGCACGGAATCTCCATGGTGACCAGCGTCGGGCCGCCTGCGGGAGAGCTGACGGCGAGGGTGCCGTCGAAGGTACCGAGCCGGCGTTCGATACCGCGCAGCCCGGTGCCTTCGCCGGCCGGCGGCGGGCCCGTCGTGGCGAAGCCCCGGCCGTTGTCCGAGACCGTGATCCGGAGACGGCCGCCGGCATGGCGGAGGCCGACGGCTATCCGGTCGGCGCCCGAGTGCTTCGCGGCGTTCGTCAGCACCTCACTGACCGCGAAGTACGCCGCCGACTCCACCGGCGCCGCCAGCCGCCCCGGCAGCGCCACCGCCACCTCGACGGGGATCTCCATCCGCAGCGCCAGGGCCCGTACGGCATCGCCCAGCCCGCGTTCGGCCAGCACCGGCGGATGGATGCCGCGCACCAGGTCACGCAGCTCGGTCAGCGCCTCGGCGGAGGACTCCCGGGCCCGCGCGAGCAGCTCCTTGGCCCGCGCCGGATCCTTCTCCACCAGGGCCTCGATGGTGCCGAGGCTCATGCCCATGGCCACCAGCCGCGCCTGTGCGCCGTCGTGCAGATCCCGCTCGATCCGGCGCAGTTCGGCGGCCGAGGCGTCCACCGCGTCGTGCCGGGTCTCGGTCAGCCGCGCCACCCGCTCGGCCAGCTCGGCCCGGGGCGGCGTCAGAAACACCGCGGCGAGCAGGAAATGCGCCCGGATCAGGGCAGGGTTGGCGTACCGGGCGAGCAGCAGAAAACCGGCGCCGAGCACCGGCAGGGTGAACAGCAGCCACGGATGCTCCGCGGGCAGTGAGCCCAGGCCGAGGAGGTAACCCCCGATACCCGTCAGCCCCTCCAGGACCGGCAGCAGCACGAACCCCACGCCGTAGCCGACCAGCGACGGCGGCAGCAGCACCAGCGCCAGGCCCGCCGACGCGTCCACCGGCAGCCACAGCAGCTCCCGCCAGGTCGCCGGATCCCGCAGCAGGACCGCACACCGCCGCGCCTGGCTCACCGGCCCGTGGCCCAGACCGGCGGGGAACGGGCGGTAGGCCGCGGGAATCCGCACCCCGGCCAGGTCGTACCCCCACACCCGGCGCAGCTGGGCGTACCGCCGGGCCCAGAACAGCACCACCGGCGTGGTGAGCACCCCCACCCCCACGACGATCAGCGCCAGCGACACCACGGTCAGCACGAACAGCGTGACCGACCCCAGCTCCACGGCCGGCGCGAGCCCCAGGCCGCGGACCGCGGCGACCAGTGTTCTGCGGACCCTCATCCGTTCGCTCCCTGGGCTTCACGCGCCCGGCCGTCGGACACGGGAACAGTCTGCCGCGTAGAGAAGGGCCAGGTCATGGGGTTACGTCCCCGGCCGGGGTGTACCCGGCACCACCGTGGAGCGGCGCACCGTCCGTCCCGCACGGCCCCACCGGCCCCGCTGTCCCCACCGCCCGCCGACTCACCAGCCTCCCCCCTCCCCAAGGAGAGCTCTCATGAGCATGGCACCGGCCGCGTCCGCCGCCGTCCCCCGCACCGCTCCCGCCCCCGCACCGGCGGCCGCCCCCGCCGAGCCCGGCTACACCGCGGAGATCGCCGACACCCGCGCACAGATCCGGGCCGCCCAACGCCTGCGCCACCAGGTCTTCGCCGAGGAGATGGGCGCGACCCTGCACTCCCCGCTGGCCGGCCATGACATCGACGCCGTCGACGACCTCACCGACCACCTCATCGTCACCCACGACGCCACCGGCGAGGTCGTCGGCACCTACCGGCTGCTGCCGCCCGGCCGCAGCCCGCGGCTGTACTCCGACGGCGAGTTCGACCTCGGCGCGCTGGCCGGGCTGCGCTCCTCGCTCATCGAGGCCGGCCGCTCCTGTGTGCACCCCGACCACCGCAACGGCGCGGTCATGACCCAGATGTGGGCCGCCCTCGCCCGCTACACCCTGCTCTCCGGCCACCGTTACCTCGCCGGCTGCGCCTCCGTCCCGCTCGCCGACGGCGGCACCGCCGCGGCCCACGCCTGGGAGCTGGGCCGCACCCGCTACGCCGCACCGCCCGAGCTCCAGGTCACCCCGCACCACCCCTGGCACACCACCCTCCCCGTCCCCGAGCGCCCCGCCCTCGCCCAGCTGCCGCCGCTGCTCCGCGGCTATCTGCGCATCGGTGCCGTCATCTGCGGCGCGCCCGCCCACGACCCCGAGTTCGAGGTCGCCGACTTCTTCGTCGTCCTGGACATGGAGCGGCTGGGCGAGCGCTACCGCCGCTACTTCCTGGGGGAGCGGTGAACGGCCCCTGGGACGTGCACTCCGACTGCACCCCGGACTGCGCCGCGCACGCCCTGCCGCGGGTGCCGGCGACCCGGATCGCCCGGCGCGGCGCCGCGTTCGCCCGCACCGTGCGGCGGGCGCTGACGGACGGCGAGCGGATGGCCGAGCCGGGCCGGCTGCGGACCCACGCCCGCGGGCTGCTCGACGCGCTGGACATCCGTACCGACGGCGTGGCCTCGCTCACCGCCGGGCGCGGCACCGGCACCCTCGTCGTCGTCAACCACATCTCCTGGCTCGACATCCTCGCCCTGCTCGCCGTCGAACCGGTCACCCTGCTCGCCAAGCGCGAGGTCGGCGGCTGGCCGGTCGTCGGCGGTCTGGCCCGCCGGGCCGGCACCCACTTCATCGACCGCACCCACCCCCGCCGGCTGCCGCACACCGTGCAAGAGGTGTCCGAACTGCTCGCCGCCGGACGGTCGGTGGCGGTCTTCCCGCAGGCCACCACCTGGTGCACCGCCGAGGCGGGCACCTTCCGCCGGGCCACCTTCCAGGCCGCCATCGACGCGGGCGCGCCGGTCCGTCCGGTGACGCTGGACTACCACCAGCAGGGCCTGCCCAGCACGGTCGCCGCGTTCTGCGGGGAGGACACCTTCGCGGGCTCGCTGCGCCGGGTGCTCGCCGCCCGGGCCCTGACCATACGTGTCACCGCGCATCCGGTGCTGTGGCCGCTCGACGCGGGCCTGGACCGGCGGGAGCTGGCGGCGCGGGCGGCCCGGGCCGCGCTGGGCGGGCGCCCGGTGACGGCGGCGACGGGCGGCGGCGCGGCCCGGCCGGCCGGGCGGCTCCGGCCCGCCGTTCCGGTGCCGCACGCCCCGCCGCGGGACACCCCGGCCCATGTTTGAGCAGCTGGACCAGCTCACCGCGTCCCTTCAGGGCATGCTGGGCTCGCCCTGGCTGTGGCTGGTCGTCCTGCTGGTGTCCGGCCTGGACGCGCTGCTGCCGTTCATGCCGAGCGAGACCACGGTCGTCCTGGTCGCCGTGCTCATCGGCCCCGACCCGGCGCTGCTCGCCCTGCTGGCGGGCGTCGCGGCGGCCGGGGCGCTGGCGGGGGACTGTCTGGGCTACGCCGTGGGACGGTACGCGGGCCCGCGCGCGAGCGCCCGCATGCTGCGCGGTGAGCGGGGCCGGGCCCGGCAGCTGCGGGCCCGCGCCCGGGTCGAACGGCACGCCGCGCTGCTCATCATCGCCGGCCGCTTCCTGCCCGGTGGCCGGGTGGTCGCCGCCCTGACCACCGGGAGCGTCCGCTTCCCGCTGCGCCGCTTCGTGGCGCTGGACGCCGTCGGCGCGGGCCTCTGGGCGGTGTCCAGCGCGGCGCTCGGCGGGCTGGGCGGTGCGGCGCTCACCGACTCCCCGGCCAAGGGCGTGCTGCTGGTCTCCGGCAGCGGGCTGGTGGCGGCGGTCTGTGTGGCCTGTTGGCACCGGTGGGGCGGCCCGGAGGACCGGGAGGAGCCGCGGCGGTGCGGTCCCCGTGCGGGTGCGGCACCCGGCCGGGAGGGGGAGCGGATCCCCGCCCGGCCGGGCCTGCGGCAGCGGCAGGAGGGTGTCTGACCCGGCCTCAGACGCTCGGCACGTACTTGTAGCCGACCCGCCGCACCGTCACGATCGACGACCGGTGCGCGGCGCCCAGCTTGCGGCGCAGCCGGGCGACATGGACATCGACGGTACGGCCGTCGCCGACGTGCCCGTAGCCCCACACCGTGGTCACCAGCTGGTCGCGGGTGTGCACCCGGTGCGGATGCGCGACCAGATGGGCCAGCAGCTCGAATTCGAGGTAGGTCAGGTCCAGCGGGCGGCCCTGGACCTGCGCGGTGCGCCGTTCGGGGTCGATCCGCACGATCGCGTCACCGGTCGGCGCGGGCGCCTCGGGCGCGGCGGCCGGCGGTGCGGCGGTGGCGGCGGCCTGTTCGGCCGGTACGAGGACGAGATAGCCGACCATCGGCGGGCGGCCGGGCAGTGCGGGCAGGCTGTGCTGGGGTGCCGGCAGCCAGGTCGCGCCGGAGTCCAGCAGCTCGGCGACCGACACGGCGCCGGGGTGCGGAGCCCCGCCGGCCGGGGCGGTGGCGGGTGACGGATGGGCCTCGTCGGGCGTCACGGCGCGCAGCCGGTGACGGTGGGCGTGCGCCGCGGAGGCGGCGGGAAGCGGAGCGGTCGCGGAACCGGCGGTCAGGGTACGGACGTTCGTCATCAGGAGTCAGCTCTTTCGCGCAGCGGGGCGTCGGGGACGTCGTGCGCGCGGGCAGGGCGGCGGACGCCGGTCAGCGGCGTCGGAGAGGCGTGTGCGGGCCCGCGCTCAATGCGCGCGGCAACACAGACGGTCGAAGGCGTGCGCCTGCCGGGACGGCCAGAAAGGCTCGAGGTCGCTGCGACCTGTCGCGGTGTCGGTGAGGCTGGCCATGGCCCTATTGAACCAGACGGTCGGTGATTCTGTCCCCGGTGCGGAGCGCCCGGTGGCGGGATTCCGCCGCGCCGGACCCGCCCGGACGCCGGGACCGGCGGCGGCGCCCCGGCCCCGACTCGGCTTGTCCGCAACGGAGTTGGCGGCCGCGCGACGGGGGAGAGCCCTGGCCGGAATCCGCCGCGCGACGCCCCTGCCCCCTACGCCTGCTTCGTCCCCGCTCCGCCGCCGCGCCCGCCCGTCGCGCGTCGCAGCCCCGCCCCCATCGCCACCCCGAGCGCCATGGCCGCCAGATGCCCGGCGTCGGTGAACGTGCGCCCCCGGCGCAGCACCGGAGCGGTCGCCAGCGCCAGCAGCCCGCCGGTGGCCGCCGCCCGGATGCCGCGGTGCGGGACGGTGGCGGCGAGTGCGCCCACCGTGGCGTTGAAGCCGTAGCTGGCCCCGACGTCGACGGCCTGTGCGGTGGCGTCCGGCGGGGTGTCCCCCGTGGGCCCGTGGGCGGGACGGACGTGCTCGCGCGCCCGCAGGCCCGCGTAGACCAGCAGGCTGGCCCCGATGTGTCCGGCCATGAAGACCCCCGCCGCGCGCCCGGTGCCCCAGCGCGCCTCGGCCGTACCGAGGGCGGCGAGCAGCGCGGCGCCGTACGGCAGCGGCAGCGGATGTTCGACGAACGCCGCGCTGGTGACCAGCGTCCGCCACCGCCCGGCCCGCAGGTTGGCGACATTGGTGGAGTGCGCGCGCAGCAGCTCCGTGCGCCGCCGGGCGGGCAGCCGCGCGATGGCGTGGGCGCCGAGCTGTACGCCGCCGACGTACAGCGGTGTGGCCCAGGGCAGGGCGGTGTGCCGGAGGCGGGTCAGCATCTCGGGCCGGCGGTGGCCGGTCCGGCCCGGCCAGGTCCCGGCGTTGATCGTCAGCATGCCCTCAGCGTGCCAGCAGCCACCGGCGAACGGCCCGGACCCGTCGCGCCCGGCGGCAACGGGTCCCCGCCGCCCCGGACATGCGCAGGGGCCGGACCCCGTCCGGTCCGGCCCCGCTCACCCGCCCCTCGGCGGCGTCAGACCTGCTCGCGCCGGGCCAGCTCGGTGCAGCAGGTGTCCACCATCAGCCGGGTGACCACATACGGGTCGACGTTGGCGTTCGGCCGCCGGTCCTCGATGTAGCCCTTCTTCTCGACCTCGACCTGCCAGGGGATGCGCACCGAGGCACCACGGTCCGAGGCGCCGTAGGAGTACGCGTCCCACGGGGCGGTCTCGTGCGCACCCGTCAGACGGTCCTCGATGCCGGTGCCGTACTGGCGGACGTGCTCCAGCGGCTTGTCGTCCTGGCCCAGCGCCTCACAGGCGGTGATGATCGCGTCGTAGCCCTCGCGCATCGCCCGGGTGGAGAAGTTGGTGTGGGCGCCCGCGCCGTTCCAGTCGCCCTTGGCCGGCTTGGCCTCCAGCGAGGCGGTCACGCCGTACTCCTCCGCGACCCGGTGCAGCAGCCAGCGCGCCACCCACATGTGGTCCGAGACCTCCAGCGCGGGCAGCGCGCCCACCTGGAACTCCCACTGGCCGGGCATGACCTCGGCGTTGATGCCGGACAGGCCCAGCCCCGCCGCCAGGCACAGGTCGAGGTGCTTCTCGACGATCTCCCGGCCGAAGATCGCGTCCGCGCCCACCCCGCAGTAATAGTCGCCCTGGGGGGCCGGGTAGCCGCCGCCCTCGGGGAAGCCGAGCGGACGGTCGCCCTTGAGGAAGGTGTACTCCTGCTCGATGCCGAAGATGGCTTCCTGGTCGGCGAACTTCTCCGCGACCGGGCGCAGCAGCGCACGGGTGTTGGAGGGGTGCGGGGTGAGGTCGGTGTGCAGCACCTCGCACAGCACCAGCAGGTGGTCGCCGCCGCGGATCGGGTCCGGGCAGCTGAAGACCGGCTCCAGGACGAGGTCCGACGCGTGGCCCTCGGCCTGGTTGGTGCTGGACCCGTCGAAGCCCCACCGCGGCAGCTTGCTCCCGTCGGTCAGGATCTTGGTCTTGGAGCGGAGCTGGGCGGTCGGCTGGGTGCCGTCGATCCAGATGTACTCGGCCTTGATGGTCACGGGGTCCTCTTCACGGTCGGTGCGGGTACGGTGCGGGCGTACCGGAGCACTCTCGCAACGCGCCATTTCTCGTCCGTTGCTCGTTTGTGAACCGCAGGTTACCTAGCCGGACATCCAGGCTTTTCCAAGGTTTTCTTCGCTGGAAGCCTGGGATTGCTGCCTTGCTGTGCCTGTCTTCTCGCTATTCCGATGTGACGGAGACCTCGGGCGGACGTCACCTCGGCAGCCCCTCGGGCCCCGGGCCGACCCGGGGCACCGGATCCGCCCCGGGCCCCACGGCGCGGGCCGCGAAATCGGCGTCCCGCCCCGCACCCCGCGAGAGACTGGCCCTATGACGACCCTGCGTATCGGACTCCTCGGCACCGGCCCCTGGGCGCGGAGGGTCCACGCCCCCGCCCTGGCCGCGCACCCCGGCGTCGAGCTCACCGGCATCTGGGGGCGCCGGCCGGAGGCCGCCGCGGCGCTGGCCCAGGTCCACCACACCCGCCCGTACGACGAGCCCGACGAGCTGTTCGCGGCCTGCGACGCCGTCGCGATCGCGCTGCCGCCGTCCGTCCAGGCCCCGCTGGCGGTCCGCGCCGCCGAGGCCGGCCGCCACCTCCTCCTGGACAAGCCGGTCGCCACCTCCGTGCCCGAGGCCCGCGCACTGGCCGCGGCCGCCGACCGCGCGGGCGTCGCCTCGGTGGTCTTCTTCACCGCGCGCTTCGGGGAGCAGGAGGGGGAGTGGATCGCCGCCCAGGCCGCGGCCGGCGGCTGGTTCACCGCGCACGCCGACTGGCTCGGCTCGGTCTTCGCCGAGGACAGCTCCAGCCCGTACGCCGCCTCGCCCTGGCGCCGTGCGAAGGGCGGGCTGTGGGACGTCGGACCGCACGCGCTGTCGGTGCTGCTGCCGGTCCTCGGGGACGCGGAGGCGGTCACCGCCACCCGGGGGCCGGCCGACACGGTGCTGCTGACGATGCGTCACAGCAGCGGGGCGGCCAGTACGGCGACGGTCGGCCTGGCCGCCCCCGCGGCGGCCGCCGGCGTCGAGATCACCCTCCGCGGCACCGCCGGGATCACCACCCTGCCGCGTCGCCTGGACGGCCCGGAACCGGCCTACCACCGCGCCGTCGACGCCCTGCTCGCCGCCGCCGCGACCGGTCTGCCGAACGCCTGCGATGTCCACTTCGGCCTCCGGGTCACCGAAATCCTGGCGGCGGCCGAGGAGACGCTGAGCCCGCTGATGCCTCTGGAGGCATGACCACATGGCGGAATTGGTCGTGGAGGGCATCAGCGGCGGTCCGTAGCGTCAGAGCCGTCAGCTGTCCGCCCGGCCCAGGGAGCCCCCACGCCATGACGCCCGCCACCGGCTTCACCAGCTATACCGAGGTGCTGCTCGCCGCCCTCGCCCGCGACCGGCCCCGGCCCGTCCTGACCACGGACGACGGCGACGAGGTCACCGCCGGTGCCCTGTACGACACCGTGCACCGCATGGCGGCGGTGCTGGCCGGCCGGGGCATCGGCCACGGACGGACCGTCAGCCTCCTCAGCGGCAACCGCCCCGAGGTGCTCGCCGCCCGCTACGCCGCCAACCTCCTCGGCGCCCGCGTGGTCTTCCTCTACGACGGGATGGCCGCCGAGACCCTGGCCCGGATCGCCGAGAGCGCGGAGACCGTCCTGCTCCTCGTCGACCCGGCCCTGCACGACACCGCACGCGCGCTGCTCCAGTACACCCGCGGCCCCGCGCCCGACGTGCTGACCCTGGGGCCGGTGCCCGCGGCCGCGGCTCCGGGCCCCGACCTGCTGGCCGCCTGCGCCGCCCTCCCCGCCACGCCCGAGGTGCCCGCCGGCGCCGTCCGGCCCGACGACGACTGGTGCATCCGGCACACCGGCGGCACGACCGGCGTCCCCAAGGGCGTGCGGATGCCGCACGCCCCGTATGCCGGGATGCTCCGGCACCACCGCATGGAAGGCGCCGGCGACCCGCCCCGCTTCCTCGCCTGTACCCCGCTCGCCCATCTCGCGGGCGTCCTCACCGATGCCACCCTCGCGGCCGGCGGCACCGTCGTCCTGCACCGCGCCTTCGACCCCGCGGCCGTCCTCGCCGCCGTCGCCCGCGACCGCATCACCCACCTCTGGCTGCTGCCCCCGCTCCTCTACCGCCTGCTCGACGACCCCGCGCTGCCCGCCACCGACCTCAGCTCCCTCACCCGCATCACCTACGGCGGCTGCGCGGCCTCGCCCTCCCGGCTGGCGCGGGCCGCCGAGGTCTTCGGGCCGGTGCTCTACGGGGTGTACGGCATGTCCGAGGCGATGACGATCACCGAGGCCCGGCCGGAGGACCACCGCGCCACCGGGCCCGGCGGCCGGATCACCGCCGGCCGCGCACTGCCCGGCGTGTCACTCGCCATCCGCGACGCGGACGGGCGGGAGCTGCCGGCGGGAGAGCGGGGCGAGGTCCACGTACGCTCCGCCGGAGTGATGACCGGCTACTGGAAGCAGCCGGAGCTGACCGCGCAGGTGCTGCCCGGGGACGGCTGGCTGCGCACCGGCGACGTCGGCATCCTGGACGACGACGGCCGGCTCTACCTCGTCGACCGGGTCAAGGACCTGATCATCGTCGTCGGCGGCCATGTCCACCCGGCGGAGGTCGAGGATCTGCTGCACACCCACCCGGCGGTCGCCCACTGCGCGGTCTACGGGGTGCGCGGGCCGGACGAGACCGAGGAGGTGCACGCCGCGGTCGTCCCGGCTCCGGGCCACCGTGTGGACCCCGCCGCCCTGCGGGCCTTCGTCACCGAGCACCAGGGGGCCCTGTACGCCCCGGCCGCGGTCCATCTCGTCGACGCCATCCCCCTCACGCCCGTCGGCAAGCCGGACAAATCGCGGCTGCGCGCACGGGCCGCCGCGGCCTGACCCGGGGCCGCCCGCAGGGCCGTCCGCGGAGCCCTTCCCGTGCCGTCAAATCCCCTCTGGCCAGGGGCTTTTGTCAGTGGTGGCCAGTAGAATGGGAACCAGTCAGTGAGGGTTCATCCACGCTCCAGGAGGTCGCCGATGGCCGCTGCCACACTCATGACGAAGCCTCTCCCGGCCCACCCACTGCCCAAGAAGCCGCTGCCCGCCGGATGGCCGCGCGAGCGGTACGAATCGCACAACCGCCGCCTGAAGGCCATGCGGCTGGCCATCGCCCTGCTCGACACCGGCGTCTACCGCCCCGAGCAGGCCCACAACCGCAAGATCCGCAGCACCGCGGCCGAAATAGGAGTGCACGCCCCGTCCGACACGACCTGCCGTCTGGTGCGCGCCCTCCTCTACGACAACTGCTGACGGCCCCGGCGCATCAACAGGGCGGCCGGCCCCGGGACTTCCCCCGGGGCGGCCGCCCCATGCCGTGTCCGCGGCGCGCGGCTCACCCGCCCGCGCCGTCCCCCGGAGCGGCCGCCGCGTCCATGTCCGTCACCTCGGCCAGCGCCTCCGCCAGCCACTCCACCCAGAAGGTCTCCAGCCCGATCCCGGCCCGCAGCACCAGCCGCCGCAACCGGTCCTCCGGGTCCGCCGCCGCCCCGAAGTCGCGGTCCTCGATCTCCTGGTACTCCGCCAACTGCCGCCGGTGCAGCGTCAGATGGCGCCGCAGCTCCTCGTCCAGCCCGGCCCGGCCCACCACCGCCGAGGCCCGCAGCCGCAGCAGCAGCGCGTCCCGGATGGGCTTGGACTCCTGCTCGCCGGAGGCCCAGCGGGTCAGCTCGGCCCGGCCCGCGGGCAGCACCTCGAACTCCTTCTTCTGCCCCCGCGACGGCTGCTCGCTCGGCAGCGCCCGGATGAACCCGGCCTGCTCCAGCTTGCCCAGCTCGCGATAGATCTGCTGATGGGTGGCCGACCAGAAGTAGCCGATCGACCGGTCGAACCTACGGGTCAGCGCCAGCCCCGACGACGGCTTCTCTAGCAGGGCGGTGAGGATCGCGTGCGGGAGTGACATGGGGGAATCCTAGGTCGCGGCGGCCAGGGACGGCGGGCCCGCGCAGCCCGCCGCGCCCCGGCCGCCGCCACGGCTCACAGGGCCGCCGCGAGCTCCGTGCCCTGCTTGATGGCGCGCTTGGCGTCCAGCTCCGCGGCGACGTCCGCACCGCCGATGAGATGCACCGAGCGCCCCTCGGCCCGCAGCTCCTCGTACAGGTCCCGGCGCGGCTCCTGCCCGGTGCACAGCACGATGGTGTCCACCGGGAGCGTGGTGGCCGTGCCGTCGACCGTGAGGTGCAGGCCCTCGTCGTCGATCCGCTCGTACGCCGCCCCGGCGACGCTGGTCACGCCCCGGTGCCGCAGCTCCGCACGGTGGATCCAGCCGGTGGTCTTGCCGAGTCCGGCGCCGACCTTCGACGTCTTGCGCTGGAGCAGATGCACCTGCCGCGGGGCCTTGGGGCGCTCGGGTGCGCGCAGCCCGCCCCGGTCGCCGTAGCCGGTGTCGACGCCCCAGGCGCGGAAGTAGACCTCCGGGTCCTGGCTCGTCGCGTCGCCGGCATCGGTGAGGAACTCCGCGACATCGAAGCCGATGCCGCCCGCCCCGATGATCGCCACGCGTTCGCCGACCGGCGCCCCGTCCCGCAGCACATCGAGGTAGCTGACGACGCTCGGGTGGTCGATGCCCTCGATCTCCGGGGTGCGCGGGGTGACGCCGGTGGCGACCACGACCTCGTCGTACGCGCCGAGGTCCGCGGCCGTGACCGGGGAGTTCAGCCGTACGTCCACGCCGTGGGCGTCGAGCTGGTGGCGGAAGTAGCGCAGGGTCTCGTCGAACTCCTCCTTGCCCGGTATCCGCTTGGCGATGTTCAGCTGCCCGCCGATCTCGGCCGCGGCGTCGAAGAGGGTGACCGCATGGCCGCGCTCGGCCGCGGAGACGGCGCAGGCGAGTCCGGCCGGTCCGGCGCCGACCACGGCGAGCCGCTTGCGCCGCCGGGTGGGGGAGAGCACCAGCTCGGTCTCGTGGCAGGCCCGCGGGTTCACCAGACAGGACGTGATCTTCCCGCTGAAGGTGTGGTCGAGGCACGCCTGGTTGCACCCGATGCAGGTGTTGATCGCCTCGGCCCGGCCGTCCCGCGCCTTGGCGACGAAGTCCGGGTCGGCGAGGAAGGGCCGGGCCAGCGACACCATGTCGGCGCGTCCGTCGGCGAGCAACTCCTCGGCGACCTCGGGGGTGTTGATGCGGTTGCTGGTCACCAGCGGGATGCTCACCGAGCCCATCAGCCGCTTCGTCACCCAGGTGTAGGCGCCGCGCGGCACCGAGGTCACGATGGTGGGGATCCGGGCCTCGTGCCAGCCGATACCGGTGTTGATGATCGTGGCCCCCGCCGCCTCGATCTCCTTGGCGAGGGTGACCACCTCCTCCAGCGTGGAACCGCCCGGGACGAGGTCCAGCATGGAGAGCCGGTAGATCAGGATGAAGTCGGTGCCGACCCGCTCCCGGGTGCGGCGGACGATCTCCAGCGGGAAGCGCATCCGGTTCTCGTACGAGCCGCCCCACCGGTCCGTGCGCTGGTTGGTCGCGCCGACGATGAACTCATTGATCAGATAGCCCTCGGAGCCCATGATCTCGACGCCGTCGTACCCGGCGGACTTGGCGAGCTCCGCCGCCCGCACATAGTCCTCGATGGTCTGCTCGACCTCGTCGTCGGTGAGCGCGTTCGGCACGAAGGGGCTGATGGGTGCCTGGAGCGCGCTCGGCGCGACCAGATCGGGGTGGTACGCGTACCGCCCGAAGTGCAGGATCTGCATCGCGATCCGCCCGCCCGCGGCGTGCACCGCCTCGGTCACGGTCCGGTGCTGCGCGGCCTCCTCCTCGGTGGTGAGCTTGGCCCCGCCCCCGTACGGCCGGCCCGCGTCGTTCGGGGCGATACCGCCGGTCACCATCAGGCCGACGCCACCGCGCGCACGGGCGGCGTAGAAGGCGGCCATCCGCGCGAAGCCGTTCTCGGCCTCCTCCAGCCCGATGTGCATCGACCCCATCAGCACCCGGTTGGGCAGGGTGGTGAACCCGAGGTCGAGGGGGCTCATCAGGTGGGGGTACTGGCTCATGGGGGCCTCCAGGCGCGGTGGTCGTGGCAGTAGTTGTAGACCAGCCCGAAGAGTTATGCAACAAGTTGCAAAAAACGTGACGCAGACGACTCCGCCGCACGCCGGGGCGCCCGGCCCGCACCGCACGGCGCGCAGTTGCCGGGTCGCGCAGTGCGACGTGTCACAGACAACCCGGCGGCGCTGTGGGAGCTTCAACTGTGCTGCTCCTCGGTGGAGTTGCTGCAAGAGGAGTTGCCGGAGAGCCGGGGCGCGGACCCGACGGCACGCGGACCGCGGGGACGGCCCGGAGGGGGCGTTCACGGCGGGGCCGCGCGGCCGTGGGCGGACTCCGGCTCACGACGGTCTGCCCACATGTGGAGAGGATCGAATGAGCACTGCGCAAGCCCTCACGCTCGACCAGGTGGTCGACACCGCCCGGTACCCCCTGCCGGAACCCGACAGCGCCGGGGGACGGGCCGTGATCTCCCGGGCCCGGCACGAACTCCGGACGCTCGGCTGCACCGTGCTGCCGGACTTCGTCCGCCCGGCGCTCCGTACGGCGCTGGAGCAGGAGTGCGCCGCCATCGCCCCCCAGGCGCACTACGACGTCGAGACGGTCAACGTCTACAACATCGCCGTGGACGCCGAGCTGCCGGCCGGCCACCCCGGCCGGCGGACCTTCCAGCGGGGCAACGCCTTCGTCCCGCGGGACCGGGTGCCGGCGGAGTCCCTGATCAGCCGGCTCTACGCCGACCCGGTCTTCCAGGACTTCCTGGCCCGCTGCTTCGGACTGCCGCGGCTGCACGAGCTGGCCGACCCGCTCTCCGGGCTGGTGCTCAATGTCGTCGCCCCGGGCATGGAGCACCCCTGGCACTTCGACACCAACGAGTTCACCGTCAGCATGCTCACCCGGCAGCCGCAGGACGGCGGCGTCTTCGAGTACTGCCCGAACATCCGGTCCGCGCACGACGAGCGCTTCGACGACGTCCGGGACGTCCTGGACGGCCGGGGCGAGCGGCTGGTCCGGCGCCTGGCGCTGCACCCCGGCGACCTCCAGCTGTTCCGGGGCCGCTACTCGCTCCACCGGGTGAGTCCGGTGCGCGGCGAGACCGCGCGCCACTCCGCGATCTTCGCCTACAGCGAGCGGCCCGGCGTCATCGGGAGCGTGGCCCGCACCCGGCAGCTCTTCGGCCGGGTCCTGCCCGCCCACACCGAGGCCGAGGGCCGGGCCGTCCGGGGCGACCGGCTGCTGGACTAGCGGACGGCCCGGACGCCGCGCCGTACGCGTACTTCCCCCGCACCCCACGCCATGGGGTGACGGGCACGGCGGGTGACGGCGCGACCATGGATGAGTGACAGCACAGGTCCCCACGACCCGAATCGAGAGAGCAGAATTGAATAACCGTCAGGAAAGGGCCGCCATGACGACCTTCGCCCAGGAGGAAAGCCTCCCGCGGGTGCCGCTGCCCACGCTGGAAGCGAGCTGCGAGAGGTTCCTCGCCTGGTGCGCGCCGCTGCTGACCGCCGACCAGCTGGCGGCGACCGAGACGGAGGTGGCCGCCTTCCTCCGTCCCGGCGGCCCCGGCCGGGTGCTTCAGGCGGCACTGGAGGAGTACGACGCCACGGAGGGCGTGCACAGCTGGCTCGACACCTTCTGGCCGTACCGCTATCTGGGCCGCCGGGACCGGATCGCGCTCAACGCCAACTTCTTCTTCCTGTTCCGCGCCCCCGGCCCCGGGCAGCCGCAGTCCCAGGTGGAGCGGGCGGCCGGGCTCATCGCCGGCGCCGTCGACTACAAGCGCCGGCTCGACCAGGAGGCCATCCCTCCGGTGGTGCAGCGGGGCGTGCCCCAGTCGATGGTGCAGAACCGGTTCCTGTTCTCCGCCACCCGGATCCCCGGCGCGGAACAGGACACCGTCCGCAGCCCCTACACCGACGCCTGGCCGGGCCCGTCCCAGGCCCGGCACATCGTGGTCTTCCACCGCGGCAACCTGTTCCGGATGGAGGTGCTCGGCGCGGACGGCGTCCCGCACAGCCTGGACGACCTCGAAGCGGGCCTGCGCGCCGTGCAGAAGGCCGGCGCCGAACCGGCCGCGCCCGGCACCTCCGTCGGCCACCTCACCACCATGGCGCGCGCCGAGTGGGCCGCCGCCCGGGAGTCCCTGCGCGCCCACCACCCCCGCAACGCGGACGCCCTGGGCGACATCGAGACCGCGCTGTTCTGTGTCTGCCTGGAGGACGACGCCCCCGCGGACGTCCAGGAAGCCTGCGACCAGCTGCTCTACGGCGACGGCGGCAACCGCTGGTTCGACAAGGCCGTGTCCCTGATCGTCTTCGCCGACGGCCGGGCGGGCATCAACGTGGAGCACTGCGAGCTGGACGGGACCACCATCCTCAGCTTCACCGACGCCCTGCTCAGCGCCCCCGCCGAGGAACACTCCCGCCGGTCCGGCGCCCGCTCCCAGGGACTCCCGTCCGTGCGGCCGGTCCTCTTCGAGCTGGACGACGCCCTCCGGGCGCAGGTGCGCTCCGCCGCCGGCGCCTTCGCGGAGTACGGCGCGAACACCGCCACCCGCACCGTCTCCTTCGACGACTTCGGCAGCACCACCGCCAAGGCGCTGGGCGCCTCGCCGGACGCCTTCGTGCAGCTCGCCTACCAGCTGGCCCACCAGCGGGCCAAGGGACACCTCGGCGCCACCTACGAGTCGATCGCCACCCGCCAGTGGCGGCACGGCCGGACCGAGGCGATGCGCGTCGTCACCCCGGAGATCCAGGCGTTCGTCGCCGCGATGGAGGACCCGGCGGCCTCCCCGGACACCCGCCGGGCCGCGTTCCATGCCGCCGCCGGGAAGCATGTGGCGCGCGCCAAGGAGTGCCAGGCCGGCCAGGCCCCCGAGCAGCACCTGTGGGAGCTGGAGCTGATCCAGCGGCGGCGCGGGGCGGAGCTCGGGGTGACCGGGCAGCCCGCCCTCTACCGGACGCCGGGCTGGCTGACGATGCGGGACGACTACCTGAGCACCAGCTCCGCCCCGTCCGAGAACATCCAGTACTTCGGCTTCGGCTCCACCAGCAGCCGCTGTATCGGCGTCGCCTACGTCCTGCTGCCGGACCGCTTCCACCTCTACCTCAGCACCCCTCTGGCGGTGGCCGGCCCGATGCAGGTCTTCGCCGACCGGCTCCGCGAGGCGGTGGCCGAGCTCCGGGAGCTGCTGGCGTCCGGCCGGTCCGCGGACTGACCGTCCCGGGCGGGCCGGCGGCCGTCCCCGCTACTTCAGCAGCCGGGACAGCCGCCGGTCCGCCAGGGGCTTGCCGCCCGTCTGGCAGGTCGGGCAGTACTGGAGCGCCGAATCGCTGAACGACACCTCACGCACCGTGTCCCCGCAGACCGGGCACGGCTCCCCCTTCCGCCCGTGCACCCGCAGCCCGCTCTTCTTCTCCGCCTTGAGGTCCTTCAGGGCCAGCCCGCGGGACCGCTCGACCGCCTCCGTGAGCGTGCTCCCGACCGCCGCGTACAGCCGCTCCACCTCCTCACCGGAGAGCGTCGCGGCCAGTTTGAACGGCGACATCCGGGCCGTATGCAGAATTTCGTCCGAGTAGGCGTTCCCGATCCCCGCCAGCACGCTCTGATCCCGGAGCACGCCCTTGATCTGCCGGCGCTCGCCCTCCAGCAGCGCACGGAAGGCGGCCAGGGTGAAGCCCTCGCCGAGCGGATCGGGCCCGAGCCGCGCCACCCCGGGCACCTCCTGCGGATCCCGTACGACATACACCGCGAGGTGCTTCTGGCTCCCCGCCTCCGTCACATCGAACCCCGCCCCGTCATCCGGGTCGGCGAGCCGCACCCGCAGCGCCAGCGGTCCTTTCCCGGGCCGCGGCGGCACCGCCGGCAGGGTGTCGTTCCACCGCACCCACCCCGCCCTGGCCAGGTGCAGCACCAGATGCAGCGCCCCGACCCGGAGATCGAGGAACTTCCCGCGCCGCGTCACCCCCTCGCACGCACCCCCTTCGAGCGCGGTGACCGGCGGGTCATAGGTCTTCAGCGCATGCACGGCCACGGGATACACCCGGCCGACGGCCCGGCCGGCCAGACGGCCGGCGAGGAACTGGGCGAGTGACTCGACTTCCGGCAATTCAGGCATAACGCCAGTCTGCCCGGAGGGCGCGCCCGGCGCGTGGCGGCGGGGCGGCCGGGCCGCCCGGAGCCGGCCCGTCAATCCCGGTCGGCGGGGGCCAGGCGCCGCCGCTCCGACCCGCCGCCGACGCCAACAGCCGTCACACCACGGCAGGTTGGGCCGATCCGTTGATCCGAACCGGGGTGGCCGGCCACCGCTCCGGCAGTAGCCTGTGGGGGCTCATTGAAGGGGGATGCGATGAAGCAGCTCGAGGCCGCGGACCCACGGCAGATCGGGCCCTACACACTCCTGGGCCGGCTGGGTGCCGGCGGGATGGGGGCGGTGTACCTCGGCCGGGCCCGGGGCCGCACGGTCGCGGTGAAGGTGGTAAGGCCGGATCTGGCACGGGACGACGCGTTCCGGGACCGCTTCCAGCGCGAGGTCGAGGCGGCCCGCCTGGTGTCCGGGGCCTTCACGGCGCCGGTCGTGGACGCCGATACGCGGGACCGGATCCCCTGGATGGCGACGGCCTTCGTCGTCGGCGTCTCGCTGGACCAGGCGGTCAGCACCCGGGGCCCGTTGCCCGAGGGCGCGCTGTGGGCGCTGACCGCCGGGGTGGCGGAGGCGCTGGCCAGCGTGCACGACGCCGGGCTGATCCACCGGGACCTGAAACCGGCGAACGTCCTGCTGGCGCTGGACGGGCCGCGCGTCATCGACTTCGGCATCGCGCGGGCCGTCGACGGCACCGCGCTGACCTCCACCGGCGCGATCATCGGCTCGGCCCCGTACATGTCGCCGGAGCAGGCGGTGGGGGAGGCGCTCACCGCGGCCAGCGACATGTTCTCGCTGGGCTCGGCGATCGCCTTCGCCGCGGCCGGGGACAGCCTGTTCGGCGCGGGCGCGGCCGCCGGCGTCCTCTTCCGCATCGTGCACACCGAACCCGGTCTCGGCGCGGTCCCGGCCGGGCTGCGGGACCTCATCGCGTCCTGTCTGGCCAAGAACCCCGACGACCGGCCGACCCCGCGCCAGCTGTCCGAGTTCGTCGAGCGGGAGGGCCACCCCATCCCGTCCGGCGGCTGGCTCCCGGAGGCGGTCGCCGCCGACATCATCGCCGTCCGCGCCGTCATGACGACGCTGCCCGAACCCCCGCCGACCCGGCCGTTCACCCCTGCCACACCCGCCGTCGGCAGCCCGGCGGGCGGTCCGGAGCCCGGTGGTCCGGAAGCCGGCGGTCCGGCGTCGGGCCGCCCGGAGCCGCTCGGCCCGGCCGCGGACCACTACGGCGCGGACCGCCCCGACACCGCCAACACCCCTGATCACCCCGACCGCCCCGACACTCCCGATGCGGACCGCCCCTGGACGAGCCGCCGCAAGCTGCTCCTCGGCCTGACCGGCGGAACCCTCGCGGTGGCCGGGGCGGGCACCTGGCTCGGGCTGGCCCTGAGCGGTACCGGCAAGGCCGACGACGAGCCGGGCGGCCGCCCCCGCCCCTCCGGCGACGACGTCCCCGAAGCGACCCTGGCCTGGAAGGACAAACAGTCCGCGACCTGCCCACAGGTGCTCTCCTCCCACGGCGTGGTGGCCTGCCCGTCTCTTGAGCGGGTCCTGGGGCTCGACGACGAGGGCAATACGAAGTGGACCGTGAACGGCGCCGACCACGGCATCGCCTTCTCGGTCCAGGGATCGCTGCCGAACGTCATCGCCGCCGTGGACGACGGCCACCTGTACGTGGCCGGGATGTCGATGAAATCGACGGCCATGCGGAGCGCCGTACTCGCGATCGACCTGGCCAACGGGAAGGCCGCCTGGACCGCCACGCTGGACCGGCCGCACACCCGGGGCGTGCTCCGCTTCTGCGGCATCCTGAACGGCACGGCGTATCTGATCGGCTGGGGGGACGGCAAGGACCACGGCCCGAACCCCGCCGGCTACCACGTCTGGGCGCTGGACCTCGCCTCCCGCAAAACCTCCTGGTTATACGGCGAGAACGCGGACCTCATCTTCTCGGCCCTGCCGCAGCGCGGTGACCACGCCCTGTTCGCCGGCACCACCCGGGTACGGGCGCTCGACGCCAAGGGCGAGGCCGCCTGGTCGAAGAAGGTGGAGCCGCACACCCTCGCCGCCGCCGGGCGGCACTTCGTCCTCGTCGACGGCGGCAGCCGGATGTCGGCACTGGACCCGGCGACCGGGAAGGCCCTGTGGACGGTGCCGGACGTCGTCCCCGCGTCCCTCCGGGGCGACGGCATCGCCACCGACAAGGACGGGAAGATCCTCTACGCCCTCTACCAGGACAAGGACCACGGCTACTCCCTGGGCGCCCTCGACAGCGCCACCGGCCGGACGCGATGGAAGGCGCCGCTCCCCGCCGACTCCAAGGACTCCCGAGCCTTCGGCGCCCGCATCCTGTGCGCCGACGGAAACCTGTACCGGATGGGTGCCGACGCCGTCGTCTGGGCGTGTGACCCGGCGAACGGCAAGCCCCGCTGGAAGTACACCGGCATGAAGGGAACCGATCCCACGAAACTGGCGTGGACAGCCGGTGACGGGCGACTCTGCCTCTCGGACCCGACGGCCACGACGGTCGCCGCTCTCCACGCGAACGGAGCCTGAAAATGGAGCCGTTGGACCCCTCGGACCCGCCCCGGGTCGGCCCCTACACGCTGCTGGGCCGCCTGGGATCGGGCGGCATGGGCTCGGTCTACCTCGGGCGGTCGGCCGGCGGCCGCACGGTCGCGGTGAAACTGATCCGCCCCGAACTCGCCGGCGACACCGGCTTCCGCGCCCGGTTCCGTGCCGAGGTATCAGCGGCGCGAGCCGCGTCCGGAGCCTTCACCGCCGCGGTGGTCGACGCGGACCCGGACGCCACCGTGCCGTGGATGGCGACGGCGTTCGTCCCCGGGATCTCCCTGCACCGCGCGGTGGAGATCGGCGGCCCGCTCCCGGAGGCCGCGCTGCGGGCCCTGACGGCCGGCGTGGCCGAGGCCCTGGTGAACATCCACGCCGCCCGGCTCACGCACCGCGACCTGAAACCCGCGAACGTCCTGCTGGCCCTCGACGGGCCGTACGTCATCGACTTCGGCATCGCGCGGGCCGCCGAGGGAACGGCGCTGACGACCACCGGCGTGGTCCTCGGCACGCCCGCGTACATGTCTCCCGAGCAGGGAAACGGGGAACCGCTCTCCTCGGCGAGCGATATGTTCTCGCTCGGCGCCACCCTCGTCTTCGCCGCGTCCGGGGCGAGCCCGTTCGGCGAGGGCCGGGTCCCGGACGTCCTGAAACGGGTGGTGTTCGACGAGCCCGACCTGTCCACGGTCCCCGACAGCCTCCGGCTGATGGTCGCGGCCTGCCTCGCGAAGGACGCCGCCGACCGGCCGACGCCACGTCAGCTCATCGAACTCATCGAACGCGACGCGGAGTTGGCAACACCGGGCGCCTGGCTCCCCCCGCCCCTGATCGCCGCGATCGAAGAGGCATCCGCGGTCATGACCCCACCCCGGCCACCCACCCTGGGCCCCACCCAACGCATGCCCGCCCTCCCCGAGGCTGCGGACGCCGGACCGACAGCGGCCACCCAGTTCCTGCCCCCGGCGCCCGTCCCGCCTGACGCCACTGACGCCGGGCCGGCAGCGGCCACCCAACTCCTGCCCCCTGCGCCCGTCCCGCCCGATGCCGCTGGCGCAGCTGACGCCGGGCCGACAGCGGCCACCCAACTCCTGCCCAGCCCCGCCTCCCCACTCGCCGGGCAGCCTCCCGCGCCGGGAACCCCGGAACCCCCGTACGGGCCGGTGCCGGACTTCCCGGACGCACCCCCGGCCTACACCCCTGGGTCCCCGGCCTCCGCCCCCGGGTCCCCGCCCCCCACCCCCCTCCTCGGCCGCCGCAAGCTCCTCCTCGGCCTGGCGGGCGGAACCGTCGCACTGGCCGGCGGCGGCACCACCCTCGCCCTTTCCCTCTGGGACCGCACCGGCGGCAAGACCTCGACCTCCCCCTCCCTCAAGAACCCCGCCCGCCCGCTCGCCACCCGCCGCGTCGCCACCCCGCGGTGGACGGCTCCCCTCACCGAACCCCTGACCCACGTCACGGGCGCGGACGGGACGGTCGTCGCGGTCAGCGGCAAGCACCTCTGGGCCTTCGACCGCGCGGGCCGCCCCCGGTGGGGACCACGGTCCAACCTCTCGTCCCAGCCGGCCGTCGCCGGCATGGGCGGCAGCCCCGTCGTCGTCGGCCACGGCATGGCGTTCGCGATCGGACAGACGAAGATGCCGGGCCGCACGCGCTGGCTGCCGGAACCGGCCACGGTGCTGCGGGCCGTGGACCTCGACACCGGCAAGGTCGCCTGGACCCTCGGCAGCCCGCAGACCGGCGTGGCCACCGCGTGGGTGCCGGGAATGCTCGACGACACGGTCTACGTCACCGGCACGATGTCGAAGAGCCGCCTGTCCGACGACATGGCGAAGCTGCGCTCCGAACTCTCGAAGCTGGGCTCCGACCCGTCGAGGGGGTCGGCGCTCTTCGCCCAGCAGGGCTTCATCTGGGCCGTGGACCCGGCGACCGGAAAACTCCGCTGGGAGACCACCTTCAAGAACACCACCATGGGCCAGGCCACGCTCAAGGTCCCGTCGTCCGGTACCCGCCTGCTGTGGATGACCAGCAACCCCGACCGGAGCGCCCCGAAACTCGCCGGACTGGACGTCCGCGCCCGCGGCAGGATCCAGTGGCAACAGCCCGCCCCCGGAGGCGGCCAGACCTCCGGCCACGAGAGCGACGTCTTCACCGTCTCCTGGCACGACGGCCCCCACTGCTCCGCCGGCGGCCTCTTCCTCTACCTGTCCGACCGCCTCTACGCCATCGACGCGACGAACGGCCAGAAGGCATGGCAGTCTCCCGACCGCGTGACCATCCACGCCATGGCGGCCTCCCCGGACGGCTCCACCGTCTACGCCGCCGGCCCCGACTACCAGGGCCACGTCATCCTCCACGCCTTCGACGCCAAAACCGGCGCCATCCACTGGGCAGGCTCCCTCCCCATGCTCCGCACCGGAGTCCTGGCCCTCCAGCCCACCCCCCACACCACCTACCTCTGGGCCCAGTCCCAACTCTGGGCCCTCGACCCCGAAACCGGAAAAGCCCGCTGGACCTACGAATTCGCCGGCAGCACCGCCTCCTGGACCACCCCCGTAGCCTTCTGGGCCGACAACAACCAGGTCTACGGCCCAACGGAGAAGGGGCTCACGGCTATTGGGGCCGAGGGGAAGTAAGCACGGCGAAGGCCGCCACCCCGGGAGCGGGGTGGCGGCCTTCGCACGGAATCCGCGGCTTAGATGTCGTAGTAAAGCTCAAACTCATGCGGGTGCGGACGCAGCTGGATCGGGGCGATTTCGTTGGTGCGCTTGTAGTCGATCCAGGTTTCGATCAGGTCGGAGGTGAAGACGCCGCCCTGCTGGAGGTACTCGTTGTCGGCCTCGAGGGCGTCGAGGACGGCCGGGAGGGAGGTCGGGACCTGGGGGACGCCCGCGTGCTCCTCGGGAGCGAGCTCGTAGAGGTCCTTGTCGATCGGCTCGGCCGGCTCGATCTTGTTCTTGACGCCGTCCAGGCCCGCGAGGAGGAGGGCGGAGAAGGCGAGGTACGGGTTCGAGGACGGGTCCGGGGCGCGGAACTCGACGCGCTTGGCCTTGGGGTTCGAGCCCGTGATCGGGATACGCATGGCCGCGGAGCGGTTGCGCTGGGAGTAGACCAGGTTGACCGGGGCCTCGAAGCCGGGGACCAGGCGGTGGTAGGAGTTCACCGTCGGGTTGGTGAAGGCCAGCAGCGACGGGGCGTGCTTGAGGATGCCGCCGATGTAGTAGCGGGCGGTGTCCGAGAGGCCCGCGTAGCCCTGCTCGTCGTAGAAGAGGGGCGCGCCGCCCTGCCACAGGGACTGGTGGACGTGCATGCCGGAGCCGTTGTCACCGAAGATCGGCTTGGGCATGAAGGTCGCGGTCTTGCCGTTGCGCCAGGCGACGTTCTTCACGATGTACTTGAAGAGCATCAGGTCGTCGGCGGCGGCGAGCAGCGTGTTGAACTTGTAGTTGATCTCCGCCTGGCCGGCCGTGCCGACCTCGTGGTGCTGACGCTCGACCTCCAGGCCGGCCGCCTCCAGCTCCAGGGAGATCTCGGCACGCAGGTCGGCGAAGTGGTCGACCGGCGGGGCCGGGAAGTAGCCGCCCTTGTACCGGACCTTGTAGCCGCGGTTGTTCTCCTCCGAGCCGGTGTTCCAGGCGCCGGCCTCGGAGTCGATGTGGTAGAAGGACTCGTTCGACTTCGTCTCGAAACGGACGTTGTCGAAGACGTAGAACTCGGCCTCGGGGCCGAAGAACGCGGTGTCCGCGATGCCGGTGGAGGCGAGGTACGCCTCGGCCTTCTTGGCGATGTTGCGCGGGTCACGGCTGTACTGCTCGCCCGTGATCGGGTCGTGGATGAAGAAGTTGATGTTGACGGTCTTGTCGCGGCGGAACGGGTCCACACGGGCCGTCGACAGGTCCGCGCGCAGCGCCATGTCGGACTCGTGGATGGCCTGGAAGCCGCGGATCGAGGAGCCGTCGAAGGCGAGTTCCTCGGCCGGGTCGAACGCCTTCGCCGGGATCGTGAAGTGCTGCATCACACCGGGCAGGTCGCAGAACCTGACGTCGACGAACTTCACGTCTTCGTCCGCGATGAACTTCTTGGCCTCGTCGCCGTTCTGGAACATCCAACTCCTCCTAGCCCGGTCACCGGTCGGCGGACGCGGGATTGCTACTCGGAACGCGACCCTGTGCGGTGGCGCGATGCCCGACCATAGGCAGGCGGGATTTCCCAAGCATGACCCATTTGTTTCGCCGAGGTTAACCGGCGGCGGCCGCCCTTACCTCCCAGTGTGCGCCAAAGAGGGATGTTCCGGGCGGCCGCTGCCGCCACCCCGGCCGGGGGCCCGCCGAGCCGTCCTGCCCCCTTCCGGGCCGCCCGTCGCGCCCGGTCCGTGCGGACCGCGGTCCCCGCGCCCTGGCCGGACCTCCGCGAAGGGAACGTATGCGGTCGCAGTACCGTGGTCGGGTGGACAACAGGCGAGCAATCGGATCGTGGATCTCCGGGCCCCGCGCGGCAGCCGAGGACATGGGTGTCGAGTTCGGATACCGCGGGCAGCAGCTGGGGCTGCCGGAGGAGGGGCCGGGCTCGATCGCCCGCCCCGGGCGGCGCTTCGCCGCGCTCTTCATCGACTGGGCGCTGTGCCTGCTCATCGCGTACGGCCTGCTCAGCGGCGGTAAGGCGCAGGCGGCGAGCAACTGGGCGCTGGTGGTCTTCGCGGTGCTCAGCGTGCTGACGGTCGGCACCGTCGGCTTCACGCCGGGCAAGCGGCTGCTGGGCCTGCGGGTGATCTCCGAGGACGGTGGCCGGATCTCGCTGCCGCGGGTCGTGCTGCGCACCGTGCTGCTGGTGGTGGTCATTCCGGCGGTGGTGTGGGACCGGGACGGGCGGGGGCTGCACGATCGCCTCACACGTGCCGTACAGGTCCGTCTGTGAGGGTCCGGCCGTAACAAGCCCGTCTGTGACGGTCCGGGAGTCGCGGGTCGACTGACGAGTCGCGGGTCGACTGACGACGGACCGCCCGCGGCCCAGGCACCCCCACCCCAGTCGACATTCGAAACGCCCCGGAGCTCAGGGCTCCGGGGCGTCGTCGCGTGTTCAGATGTCGGTCCGTCGCCCTCGGGCATCCGCACGCCCTCCGGCAGCGGCCCCGTGGGGACCGGCAGGTGGCGCAACAGGTCGCCCGTGCGCCCGGCCGGTCGCTGACGGTGGTCAGCGCATCTTGCCGCCGCCCTTGGGCATCCGCATGCCCTTCGGCATGGGGCCCTTCGGGACCGGCATGTTGCTCATCAGGTCGCCCAGCGCCTTGAGCCGGTCGTTGACGGCCGTCACCTGGGCGCCGGGGAGCACGCGCGGCAGCTTCAGCAGCGTCGTACGGAGCTTCTTCAGCGGCACCTGGCCCTCGCCGTCGCCCACGATGATGTCGTGGACGGGGGCGTCGGCGACGGTGCGCGCCATCCGCTTCTTCTCGGCGGCCAGCAGGCCACGGAGCCGGTTCGGGTTGCCCTCGCCGACCAGCACGATGCCGGCCTTGCCGACGGCGCGGTGGACCACGTCCTGGCTGCGGTTCATGGCCACCGCGGGGGTGACCGTCCAGCCGCGGCCGACGTTGTCCAGCACGGCGGCCGCCGCGCCCGGCTGGCCCTCCATCTGCCCGAAGGCAGCTCGCTCGGCGCGCCGGCCGAAGACGATCGCCATCGCGAGGAAGGCCAGGACGAAGCCCAGGATCCCCGCGTAGATGGGGTGGCCGATCGCGAAGCCGATGGCAAGGAGAACGCCGAATACGACGATGCCTACACCAGCGACGACAAGACCGACCTTGGAGTCGACCCGACGGGTCATCTTGTAGGTCAGGGCGATCTGCTTCAGCCGCCCGGTGTTCTCAGCGCCGGCAGCGCCGACAGCGCCCTCAGCGTTTACCTTCCTCGCCATACAGCGCAGTCTACGTGGCGTGCGGACGGCTGGTCGCCGCGGCCTCCAGTACGTACTCGGCCTCGTGGCGGTCCTTGGCGCGGCGGCGGTCCTCCAGGACCGACGTCCAGGCGTTACGACGGGCGGTGCGCTGGCCGCCACGCATCAGCACGGCCTCGACGGCACGCAGGGCGCCGGTGACCGAGGGGAGCGGGAGGGCGGGGGCGGGGGCGGTGGTGGCGCGGAGCGGCGCGGCCTGCATGGTGGGTGACTCCCTCTGATCTGTTCGGAGAAGCAGGGGTAGGTGCGGGAGCGGTGCGTGCATCCATCGTCACCGAAAGGTGTTACCAACGGATGACCTGCCGGTCAAACACCAATGAAACGTTGACGCGGCCCCCACGCCCCCCGTTCTGGGGGAGTGCGGGCCGCGTCCTCAGCATGTGCCACGTTTCACAAGAAGGCGCGCCGAGAGCGTCAAACCGCCCGACTGGACGCCTCGGCCTCGCGCCGCTCCATGGCCTGCTGGTAGAGGCGGCCGGCGCGGTAGGAGGAGCGGACCAGCGGGCCGGACATGACACCCGCGTAGCCGATCTCCTCGGCCTCCTCCTGGAGCTCCACGAACTCGGCGGGCTTGACCCAGCGCTCGATCGGGTGGTGGCGCACCGAGGGCCGCAGGTACTGGGTGATCGTGATCAGCTCGCAGCCCGCGTCGTACAGGTCCTGAAGCGCCTGGCTGATCTCCTCGCGCTCCTCGCCCATGCCCAGGATGAGGTTCGACTTGGTGACCAGACCGGCCTCGCGGGACTTGGAGATGACCTCCAGCGAGCGCTCGTAGCGGAAGCCGGGGCGGATCCGCTTGAAGATCCGCGGGACCGTCTCGACGTTGTGGGCCAGCACCTCCGGGCGGGAGGAGAAGACCTCGGCGAGCTGCTCGGGGACCGCGTTGAAGTCGGGGATCAGCAGCTCGACGCCGGTGTCGGGCATCGCGGCGTGGATCTGCCGGACCGTCTCGGCGTAGAGCCAGGCGCCGCCGTCCTCCAGGTCGTCGCGCGCGACGCCGGTGATCGTGGCGTACTTCAGGCCCATGGTCTGCACGGACTCGGCGACCCGGCGGGGCTCGTCGCGGTCCAGCTCCTGCGGCTTGCCGGTGTCGATCTGGCAGAAGTCACAGCGGCGGGTGCACTGGTCACCACCGATGAGGAAGGTCGCCTCGCGGTCCTCCCAGCATTCGAAGATGTTGGGACAGCCCGCCTCCTGGCAGACCGTGTGCAGCCCCTCGCTCTTGACCAGGCCCTGGAGGTGGTTGTACTCGGGACCCATCTTCGCCCGGGTCTTGATCCACTCGGGCTTGCGCTCGATGGGGGTCTGGCTGTTCCGGACCTCCAGGCGCAACATCTTGCGTCCGTCGGGTGCGACTGCGGACACGACCGGCTCCCTACGACTTCGTTTCTTCGGCGTACACCAGGGTACGCCCGTTGATTCGCACGTCTTTACGCGCGGTGCAACCCCGTATGGCGGGGGTGCATTCCCTGCGGTCTCCGGGGCGCATGACCGGCGTCCCGCCGTTCAGACCGCGCGGGGGAGCAGTTCGGCGCCCTCGAGGACGTCCCGCAGATGCTTCTCGGCCACGGGCAGCACCTCGGCGATGCTGATCTCGCGGCCGAGCTCGTTGGCCAGCGAGGCGACGCCGGCGTCCCGGATGCCGCACGGAACGATCTTGTCGAACGAGGTGTTGTCCGGGTTCACGTTCAGCGCGAAGCCGTGCATCGTGACGCCCTTGGCCACGCGGATGCCGATCGCGGCGAGCTTGCGGTCCTCACGGCGCTGGCCGGCGTTGGACGGCGCGTACTCCGGGCCGTTCAGCCGCGGGTCGAACAGCTCGTCCGTGACCCGCGGGTCGAAGTCGAGGTTCAGCCCGCCCAGGGCCGCCCGCTCCTCGACGGGGTCGCCCAGCACCCACACCCCGCTGCGGCCCTCGACCCGGGTGCCCTCGACGCCGAACTCGGCGCAGATCCGGATCAGCGCGTCTTCGAGGCGGCGGACATGGGCCACGACGTCAACCGGACGCGGCAGCTTCTGGATGGGGTAGCCCACCAGCTGGCCGGGCCCGTGCCAGGTGATCTTCCCGCCGCGGTCCACGTCGACGACCGGGGTCCCGTCCAGCGGCCGCTCGTCGTCGGACGTCCGGCGCCCCGCGGTGTAGACGGCCTGGTGTTCCAGCAGCAGACAGGTGTCGGGGACCTCGTCGGCGAACCGGGCGGCGTGCACCCGGCGCTGCTCCTGCCAGGCGGATTCGTACTCCACGGCGTCGGCGCCGAAGCCCAGATGCACAAAGCGCAGCCCCTCGGGTGCGGGGGTCTCCCCCCGAGAGATCGCAGTCACGGCAGCTCCTCTTCGAACCTTCGTTGCACTTTGCTGCAACGTTGATGCCACTTCGCGCCCATGCCACTGTACGGCCGCCGGCTCCGGTCTCCGCAGGCGGCCGGGGGTCCCGGCCGGTACGTCCCTGCTCACACGATCGGATGAACGCGGGTCACAGGCCGGGATCGGGCCGCCGAAGGCCGTTACATTCACGCCGTTCCACAAGGGCGCTGAGCATGCCGGACAGGGTCCGCCGAACCCGGCAGTGCGGCCCGGAAGGCAGGAGACCGGTAAAGCTGATGACGGAACGACCCCCGCACCACACGCCCAACCGCCAGCTGGCCGCGCTCATCGCCGAGGCCGGATTCTCCAATGCCGGGCTGGCCAGACGCGTCGATCAGCTGGGCATCGAGCACGGCCTCGACCTCCGTTACGACAAGACGTCGGTGACCCGCTGGCTGCGCGGCCAGCAGCCCAGAGGCACCACCCCGGCGCTGATCGCTGAGGTGTTCACCCGCCGGCTGGGGCGCCGGCTGTCCGCCCAGGACCTCGGCCTGGACGCCTGTGCGCCGGTCTACGCCGGGCTGGAGTTCGCCGCGACCCCCAGCGAGGCGGTGGACATCGTCAGCGGCCTGTGGCGCAAGGACTCCGGCAGCCACGCCGAGCTCCGCAAGATCGCGTTCACCCCGGCCGGGCTCGTGGTGCCCAGCCGGGACTGGCTGATCGGCCGGGCCGACGAGCGGGTCGCCCGCGGCGAGAGTGCCCCCGAGGGCGCGGGCCGGGTGCCCGCCCAGGGCGGCCGGCCCGCCGTGGTGCCGCGCCAGCGCCGCAACGACCGGGTCGACCGCACCCAGGGCTCCCGGGTCACCTCCGGCGACATCGCGGCGCTGCGCTCGGTGGGCGAACTGTTCCGGGCGCTGGACCACGCCTACGGCGGCGGCCACGCCCGGCAGGCCCTGGTGCGCTATCTGGAGCACGAGGCCGAGCCGATGCTGCGCGGCACCTACAGCGAGGCCACCGGCCGCCGGCTGTTCGCCGCCGCCGCCGATCTGACCCGGCTGGCGGGCTGGACCTCGTACGACATCGCGGCCCACGGGCTGGCGCAGCGGTACTTCGTCCAGGCCCTGCGGCTGGCCCAGGCCGCCGGCGACCGGGCGTACGGGTCCTACGTCCTGGTGACGATGAGCCGGCAGGCCGTCTATCTGGGGCACGGCAGGGAGGCCGTCCAGCTGGCGCGCGTCGCCCAGCAGGGCATCGGCAGCAGCGCACCGCCCACGGTGCAGGCGCTGCTGCACTCCGCGGAGGCCCGCGGCCACGGTGTGCTGGGCGAGGTCCGGGCCTGCACCGCGGCGCTGGCCCGTGCCGAGCGGGCGCTGGAGACCGTCCGCCCCGGCGACGACACCCCGTACTGGGCGCGCTTCTTCGACGAGGCACAGCTCGCCGACGAACTGGCGCACTGCCACCGCGATCTCCAGCAGTACCGCGCGGCCTCCCAGCACGCCGAACGCTCCCTCCAGCTGCGGGCGGCCGGCTTCGCCCGCAGCCGGCTCTTCTGCCGGGTGGTGCTGGCGACCGCCCGGCTGGGCCTGGGCGAGCTGGAGCAGGCGTGCACGCTGGGTGCCGAGGCGGCGCTCCAGGCTTCCGAGATGCGGTCCGTACGGGCCCATGAGTACGTCCGGGAATTCGAGCGCCGCCTGGAGCCGTACCGGGACGCGGCGGCGGTCCGGGGGTACCAGGAGCGGGTGGCGGCGCTGGGGTGACCCGGGCCCGGCCCCCCGGGGTCAGGCCGCCGTGGGCAAGGTGTCCGGTTCCGTCGTGAGGCCGGGCAGGCCGAAGTCCTGGAGGACGGCGCGGGCCGCGCGCCGTCCCGAGTTCAGGGCGCCCTGGAGCGTGCTGGTGTCGCGGTGGTCGCCGCACACATAGAGCCCGGCGAGCACCCGCACCGTGCGCTCCGGGTCGTACGGGGCGGGCATCGCGGGGACCGCGTACGGGGTGTGATGGGCGGTCAGCAGCTGCCGGTCCTCGGTGTGCGCACCGTAGATCCGGTCGAGCTGAGGGCGGATCGTCCGCTCCAGAAGGGACAGCGGCAGCGCCGCCGCGGCGCCGAGCACGGCCGTGGTGATCAGGGACCGGCCCGGCGGCGTACGGGACGGGTCGATCGCGCCGGCGGCGTAGGTGTACGCGACCGGGCCGTCGGTCGGCAGGATCAGCGTCGTGTCGCGGGCCGCCGCGCCCCGGCTCCCGGGGGCCACCGCCGCGGAGTGGTGCAGGACGGTCACCGGGTGGAAGGCGGGCACCCGCAGTCCCGGCAGCAGTTCGGCCGCCTCCCGCGCGCCGGTCGCCACCAGCACCGCCCGGCACGGGATATGACCGTGCTCCGCGGTGCTGACGCCGGTGGTGGAGACGGCGGTGACCTGCACGGACGTACGGACCGTGCCGGGTGGCAGCGCGGCGGCGAGCAGTTCGGGGACGGCCGCGGCGCCGCCGGCCGGCAGCCACAACCGGCCCTCCGCGTAGGCG
This sequence comes from Streptomyces sp. NPDC127097, assembly GCF_042724075.1. Taxonomy (NCBI): domain Bacteria; kingdom Bacillati; phylum Actinomycetota; class Actinomycetes; order Kitasatosporales; family Streptomycetaceae; genus Streptomyces; species Streptomyces sp. NPDC127097. The sequence continues at coordinate 6,950 of NZ_JBHXFI010000062.1, read as the reverse complement.
CGCAGCGCCGCCGCGGCACCCCGGCTGGAGCCGCGCAGCTGCGGATCGCACAGCAGCGCGCCCAGCAGGGGCCGCAGCAGCGCGTCATGGGTGCGCGGCGGGAAGGCGGGGCGGCCCGCCAGGACGTCGCGGACCGGCCGGTCGGCGGGCCGGGAGTGGGTGGCGGAGGCGGGGGGAGTGACGGAGGTGTCGGCGGTGCGGTCGGTGCTCCGGTCCGTACGGCGGTCCGTGTCCTGGACGGCCCGCCGGTCGGTGAGACGGCCCACCTGGCGGCCTGTCTGGCGGCCCGCCTGGCGGTCCGTCCGGCGCTCCGTACGACGGTCGGCGCGGGAGAGGGCGCGTGCCGCGGCAAGGGCGCCCCGCGCGGTCCGGGGGGCGCTGATGCGCTGCGTCCGCTGGCCGTTGTGGAGGCTCAGGCCGGGGGCGAACGGGCGCAGGGTCAGCTCGCCGAGCCCCGGCGTACGGCGCAGCTCGGCGGCGGAGACGGCCAGCGGCCGGCCGCAGCGGTCCAGCCGGAAGCCGTCGAGATGGTCGGTGACGGACCGGCCGCCGATCCGTGGCGCGGCCTCCAGGACGGTGACCGACACTCCTACGCCGGTCAGATGGCGGGCGGCGGCGAGACCGGCCGGGCCGGCTCCCACGATGACGACGTCCACGGCCGATGCGGTGCGCAGCACTTGCCCCTCCCGAGGTCGGTCCCAAATGGCGGCACCGAGTGTCATGCCCGGTACAGCTGCGAGAGATGCCGAGTCGTGGGTGTGAGGTGGCATCAGGGAGGCTGTTGTCTGGGTGTCAGGGGCAGCCGGGGGCGCGCCGGAACGCCCTCGGCCGGGCCCGCCGGGCGGACCTGGCCGGCCGAAACACGGGCCCTACGCGGCGGCCCGGACCGCTTCCATGATGCGGGGATGGCGGAACGTGAACCCGGAGTCCAGCAGCCGCCGCGGGACGACCCGCTGGCTGCCCAGCACATCGTCGGCGAACTCACCGAGGGCGATCCGCAGCACCGGCGCCGGGACGGAGAACAGCGTGGGCCGGTTCAGCACCTTGCCCATCACGGCGGTGACCTCGCGGTTGGTGACCGGCTCCGGGGCCGTGAGGTTGACCGGCCCGGCCAGGTCCGCGGTGTCGAGGAGATGGCGGAGCGCCGCGATGTGGTCGTCCAGGGAGATGAAGCTCCAGTACTGGCTGCCGTCGCCGAGCCGCCCGCCCAGACCCAGCCGGAAGACCGGGAACAGCCGGCCCCAGGCGCCGCCGGAGTGCGCCACGACCAGACCGGTGCGCGCGAAGACGGTACGGATACCCGCGTCCTGGGCCGGTTTCGCGGCGTCCTCCCAGGCCACGCAGACCTCCGGCAGGAAGCCGTGGCCGGCCGGCGCGCTCTCGTCCGTGCGCCGGTCACCAGTGTCGCCGTAGTAGCCGATCGCGCTGCCGCACACGAGGACCCGCGGTGGGGTGTCCATGGCGGCGAGGGCCGTGGCGAGCGTGCGGGTGCCCAGCACCCGGCTGTCCCGGATCTCCTGCTTGTAGGCGGCCGTCCAGCGGTGGTCGCCGACCCCGGCGCCGGCCAGATGGACCACCGCCTCGCAGCCGGCCAGCCCGGCCGTGTCGACCTCCTGGCGCCCGGGGTCCCAGCGCACCTCGTCGGCGGCCGCGGGCGCCCGCCGTACGAGCCGGACGACGTCATGGCCGTCCGTGCGCAGGGACCGTACGAGCGCCGTACCGATGAGTCCGGTCGAGCCGGTGATCGCGATCCGCATGGGGCCATACTGCCCGCAGTGGCGGGCCGGTGGCGGCACCCGGGGCCGGATCGCGCCCCTCTGCCCGCGCTGTGCCTAGGGCCGGAAGCGGTCCCAGAGGGTGGGGAAGCGCTCCGCCATGGTCCGCTCGTCGTCGAAGTCGAGGTAGGAGCCGAGCGGTTCGCGGGGCGGCGGGGGCAGCTCCAGGTCCGGCATCACCCCGCCGGTCAGCTGCTCGTACGCCTCGTCGGCCGCGTAGCCCAGCTCCTCGGCGTCGCCGTCCACCGACTCGTCGAAGTCGTCCACCAGCTCGGCGAGCTGGTCCGGGTCGTGCAGCCCGCCCTCGAAGACCTCCCGGCCCTGGCCGATCAGCCAGCAGCGGAAGTAGTCGAAGGCATCGTCGCTGGCGCCGCCCAGCATCACGGAGGCGGCGGCCCACAGGTCCCAGGAGTACGCCCGGTTGTAGCGGGCCTCGAAGTGGCGGGCGAAGTCCACGACGGCGTCCGGGTCGAGCGCGAGCAGCCGCTCGACCAGTGCGTCGGCCTGCTCCTCGGGATCGCCCTCAGCGGCCTCGCGGGATGCGTCGATCAGCTCCCAGAACTCCGTCTCGTCCATCACCGCTCCAGCATCTGCCCTGCCGGCGCCCGTCGCATGCGGAGTCCCCCGGATGCGACGGGGTCGTTATCCGGAATGATGACGCGCTGCCCGGAAGGGTGACGGGGTGTTCGGACCGCGGCTCGCGCACCCCGGTCGGTGATCCGTCTTGTGACCGTCCCAAGAATCACTCGTTGGAAGGCGTGCAACGGACAACGACCGCATATCCCTCATTTCGCGAAGGGCTGTTCCAGGCCATGCCCATGGACGAACGCACCCGGGCCGATGTCGAACGGGCCGAGGCGGCCATCGTCGAGCACTATCCACGGCTCGTCCGCCTCACCTACCTCGTACTGCCCCCGTCGATGGGCCGCCACCGCCGGGTCCTGACCGCACACGGTCTGGTCCAGCGCGCGCTGCCCCGGACCCGGCTGCGCCGCCCGGACGGCGGGCTGCCGGCGCAGCGCGGCCCGGCCCCCGAGTCCGGTTACGACCTGGTCCGCCAACGGGCCCTGCGGCTGGCGCTGGCGTACGAGGGACAGCCGGGCCGGGTCCTGCCGGCGCTGCCCCTGGTCTGGGGGCTGCGGCTGTTCCCGCGGGCCGGCGGCGCCGATGAACTCGCCCTGGACCAGGCGCTGTCCGCCGTCCCGGCAGCGGTCCGGGCCGCCCTCGGGCTGGGGCATCTGGAAGGGCTGGACGAGGACGCCGCACGCGCGGTGCTGGCGCGGGCCGGGGCCGGGGAACCGGACGCGGCGCAGCGGGCGGCCGCGCAGCTGGACCTGGAGACCGGGGCCGGTGCGGCGGCCCTGCTGGGCTCGGGGGAGTTCGACCCGTGCATGGTGCAGACCCGGCCGACGGATCTGCTGCGCCGCCGGCAGCGGGTGCGGGTGGTGGCCGCGGTGGCGGCCGTCCTCGCGATCGGTGCGGCGGTGGCCGGGGCCTGGCCCGACACGGCGGACCGACCGGCCCCGACCCCCGCGCAGCAGGCGCTGGACCCGGGCCGGCTGCTGCGCACCCCCAACGAGCAGTGGGCGGACACCTCCCGGGTCGACTTCACCGCCTGGCCCGTCCGCGGCCGGCAGGCCGGCGACCGCAAGCTGCTGGCACGCGCGCTGCGGGTCTGGGCGGCGCCGCCCCCCGACACCCGGATCAGGGCGGCCGCGGGCACCTCCACCCGGCCGCCCGGCCATCCGCCGCAGCTGCTGTACGCGGGCCTGATCGACAACGTCATGGTGGTGGTCCTGTACGACGGGGAGCGCCTGGTCCGCTACGCCGAGCCCGAAGGCGCCACGCCCACCCTGCACTTCGCCCGGGTCGACGCCGCGGATCTGACGACCGCTGCCGCGCTGGTGATCGGGCGCGGCAAAGGCTGGATGCGCTATCTGCTCGCACCGTGGATCTCCGAGATCACCACCCGGGATCTGCTGGCCCCGGCCGCCCCGCCGCACGGGCTGCATGTCGCCCCCGACGGCGTCACCGACCGGATCCCGCTCCCGCCCGCGACGGGCACCGGCTGCGGGCGCTGGCCGGTGGCCCAGCTGCGGCCCTCGACACGGATCGTGGCGGCCGGCCCGGACACCGCCTTCCTCGTCGCCGACCTCGACGATCTCGTCCCCGCCCACCTCTCCTCCGGGCCCCCGCCGTCCGCCGGCGCCCCGGCCGGGGTGCCGACCGGGGCGACCGCTGCGCCCGCGCTGCGGAACTGGGCCCGTACGGCCTGCTCGCTCGGGTCGCTGCGGGGCGCCGGCGTACGGTCCGTCAACACCTGGGAGTTCGCCCGGCAGCAGCTTCCGGAGGACGGCGGCAGCGCGGCCTGGGTGTGCACCCGCGCCGACACCTGGCGCGGGCCCGGCAGCGTGACCCTGCGGTTCCTGCCGCCCGCCGCGCGCCCGGCCGACCCCGGGCGGATCGCCGGACGGGCCGGGAACACCGCCGCCTGTAGCCGCTTCGGGCCCCAGGTGGTGGCGGACCTCCACTGGCAGGCGAAGTCCGGGAAGTGGTACCTGCTCGCGGCCGGCAGCCCGGGGGTCGGCGGACTCGACACCACCGGCGGGGTCCGCGCCACGGCCGAGGAGAACACCCTCGCCACACCGGCCGGGCCGGCCACACCGGCGGAGGTCACCGGGCGGCTGCGGGCCGGAGGGAGCGTACGGGCGCCGCATCCGTAACCGGTGGACGGATGGCCGGGCAGTGCGCGCGGAATCCGGACAGAAGGTGTCGGGTATCGCTGTCAGGGTCGCCATGCGGAACGACAGGGCACCTGACAGCGAGGAGTGGCGTACGTGACCGGACAGAAGGAACTGGCGGGACGGGTGGCGCTGGTCGCCGGGGCGACCCGGGGCGCGGGCCGGGCCATGGCGGTGGAGCTGGGCCGGGCCGGCGCCCTGGTCTATGTGACGGGGCGGACCACCCGGGAGCGGACGAGCGAGGTCGGCCGGCCCACGGAGACGATCGAGCAGACCGCGGAGCTGGTGACCGCGGCGGGCGGCACCGGTATCGCCGTACCGACCGACCACCTGGATCCTGTCCAGGTCAAGGCGCTGACCGAGCGCATCGACCGGGAACAGGGCCGGCTGGACGTGCTGGTCAACAGCCTCTGGGGCGGCGACCGGCTGATCGAGTTCGACACCAGGCTGTGGGACCTCGATCTGGAGAACGGGCTGCGGATGTTCCGGCTCGGCATCGACACCCACATCATCACCAGCCATTACGCGCTGCCGCTGCTGATCCGGCGGCCCGGCGGCCTGGTCGTCGAAGTCACCGACGGCACCGCGACCTTCAACCGCCGGTACCGCGAAAACCTCTGCTTCGACCTCACCAAGAACGTCCCGCACCGCATCGCCTTCGGCCTCGCCGCCGAACTCAAGGAACACGGCGGCACGGCGGTCTCGCTCACCCCCGGCTTTCTGCGGTCCGAGGAGATGCTGGACCACTTCGGGGTGACGGAGGAGACCTGGCGCGACGCGGTGGCCCAGGAACCGCACTTCGCCATCGCCGAGTCGCCGGCCCTGATCGCCCGCGGGCTGCGGGCGCTGGCCGCCGACCCGGACAAGGCGCGCTGGAGCGGGCAGTCGCTCTCCAGCGGCCAGTTGGCGAAGGAGTACGACTTCACCGACACCGACGGGTCCCGGCCCGACGCGTTCGGGTACTTCGAGGAGGTGGTCTTCGGGGGCAAGGACGGGAGTGCGGCGGACTATCGCTAGGCCGTTCCCCCGACGGGGCGCGCCGCTTCGTTTGTGCCGTCATGCGGCTGCGGCCGCGGCCGCGTCGTGGCCGGGCGCGCAGTTCCCCACGCACCTTTGGGCCGCGCGCGGTCATGGGTACAGTGCGGCGGTCCGGTGGGCGGCCGTGGCGAAGCGGGCACGGAGCTCGGGGGGCGCGAGTATTTCGCCCTCCGGGCCCAGCGCCAGCAGCTGGGCGTAGGCGACGTCGGCGGACTCCACGGCGAGGGTGACCGTCAGCCGGCCCTGTTCGTCGGGGCCGCCCTCGGACTGCGCCCGGGCGATCGCCTCGCGGGCCGCGGTGCGTTCGGTGACGTAGGGGAGCTGGCGGATGCCGCTTGCGGACAGCCGCAGCACGACCTCCTCCCGCAGGATCGACCGGGCGAACTGGGCCGCCCGCTCCGCCCAGAACGCCGGGAGGTCGAAGGCGGCGTCGCGGGTGAACCGTTCGCGGGCGGCCTCGGTCCCGGCGTCCCGGGCCCCGGTGCCGCTGTCGCGTTCCGCGGCTGCCACCACGGCGGTGAACCTGTCGACCCGGTAGACGCGGTAGTCCCCCTCCGTACGCGCCGCCAGATACCAGACCCCCGCCTTCAGCACGAGGCCGTACGGCTCCAACTCCCGCTCCACCTCGGTGTCCTTGCGGAGGTAGCGGGCGGTGATCCTGCGGTCGTCCCAGACCGCGTCGGCGATCTCGGGCAGCAGGGCGGGCGTCTCGGGCTCCTGATACCAGGCGGGGGCGTCGAGATGGAAGCGCTGGGCGACGCCCGTCGCGGCGTCCCGCAGCTCGGGCAGCAGGGCGGCGGAGACCTTCAGCCGGGCCGCGGACGCGGCGTCCGCCAGCCCCATCTCGCGCAGGGCGGACGGCACTCCGGACAGGAAGAGCGCCTCCGCCTCGCTGCGGCCGAGGCCGGTGAGGCGGGTGCGGTAGCCGCCGATGAGGCGGTAGCCGCCCGCCCGGCCGCGGTCCGCGTAGACGGGCACGCCCGCCTCGGACAGCGAGAGGACGTCTCGGGCGACCGTGCGCTCCGAGACCTCCAGCTCTCGTGCGAGCTCGGCCGCCGTCATCGACGGCCGAGCCTGGAGTAGCAACACCATCTTGATCAGTCGGGCCGCGCGCATGGGGCCATGATGCGGGGGGCCACTGACAGTGGCCGTTGACGTGCGTTTTTGTCTGCGGGTGCCGTTGTGGCTGGGCGCGCAGTTCCCCGCGCCCCTGTTTGGGTGGCCGTGCCGTTGTCTGGTGCGGGGCCGTGGTGGCTGGCGCGCCTGTTTGGTCGCCGTGCGTTGTTTGGTGCGGCGCCGTTGTGGCTGGCGCCGTTGCGGGGTCTGTGGTTGCCGCGGGGGTCGGAGGGGACGCACCGGGGCCCGTCCTCGGCGCGGGCGACGCGGGTGCGTGGGA
>NZ_JBHXFI010000061.1:14678-44433 GCF_042724075.1 Streptomyces sp. NPDC127097 | reverse complement strand
CCTCCTCCCGGCCGGGGGCCCCCGCCACGGCCACCCCCGCCGCCCGCGCCGAGGACGGGGTACCGGGCGTCCCCTCCGACCCGCCACCCACCCGCCGTAGGCGAACGGCGAACGGCCACCGGCAACCCGCCGAAGGCCCCGCCCACGGCGAGGTGAGCGGGGCCTGATGGAGGGCGGGCGGTCAGTCGTCCGCGCCGTCGTTGTCGTTGTCGTCGTCGGACTGCGCCGGAGCGGCGTTCAGGTTGCCGGACTGCGGGTCGACCAACAGCTTGTGCTCCTTGCCGGCCTTGGTGATCGTCTCGACCTCCCAGACCGCCTTGCCGCGGTCGTCGTCGTCCAGGTCGACGGAGGTCACGGTGCCGTGCGAGGCGGCGGTACGGGCGGCCGACGCGGCGTCGGTGCGGGCCTGCTGGAGGGCGGCGCGCTCCTGGGCGTCGTCGTCCTCGTCGGTGTCGACGTGCTGGTTGAGCACCCGTCCGTTGCCGGCGTCGAGGGTGACCTCGTGCCACTTGCCGTCCTTGCCGAGCACGTCCGCCTCCCAGACCAGGCCGGCCCGGTCCGCGTCCAGGTCGAGGCCGGAGACGGTGCCGGGGACGGCCTTCAGGGCGGCGGCCGCGGCGTCCGGCGCGCTGACCTTGGTGGCGCGGGCCTCGCGGCGGTCCTCCTGGCCGTCGTCGTCCTGCATACGGATGCTGGAGCGGCCGTCCTGCACGTGGGCGGTGCCGGAGCCGGCGGGCGCCGTGTCGTGGGCGGCCGAGACCGGGGCGCCGGACCGGGCGCTGCCGGAGCCGTCGGCGCTGACCGCGACGGCGGTGACCGTGCCGCCGGCGACGAGGGCGGCCGCGGCGGCGGTGGCGATGATCAGTTGGCGCTTCATGTGTGTTCTCCCCTTGCGATCGGCTGTGCCCACACACTGGCCGAACCAAGCTGAAGGGGACCTGAAGGCGGCTGAAGGGGGCTTCAGGAAGGGAATGGCATGGTGAGCGCATGCACCCGCCCGTCACGCAGTACCGCCCGCCCGGCCCCGCCGCACACCGTCCGTACCGGCTCCTGATCGTGGAGGACGAGAAGCGGCTGGCCCTGTCCCTGGCCAAGGGACTGATGGCCGAGGGCTATGCGGTCGATGTGGTGCACGACGGTCTGGCCGGGCTCCACCAGGCGAGTGAGGAGAGCTACGACCTGGTCGTGCTCGACATCATGCTGCCGGGGATGAACGGCTACCGCGTCTGCGGGGCGCTGCGGGCGGCCGGCCACGAGGTGCCGATTCTGATGCTGACCGCCAAGGACGGCGAGTACGACGAGGCCGAGGGGCTGGACACCGGCGCCGACGACTATCTGACCAAGCCGTTCTCGTATGTGGTGCTGGTGGCACGGGTGAAGGCGCTGTTGCGGCGGCGCGGCCGGACCGCGCCGCCGGTGCTGCGGGTGGGGTCGCTGGCCATCGACCAGGGGGCCCGGCGGGTCGAGCGGGACGGCGCCGAGGTGGCGCTGACGACGAAGGAGTTCGCCGTGCTGGAGCAGCTGGCGGTGCGGGCGGGCGAGGTGGTCTCCAAGGCGGAGATCCTGGAGCACGTCTGGGACTTCGCCTATGAGGGCGATGTCAACATCATCGAGGTGTACGTGAGCGCCCTGCGGCGCAAGCTCGGCGCCGGCCACATCGTGACGGTGCGCGGCGCGGGATACCGGCTGGTGGCCGGTGGGTAGCGTGCTGGGCTCGGTACGGGCCAGGGCGGCGGCCGGGGCGACCGTGGTGGTGGCCCTGGCGCTGATCGCGGCGGGTGTGGCGGTGCTGCTGGTGCTGCGCGGCAATCTCCAGAACCAGGCGGGGCTGGAGGCGCAGGTCGCGGCGCGTGAGGTGGCCGCGAAGATCGCGACGGGGACCGCGTACGACAAGCTGGATCTGCCGGACGGCGATGAGCATCCGGTGGTGGTGGTCGCCGATGACGGGCGGGTGCGGGCGGTCGGTGAGGACGTTCGGGCCGTCGACGGGAAGCGGGTGGCCGCCGCGCAGGGTGCGGGGAGCGTCGCGCCGCCGGCGGAGGAGGACGAGGACGGCGAGGACGACGACCGTGCGCTGAAGCCGGGTGAGGTCGACGACGACGTCGAGTACCGGGACGGGACCGCGGAGGTCGACGGGACGGTGGCCGACTACCGGTTCGCGGTGGTCGAGGCCAAGGACACCCGCGGTGAGCAGGTGACGGTGCGCGCGGGGTCGGCGCTGGCGCCGGAGCAGGACGCCGTCGGGTCGGTGCGGGACGCCATGCTGATCGGGCTGCCGCTGCTGCTCGTGGTGGTGGCGGGGGTGACCTGGCTGGTGACCCGGCGGGCGCTGCGGCCGGTGGAGGGGATTCGCGGGGAGATGGCCGCGATCACGGCGAGTACGGATCTGAGCCGACGGGTGCCGGTGCCGTCGTCGAAGGACGAGATCGGGCGGCTGGCCCGGACGACCAACGAGACGCTGGCGGCGCTGGAGTCGGCCGTGGAGCGCCAGCGGCGGTTCGTCGCGGATGCCTCGCACGAGCTGCGCAGCCCGATCGCGAGCCTGCGGACGCAGCTGGAAGTGGGGGTGGCCCACCCGGAGTTGCTGGATGTGCCGGGTGCGGTGGAGGACACCGTACGGCTCCAGCGGCTGGCGGCGGATCTACTGCTGCTGGCCCGGCTGGACGCGGGGGAGCGGCCGGGCGGGGCCCGGGTGGATCTGGCGGCGATGGTGCGTGAGGAGAGTTCGCAGCGGGTCGGGGACCGGGTGCCGGTGCGGACCGGGGAGCTGGCGAGCGCGGAAGTGGCGGGGTCCCGTGGCCAGTTGGGCCGGGTGCTGGGGAATCTGCTGGACAACGCGCAGCGGCATGCCGTCGCGTCCGTGCGGGTGGCCGTGGTGCGCGAGGGGGAGTGGGCGGTGCTGCGGGTCGAGGACGACGGGCCCGGGGTGCCGGAGAGCGAGCGGGAGCGGATCTTCGAGCGGTTCGTCCGGCTCGATGACGCACGGGCCCGGGACGACGGCGGGGCCGGGCTGGGGCTGGCCATCGCGCGGGATGTCGCGGTGCGGCACGGGGGTTCGCTGGCCGTGCGCACGGGCTCGGTGTTCGAGCTGCGGCTGCCGGTGGCCTGACGCCCGGCGTGGCCCCGGCGGTGTGGCCCCGGCCCGGTCAGGGGGCCGAGGCCGGCCGGTCAGAGGCCGCCACGCTCCTTGCGGAGGTGTTCGGCCACCGGGGTGAGCGAGCTGCGCAGCGCCTGGAGGTCCTCGGAGGTGAAGAGGTCGATGAAGTGCTTGCGGACCGAGGCGACATGGTGCGGGGCGACCCGGCGCATGGTGTCCCAGCCTTCGTCCGTGAGGACGGCGTAGAGGCCACGGCGGTCCGACTCGCAACTCTCCCGGCGCACCAGACCGGCGTTCTCCATCCGGGTGATCTGGTGGGAGAGACGGCTCTTGGACTGGAGTGTGCTGGCTGCCAGGTCGCTCATCCGGAGGCGCCGGTCCTCGGCCTCGGAGAGGTTGACCAGGATCTCGTAGTCGTTGTTCGTCAGGCCGAACGGTTGCAGATCGCGCTCGAGTTGGTGCATCAGCAGCCTGCTGACATCGAGGTGGGTGCGCCAGGCACACTGCTCCTGGTCGGTCAGCCAGGGGGTGTCGCTGTCGGTCGTCATGGAGTGAATTCTACCCGTAAAAGTTGAATATCGAATTAATCATGCCGGGGGTGGCACCTCGCCCGGCCGGGGGCCGGTTGTTGGTCAGACGTTCGAGGTCACCGTCCGCAGAGTACCGCTCACAGCCCGAAGCGGCGCTGGAGGCTCCCGAGGTTGCCGGGGAGCTGGGGCAGTTGTGAGCCACTTTGCGGGACGTGTCCGCCCCCGCCCGGAACGCCCGCTTCGGTCGGCACCGCGCCGGTCGCCAGTTCCGGCATCAGCTGCTCCGTCGACTGGAGCAGGACCGTGCCGGCCCCGACGAACTCGAATTGGTGCTCCTCTCCGGACGCCCCGCCGATACCGGTGTGCGCCCGCAGTCCGCCCAGGAATCCTTGCAGGTACTGGTGGTCGTAGTGGTGGCACGGGGACGGGCAGTCCGCCCAGCCGACGAGCGCCTGCGGGTCCACCCGGATCGGCGGCTCCATGAAGACCACCGGGCCGTTGGACGCGGCCACGAACTTGCCCGTGCCGATGAGGGTGAGGAAGCCCGGGATGATCGACTGCTTCAGCGACAGAGATGGCTGAAATGCGAGCAAGTTGCCCGAGCGAATCGTCAGGTTGCCGTCCTCCAGGTCGAAGGAGTTCACATCGAAGGCACGGTCCGCGAGCAGCATCTTTCCCCGGCCCTCGGCGACGACCCAGTCCGCGGCGTGCAGTGGCGAATGAAAACTTCCGGCGACCAGGCGGTCCAGGCGGCCGTGTCCGATGCCCTGGAAGTCGATCTGCCCGTAGTAGGCGATCATCTTCCCCTTCTGGAGGAACCACTGGCCGTCCAGCTCGACGCTGAAGGCGTACGCATGGACGTTGTCGTCGGCGGGGAGCGAATGGACGTCGTGGACGACGGGACCGGTCACAGCTTTTCCTCCGACGCCTGTACGTAGACGGTGCCCTGGCCCGACAGCTCCAGCTGGAAGGCTTCGCCCGAGCCGCGGCCGACCATGTCGCGCCAGCCGAGCGCCGTGGACAGTTTGTTGCGGACGTCGCCGCGGTGGGCGACATATGCCTGCGGGTCGACATGGACCGGGCGCTGGGGCGTGATCGGGAGTTCGATCACCCCGCCGTGCGCCATCACCGCGGCCGAGCCGACGCCCTGGAGGGTCGTGGTGAACAGGCCCTGGCCGGTGACCTGGCCGCGCACCATGCCCATCACCCCGCCCTGCGCGCCCATGAACATCGTGCCCTGCTGGAGCGCGCCGTCGAAGGCCAGCAGCCGGTCGGCCTCGACGTAGAGCGTCTCGCCCGTGAGGTCGACGACGTGCACATGATGGCCGCCGTGGCCGAACATCACCGTGCCGGTGCCCTCCACGGTCATCAGCGGGGTGGCCTCGCCGGCGATCCGGCGGCCGATCATCGAGCCGATGCCGCCCTGGCCGCCCTGGATGTTCGGGGTGAAGGAGACCTCGCCGCGGTAGGCGAGCATCGCGCCGCGCTGGCTGAACATCCGCTGGCCCGGACCGATCCTGGCCTCCACCATGCGGGAGTTGAGCGCCGTGAACGGCATCAGACCTCACCGCCCACGGTGTCGCGCTCGCTGGGCTGGACGTACACCAGGCCCTCCCCCTCGAAGCGGATCTGGAACGCCTCGCCGGAGCCCTCACCGATGAAGGTGCGGAAGTTCACCCCGGACTGGAGGTGCTGTTTGAGGTCGCCGGTGTGCGCGACATAGGCGCCGGGGTCGACCTGGAGGGGGTACTGCTTGGTGACCCGCAGCACCACCGCGGGGCCGTGGGAGGTGATCGCCGCCTGGCCGCTGCCCTCGACGGTGGTGGTGAACAGGCCGTTGCCCTGGGAGGCGCCGCGCAGGCCGGTGAAGGTCGTGCCCGTACGGAGCGCGGCGTCCGTGCACAGCAGATTGCCGGCCTCCACGAACAGCTTCTCGCCCTGCAACCGCACCAGGTTGATCTCGCTCGCGCGGTCGGCGAAGTAGCAGGTGCCGTGGCCCTTCACCTCCATCACGGCCATCTGCTCACCCGTGAGCCGCCGGGTGACCATGCCGCGCAGGCCCTCGCCGCCACCGGACATCTTCTTGAACGCCATCTGGCCGTCGTACGCGACCATCGCACCGTTTTTCGCCTTGACGGCGTCGCCGGTCATGTCGACGGCGAGCACCTTGCTCCCCTGGAGCCGAAACTGAGCCACGGATCAGACCGTAGTCGGCCGGAGCCGCGCGGGGCAGGTCCTTTGTCCCTGATATCGCCCTGAATCTCGTGCCGCGTGCCGGTCTGCCGGCCCTTGCCTCCCCCGGGCGCGGTGATCGCCGAGGCGGCTGTAACAATGGGCCAAAGTTTGTGAACTCTTGCACAAGCACGCCCGCCCGTCGCCCGACCTCCACCCCCGGAAGACGGCGCTGCGCGCCGATCGCCCATCTGCCACCCGAACGAGGTTCCCGTGGACATCAAGACCGCCGCCGCCCTGCACCGACTGCGCCTGGCCTCCATTCCCGAGGCCATCTCCTTCCCGGCGCTGCTGATCTTCGGCACCGGCTTCCGTCTGGCCTTCGACTACGACTCGCTGGTGATGCCGCTCGGCATGATCCACGGCCTGCTCTTCATCACCTACGTGGTGCTGCTGCTGGACGTGTGGAACCGCACCAAGTGGCCGGTCAAGCGCGTCGCCTTCTTCTTCGTGCTGGCGATCCTGCCGTTCGGCGGCCTCTTCGGGGACCGGATCCTCAAGCGCGAGGAGGAGGCCGGCGTGATCGCGGCCCGGGCCCGTAAGGAAGGGGTCGTGAACGCATGATCGTCGCCTTCTCCGTCAGCCCGGTGGGCGTCGGCGAGGACGTCGGTGAGTATGTCGCCGACGCGGTCCGGGTCGTCCGGGAGTCCGGGCTGCCGAACCGTACGGACGCCATGTTCACCTCCATCGAGGGGGAGTGGGACGAGGTCATGGACGTCGTCAAGCGCGCGGTCGCGGCCGTCGAGGCCCGCTCCGGGCGGGTCTCGCTGGTGCTGAAGGCGGACATCCGGCACGGCGTCACCGACGGACTGACCTCGAAGGTCGAGACCGTGGAGCGGTATCTCGGCGACGGTGAAACCCCCCGGACCTGAGCGGTTCCGGACGCCACTGAGTGCCCCGGCGGGGGGCCCGAGTGCCCCGGCGGGCGTCAGCCGCCCGCCGCCAGGGTGATCCCCAGGGGGGTGCGCTCGTAGAACACCTGGTGTCCGTGCCGGTGCGAGACCAGCAGACCGGCGTCGCGCAGCACGGACAGCTGCTCCGATACGGAGGACGGCGCCAGGCCGAGGCGGTGGGCCAGGGCCGTCGTGGTCGACGGGGTGTCGAGCGCGGCCAGTACGGCGGCGCGGTTCGCCCCCAGCAGCCGGGCCAGCGCCGGGCCCGTCTCCGGTTCGGTCCACAGTCCGCCGATCCCGCGCGCCGGGTAGATCACGGTGGGCTGCCACGGCGGGTCGAACCCGCTGACCACGTCCGGCCAGACGAAGACGCTGGGCAGCAGCAGCACCCCGCGGCCGTCCAGATCCTGCATCAGGGCGAAGTCGGCGCGGGTGCGGACCGTCAGGGTGTCGCCCGACCAGGACAGCCGCGGATGCAGATCGGCGAACAGCCGCTGGAGCCCGCCGCCCGCCAACTGCCGCGACCGGTAGGCGATCTCGGCCTCCAGCAGCGCCCGCAGCCGCGGCCAGTCCGGTGCGAGCAGTGCCCGCCAGGCCCGTTCGGTGACATCGGCCAGCTCCTGGACGGCCCGGGCCGGATCGGCCAGCGCCGCCCGGCCGCGCGCCGACTCCGCGGCCGCCGGGATGCTCGCCAGCGATTTGGCCATCTCGGCCCGGGCCAGCGCCGGGTCGGTGGCCCGCAGCCGCGCCAGCTCCTCGTCGAAGCCCGCCATCGGGGTGTCCGGCGGGCGGCCCAGGAAGTCGGGCGTGTAGCCCGGGGGGACCGACGGCATGAAGAGCCACAGCGGCGTCAGGTCCAGCCCGGCCAGCGTCTCGCGCATCCGGCGCAGCCACGGCGCGTGATAGCCGTGCCGGTCGGCGCGGCGCAGGGTCCGTACGGCCTCATGGGTCTCGCACAGCGGGGAGACGGCGAACCGGATGCGGAGCAGGTCATCGGCGCCGAAATGCAGGTTCACCGGCACGGCCGCACGCTCCCCCCGGACGCAGGATTCGGCTGGAGCCGAAAGAATACGGGGCGGCACCGGGCTCCGGCAGGCTGCCGACATGCCCTCGCCTTCCGGGCCCGCGCCGTCGGGCCGCCTTCCCGCCTGCCCCGATGGGGGCGTCGCCGACGCCGGGCCGGCCACCGGTGCGGCCCGCCCGGACGGCTATCGCGCCGTCTTCGCCGTCCCCGAGTTCCGGTACGTCTTCGCCGCGCATCTGCTGTCCTCGCTCGGCGTGGTCGTCTGTGAGATCGCGCTGTCCGTCCTCGTCTTCCGGCTCACCGCGTCGCCGCTGCTCAGCGCGCTGACCTTCGCGCTGGGGCTGCTGCCGTACGTGGTCGGCGGGACGCTGCTGTCGGCGGTCGCCGACCGGTATCCGGCCCGGCGGGTGCTGGTCGGCTGCGATCTGCTGTGCGCACTGGCGGCGGCGGGGATGGTGGCGCCGGGCACCCCGGTCGGGGTGCTGCTGGTGCTGCGCTGTGTGCTCGCGGCCATCGCGCCGGTGTTCGCCGGGACCCGGGCCGCGACCCTGGGGGAGATCCTGGGCGAGGGGGAGCTGTTCGTCCTGGGGCGCTCGGTGATCCGCATCGTGAACCAGAGCGCACAGCTCGCCGGGTTCGCCGTGGGGGGCCTGCTGCTCACCGTGGTGTCCCCGGCGGCGGTGCTCGCGCTCACCGCCGGTGCGTTCCTCGGGTCGGCGCTGCTGCTGCGGCTGGGGACCCGGGCGCGCCCGGCGCGGGACGGGGCCCGGGGCGCGGCACGCGGGGCGCTGCTGGCGGCCTCGCTGGGCGGGGCCCGGCGGCTGCTGGCCGACCGCCGGGTGCGGGCGCTGCTGCTGCTGACGTGGCTGCCGCCGGCCTTCGTCGTGATCCCCGAGGCGCTGCTGGTCCCCTACGCCGGCCTGCTCGGCACCGGGCCGGCCGGTATGGGGCTGCTGATGTGCAGCATGCCCATTGGTGCGGTGCTCGCCGAGAGCCTGGTGGGCGCGTTCCTCGGGCCGCGGGTCCGCACCCGGCTGACCTTCCCCATGGGCGTCTTCGCGGTGCTGCCCTCGCTCGGCTTCGCCGCACGGCCCTCGCTCGGCTGGGCGGTGCTGCTGCTCGCGCTGACCGGCACCGGGATCTCCTACAACTTCGGGGTGGACCGCTGGTTCGTCGCCGCGGTCCCCGAGGAGCTCCTGGGCCGGGCGATGACCGTGATGCAGGCGGGTCGGATGACGCTGATGGGCCTGGCGATGGGACTGGCCGGGGCCGCCGCGGAGTACGCGCCGCTGCGGGTGGTGATGCCGGCCGCGGGGGTGCTGGGGGCGGTCTGCGTACTGGCGGTGATCTTCGAGGTGCGGCGTACGGCGCCGGGGCCGGACGGGACATCCGCCGGGCCGGAGGGGAAGTCCCACGGGCCGGACCGGACGTTCCCTGGGCCGGACCGACCGTCCCCCGGCCCGGTGCGCGGACCGGCCGCACCGGTGGCCAAGACCGAAAAATGAGACGCGGCTGACCACCATATGGCCGCCCGGTAGGGTCGGACGCGTGCCGAAGCCGCTCAGCCTTGCTTTCGATCCCATCGCGCGCGCCGATGAACTGTGGCAGCAGCGATGGGGCGCCGTGCCCTCGATGGCCGCGATCACCTCGATCATGCGCGCCCATCAGATCCTGCTGGCCGAGGTGGACGCGGTGGTCAAACCGTACGGGCTGACCTTCGCCCGTTATGAGGCGCTGGTGCTGCTGACCTTCTCCAAGGCCGGCGAGCTGCCGATGTCGAAGATCGGCGAGCGGCTGATGGTGCACCCCACCTCGGTGACCAACACCGTCGACCGGCTGGTGAAGTCCGGGCTCGTCGCCAAGCGGCCGAACCCCAACGACGGGCGGGGCACGCTCGCCAGCATCACGGAGAAGGGCCGCGAGGTGTGTGACGCGGCGACCCGCGACCTGATGGCGATGGACTTCGGGCTCGGGGCCTATGACGCCGAGGAGTGTGCGGAGATCTTCGCGCTGCTGCGGCCGCTGCGGGTGGCGGCGGCGGACTTCAAGGACGAATAGGGCGGCGTCCGGAGGGGGGCGGCGAAGATCGCCCCGGAACGGCTGGTTACCCTCGGGGCATGAAGCGAAGCGTCCTGACCCGCTACCGGGCGATGGCCTACGTCACCGCGGTGATGCTGCTGGTGCTCTGTACCTGCATGGTTTTCAAGTACGGCTTCGGGATGGGCAAGGACCTGACCCTCGTCGTCTCCCAGATCCACGGCGTGCTCTACATCATCTACCTGGTCTTCGCCTTCGACCTGGGCTCCAAGGCCAAGTGGAAGTTCGGCAAGCTGCTGTGGGTGCTGATCTCGGGCACCATCCCCACCGCGGCGTTCTTCGTGGAGCGCCAGGTGGTGCGGGAGGTCGAGCCGCTGATCGCCGGTGACGCTCCGGAGCCGGTGAAGGTCTGACGGCCGCCCGGCCGCCCCGGGAATCCCTGCGGAACGCGCCTGTCCCTCTGAGGGGCGGGCGCTTTTGCGTTGTCCACGCCCTTACGGAGAGTGAGTATCGCCACGCATAGGGCGACTCAGGAGCCCCTCCCGTCGACAACTACTAGGACGTCCTAGTAAATTCAGAGGTATGGACGCTGACGCGATCGATGAGGGCCGCCGCCGCTGGCAGGCCCGGTACGACTCCGCCCGTAAGCGGGACGCTGACTTCAGCACGCTTTCGGGTGATCCTGTCGAGCCGGCGTACGGGCCCCGGCCCGGGGACTCGGTCGAGGGGTTCGAGCGGATCGGGTGGCCGGGCGAGTTCCCCTTCACGCGAGGGCTGTATCCGACCGGCTACCGGGGGCGGACGTGGACGATCCGCCAGTTCGCGGGCTTCGGCAACGCCGAGCAGACCAACGAGCGCTACAAGATGATCCTCAAGGCGGGCGGCGGCGGCCTCTCCGTGGCCTTCGACATGCCGACGCTCATGGGCCGCGACTCCGACGACCCGCGCTCGCTGGGCGAGGTCGGGCACTGCGGCGTCGCCATCGACTCGGCCGCC
Source organism: Streptomyces sp. NPDC127097 (assembly GCF_042724075.1). Lineage (NCBI taxonomy): Bacteria > Bacillati > Actinomycetota > Actinomycetes > Kitasatosporales > Streptomycetaceae > Streptomyces > Streptomyces sp. NPDC127097. The sequence continues at coordinate 33,624 of NZ_JBHXFI010000061.1, read as the reverse complement.
GACATGGAGGTGCTGTTCCGGGACATCCCGCTCGGTGATGTCACGACCTCCATGACGATCAGCGGTCCCGCCGTCCCGGTCTTCTGCATGTATCTGGTGGCCGCCGAGCGGCAGGGGATCGACCCGGGTGTCCTGAACGGCACGCTCCAGACGGACATCTTCAAGGAGTACATCGCGCAGAAGGAGTGGCTCTTCCAGCCGGAGCCCCATCTGCGGCTGATCGGCGACCTGATGGAGCACTGCGCCCGCGGCATCCCGGCGTACAAGCCGCTCTCGGTCTCCGGCTACCACATCCGCGAGGCGGGCGCGACGGCCGCGCAGGAGCTGGCGTACACCCTCGCCGACGGCTTCGGCTATGTGGAACTGGGCCTCTCCCGCGGGCTGGACGTCAACACCTTCGCCCCCGGCCTGTCCTTCTTCTTCGACGCGCATCTGGACTTCTTCGAGGAGATCGCCAAGTTCCGCGCCGCGCGCCGTATCTGGGCCCGCTGGATGCGTGATGTGTACGGCGCCACGAGCGAGAAGGCGCAGTGGCTGCGCTTCCACACCCAGACCGCCGGTGTCTCGCTGACCGCCCAGCAGCCGTACAACAACGTCGTCCGCACCGCCGTCGAGGCCCTGGCGGCCGTGCTCGGCGGCACGAACTCGCTGCACACCAACGCGCTGGACGAGACCCTGGCGCTGCCGAGCGAGCAGGCCGCGGAGATCGCGCTGCGCACCCAGCAGGTGCTGATGGAGGAGACCGGCGTCGCCAATGTCGCGGACCCGCTGGGCGGCTCGTGGTTCATCGAGTCGCTCACCGACCGGATCGAGGCGGACGCCGAGAAGATCTTCGACCAGATCAAGGAGCGCGGCCGGCGCGCGGTGCCGAACGGCGAGCACCCGATCGGCCCGATGACCTCCGGCATCCTGCGCGGCATCGAGGACGGCTGGTTCACCGGCGAGATCGCCGAGTCCGCCTTCCAGTACCAGCAGGCGCTGGAGAAGGGCGACAAGAAGGTCGTCGGCGTCAACTGCCACCACGGCTCGGTCACCGGCGACCTGGAGATCCTGCGGGTCAGCCACGAGGTCGAGCGGGAGCAGGTGCGGGTGCTCGCGGACCGTAAGGCGGCGCGGGACGACGCCAGGGTGCGGGCCGCGCTCAAGACGATGCTGGACGCCGCACGGGCCGGCGGCAACATGATCGAGCCGATGCTGGAGGCCGTACGGGCCGAGGCGACGCTCGGCGAGATCTGCGGCGCGCTGCGCGACGAGTGGGGCGTGTATACGGAGCCAGCCGGATTCTGAGGCCAGGCCAGGCCAGGAAACCAGGAGGCCAGTAGGGACGTCCCCTCCCCCAGGGGCGCGGGGCGGCAGGCATGGGCCTGCTGCCCCCTACCGCTGCCGGGCCACGGCGCGCCGCCCGGCTCACCGGTGGCCGTACGGCGCCGTCAGCCCGCGGCGGGAAGCGACTGGTAGCGGCTGCCCGCGAAACGCCGCAGTGCGGTATCGAGGCCGTCCAGGCGGGTACTCGTCTCGTTCTTCGCGGGGGAGACGATCGTGCACTTCAGCACACCCGTCCCGGCGTGGAGCGGGGAGGGGACCCGGGTGTCCGTTCCTTCTTCGAGGGCCGCCGTCAGGGCGATGCTGCGACTGTTCCGCTTTCCGGTGAGCGTGACGGAGGAGATGTCCCGCCAGGGCACCGTGACCGTGTGCGGGCCGTGCCGCACATAGAGCCCGTCCGCTCCGACCCGCAGCGTCCTGGGGCCGAGGAGTGGCAACGAAACCTTCACCCCGTAGAGCAGATGCAGCAGCATGACGAAGAGCGTCAACACGAACGCGGCCTCTGGCCCCTGGATCATCGCTCCGCCCAAGAGCAGGAAGCCGGCGATCGTCAACGCCGAAACGGCCGGCCATCGCATGCGGCGCCAGACCGCCGCGAGGCCCCATTTCTCCACGGTGAACGCGGGGAGGGCGGCCGGTGGTTCAGCAACCGGCCGATGCCCGCGCGGTGCCGCCTCGGGCTGCTCGGCCGTGACGGTCGAGCTCGCAGGCTGCGGTCCGGTGGCCGCCAGGGCATCCGCGTCGGAAACGGTCTCCGCCACGGGCCTCGGCGCGATGCGCGGGTCGGGGACCGTCGCCCGCGGTACGCCCGCGAGGCGTGCGAGGAGCGCGTCGGCGGTGGGACGGCCCTCCGGAGACTTGTGCAGACAGTCCTGCACCAGCCCCCGCAGCCCGTCCGGCACGGCGCTGAGATCGGGTGCCTCGTACACCACCCGGAACAACAGCGCGTGGGAGGACCCGTCACCGAAGGGCCCTGCGCCAGTGACCGCGTAGACGAGCAGGGAGCCGAGCGAGAAGACATCCGAGGGCGGGCCCACCGGCTGCCCCAGTGCCTGCTCCGGCGACATGAAGCCAGGGGTGCCCAGGACGGTCCCGGCCTTGGTCAGATCGGTACCGCCGGTGGTCTCCAGGGCCTTGGAGATGCCGAAGTCGATGACCCTCGGACCGTCGTCGACGAGCAGGACGTTGGAGGGCTTGAGGTCGCGGTGGACCAGGCCGCCTCGGTGGAACGAGGCGAGGGCCTCGGCCAGTCCCGTGCCGAGCCTGCGCACCTCGGACTCGTCCAACGGGCCCTGCTGGATGACGTACTCGTCGAGCGAGGGGCCTTCGACGTACTGGCTCGCGATCCACGGCATGGTGGCGTCCGGGTCCGCGTCGACGACCGGCGCGGTCCAGAAGCCGCCCGCCCGCATCGCGAGCTTGGCCTCGCGCCGGAACCTGTCGCGAAAACCGGGCGTGGCCGCCAGATCCTCCCGTACGACCTTCACGGCAACCCGCCGTCCCGTCACGGATTCTCCGACGAACACCCGGCCCATCCCGCCCGAGCCCAGACGTCCCAGCAGCTGATACGGCCCGGCGGCCCGTGGGTCCGCAGCTTCCAACGGCTCCATCAAGCTCCCCATCCACCAAACCCGGATTTTCCGAGGTCTCACCCTAGGCGGTGTCTACCCGATCACCGCGTCGTGGGTCCGTGCGTGGGAACGGGGGGATTTCCGACGTAGCCCTAGCCCGCCGGCAGCGGAATCCGCAGCCGGAAGAGCGCCCCGCCCCCCGGTGCCTGCTCGGCGCTGAGATCGGCCCCGTGGGCGCGGGCGATCTGGCGGGCCATCGCCAGGCCCAGGCCGGAGCCGGGCAGGGCGCGGGCCGCTTTCGCACGGTAGAAGCGGTCGAAGACATGGGGCAGATCGCCGGCCTCGATGCCGGGGCCGTGGTCGCGGACGGTCAGCTCCAGTGCGCCCGGCACACCGGAGAGCGCGGTCTCGACCGGGCCGCCCGGCGGGGAGAACTTCGCGGCGTTGTCGAGCAGGTTGGACAGCAGCCGGGCCAGGCGGGCCGGCACTCCGGGGACCGTGGTGTCCGCCGCGGCCGGGTCGATGGCGGCGGTGAAGGTGAGCTCCGGCCAGTGCTCGCGGGCCGCGCCCACGGCGTGCTCCAGGAGGGCGGCCGGGCGTACCTGCTCGACCAGCGGCTGGGGTTCCTCGTCACGTGCCAGTTCGATCAGATCGTTGACCAGCGTGGTGACTTCGCGCAGCTGGCGGCCCAGGGCGGTCGCGGCACGGTCGCGCTGGGCGTCGGTCAACCGGTCGGCGCGGGCCAGGAGTTCGGCGTTGGTGCGGAGCGCGGTCAGCGGGGTGCGCAGCTCGTGGGAGGCGTCGGCGACCAGCCGGCGCTGGGCGGTGACGGACTGCTCCAGTTCGCCGAGCATGGTGTTGAAGCTGGTGGCGAGCCGGGTGATCTCGTCCTCCCGGGCCGGCGGTCCCGCGGGGAGTGCGATGCGGTGGCGGGCGTCGCGGGTGGCGGCGATGCGCTCCGCGGTGGCGGTGAGCCGGGCGACCGGGGCCAGGCCCGTACGGGACACCCAGTAGCCCAGTGCGGCGGCCAGCAGGACGCCGGCGCCGCCGACCGCGGCCAGTGCCCAGGCGGCCTGTTCCACGCCCCGGTCGACGGTGTCGGAGCGCTGGGCGACCTGGACCGCCTCGTCCTTCTCCCCCATGCGGGTGGTGAGCATCAGCACCGGCCGCCCGGCCACTTCCCGCTTCTCGTAGAACGCCGCGCGCCGGCCCGCGGCGACCTGCCGGGTGGCATCGGAAACGTGCAGCACATACGGCTTGCGCGGGTCCTTGGCGGGGTCGGACGGCACGATCTGGACACAGGACGAGGCCGGGTACTGGCAGAGGGTGTCACCGGGCGTCGGGCCCCAGTCGTGGCGGTCCCGGATCATCTGGGTGGCCGTCTGGGTCAGGGTCAGCTTCAGCTGACGGGTCATCTGGTAGTCGATGATGGTGAACGCCGCGGCGCAGACCCCGACCGCCACCAGCGCCACCGCGGCGGAGGCCGCCAGGGCCAGCCGGGCGCGCAGCGGACGGCGCCGCCGCCAGCGGGCCCCCAGCCCGCGGGTGCCGGTCATACGCCCTCCGCGGTGCCCAGGCGGTAGCCGATCCCGTGCACGGTGTGGACGAGCCGCGGCTCGCCGCCCGCCTCCAGCTTGCGGCGCAGATAACCGATGTACACGGCCAGCGAGTTGGAGTCCGGGCCGAAGTCGCGGCCCCAGACGCGCTCCAGGATCACCTCGCGCGGCAGCACCTGCCCGGGGTGCAGCAGCAGCAGTTCCAGCAGTGCCCACTCGGTGCGGCTGAACTCCAGGGGGCGGCCCGCCCGGTGGCCGGAGCGGGTCATCGGGTCGACGACCAGATCGCCGAAGGTGAGCCGGGTGTCCTCCACCGCCGTGGTGGACGCCCGGCGCAGCAGCGCCCGGATACGGGCCACCAGCTCGTCCAGCGCGAACGGTTTGACGAGATAGTCGTCGGCCCCGGCGTCCAGCCCGTCGACCCGTTCGCTGACCGAGTCCAGCGCGGTCAGGACGATGATCGGGGTGCGGTCGTCCAGCGCGCGCAGCCGGCGGCAGACGGCCAGGCCGTCCAGCACCGGCATCAGCACGTCCAGGACGAGGGCGTCCGGCTGCCAGGCGGCGACCTCCGAGAGGGCGGCCAGACCGTCGGCGGCGCCGCGTACCGCGTAGCCCTCCACGGCGAGGCCGTCCTCGACGGCGGCCCGCACCTCGGGTTCGTCGTCGACGACGAGGATCTTGGGGGCGGGGGTGTTCCCGGGCGTGGGCGGCATGGACATAGGCTGCCAAAGACCTCTCTTAGAAGCTTCTTAGGGCACGTCGCGAGCGTGGCGGCCATGCGCACACCACTCTCTGTCGTGATCGGTGCGGGCGGCACCGGCGGCCACATCTATCCCGGACTCGCGCTCGCCGACGCACTCCGCCGGGCCGTGCCCGAGGCGGTGATCTCCTTCGTCGGGACCGAACGCGGACTGGAGACGCGGCTGATCCCGCAGGCCGGATACCGGCTGCACACCGTTGACATGATCCCCTTCGATCCCGCACTCGGCGCCCGACGCTATCTGCTGCCGGCCGCGCTGCTGCGCTCGGGCGGCCAGTGCCGGAGCATCCTCAAGGAACAGCACGCCCAGGTCGCGGTCGGTATGGGCGGCTATCCGAGCGCCCCGGTGATCGTCGGCGCGCGGCTGGCCGGGCTGCCGAGCGTGATCCATGAGTCCAACGCGGTGCCCGGCCGGGCCAACAAGTTCGCGGCCCGGCTCACCCCGCATCTCGCCCTCGCCTTCGACCGCAGCCGGGAGCATCTGGCCGGCGGTGAGCGGGCCGAGACGGTGGGGATGCCGCTGGTCGGCCCGCTGGCCGACCTGGACCGCGCGCGGCTGCGGCCCGCCGCCCGCCGGGAGTTCGGCGTTCCGGACGACGCGCGGCTGCTGCTGGTCAACGGCGGCAGCCTGGGCGCCGCCCGGCTCACCGAGGCGGCGGTGGGGCTGGCCGGCCGCTACCGGACGCGTACGGATCTCCGGCTGCTGATCAAGACCGGGCCCGCGGCCCTGGAGGAGACCCGGGCGCGACTGGCGGCCAACGGCGGGGCGGCGGTCGCCACGGCCGTGCCGTACCTCGACCGGATGGATCTGGCCTATGCCGCCGCCGATCTCGTGGTGTGCCGCGCCGGTTCGGCGACCGTGGCGGAGCTGGCCACGATCGGGATGCCGGCCGTCCTCGTCCCGTATCCGTACGCACCCGGCGACCACCAGACCCATAACGCGCGGGTGCTCTCCGACGCCGGGGCGGCGCTGCTGCTGTCCGACGCGGAGACCTCGGCCGAGCGGCTGGACGCACTGGTCACCCCGCTTCTCGACGATCCCGGCCGGCTCGCCGCGATGGGCGCGGCGGCCGACCCCGGCACCCATGCACGGGCCGCCGACCTGCTGGCCGCCAAGGTGCTGGCGCTGGCCGGCCACCCGTACACCGCACACCCCACGATGAAGGAGTCAGCATGAGCAGCAACACGCAGCAGTGGACGGGCCGCAGGGTCCTGGTCACCGGGGCCGAGGGGTTCATCGGCTCGACCCTGGTCGACCTGCTGGTGGAGGCCGGCGCCGAGGTGCGCGCGTTCGTCCATTACAAGCCGTACGCCGAAAAGGGAAATCTGGCGCGCTATCTCGTGCCGGGCTCCCCGGTCGAGATGATCTCCGGCGATGTCCGGGACGCGGGCCGGGTGATGGACGCGGTCGAGGGCTGCGACACGGTCTTCCATCTGGCCGCGCTGATCGGGATTCCGTACAGCTATGACGCGCCGGGCGCCTATGTGCAGACGAACGTGGTGGGTACCGAGAACGTGGCGGAAGCCTGCCGGCGCCACGCGGTGCGCCGGCTGGTGCACACCTCCACCAGTGAGGTCTACGGGACGGCGCTGACCGCGCCGATCAGCGAGGACCACCCGCTCCAGCCGCAGTCGCCGTACTCCGCCTCGAAGATCGGCGCGGACATGATGGCGCTGTCGCACCGGCACGCCTTCGAGCTCCCGGTGACCGTGGTGCGGCCGTTCAACACCTACGGGCCGCGGCAGTCGGCACGGGCCGTGATCCCCACGATCCTGGCCCAACTCCACGCCGGCGCCCGGCAGATCAAGCTCGGCTCGCTCACCCCCACCCGCGACTTCACCTATGTCACGGACACCGCGGCCGGATTCCTGGCGCTGGCCGACTGCGACCGGGCGCTGGGCGAGGTCGTCAACCTCGGCACCGGCCGGGAGATCTCGATCGGCGCGCTCGCCGAGGCGCTGATAGCGGCGTCGGGCCGGGAGGCCGAGGTGGTGGTGGACGCCGCGCGGCTGCGGCCGGCCGGCAGCGAGGTCGAGCGGCTGCTGTCGGACAACTCCCGGGCGCGCGAGTGGGCTTCGTGGCGGCCGGAGGTCTCGCTGGAGCAGGGCCTGAAGTGGACGTCGGAGTGGGTGGCGGAGCACCTGCACCTCTTCGCGGCGGACCGCTACCAGGTCTGACCGGCGACCGGCGACCGGGGCCGGGTGTCCGCCGCCCGCCGTGGCGGGGCGCCCGGCCTCAGTCCGGTGCGCCCAGGCCGGCCAGGCCGGTCAGGAAGAGCGCCGTGAAGTCCCGCCCCCACGCGGCGTCCACCGGCTCGCCGCTGACCAGGGTGCGGTGCACGATCGCCCCGGCGATCACATCGAAGATCAGGTCCATGTTGCGGGTGGCCGCCCGTTCGCCGTCCTCGCCCGGGGTGTCCGGGGGCAGCTCGCCACGGGTCTGGGCGCGCGAGCGGCCGAGCAGGACCAGCCGCTTCTGGCGGTCGACGATCGCCGAGCGGATCCGCTCGCGCAGCGCTTCGTCGGTGGTGGACTCGGCGACCACGGCCATCAGCGCCGTCTTGGTCTCCGGCCGGGCCAGCAGCGCGCCGAACTGGAGCACCACCCCCTCGATGTCGGAGCGCAGCGAGCCCCGGTCGGGGAGTTCGAGCTCGTCGAAAAGGACCGCCACGGCGTCCACGACGAGCTCGTTCTTGTTGGCCCAGCGGCGGTAGAGCGTCGTCTTGGCCACGCCGGCGCGGGCCGCCACATCGCTCATGGTGAGCCGCCCCCAGCCCAGGTCCACGAGCGCGGCGCGGGTCGCGCAGAGGATCGCCCGGTCGGTCTCGGCGCTGCGGGGGCGGCCCGTGCGGCCCTTCCGGGGGCTGGCGGAGTCGTGCATGCGGGCGACCATACCGGCCGGTCCGGGGCCGGACGGCGGCTCCCGTGAGGGAGATCACTCGGCGCGGGGCCGGAAGTGGTGGTTGCGCAGGGGTGCCGAGGAGTTACGCTACGGGTCGTAGCGTAAGAGCGATAACCACTGGCCGTGGGTGGGGACCCATGGCCGCGCACGACGGCCCTCCTCGGGGCCGCAGCACGGTCCTCCTCGGGACCGGACGGGCAGTGCTCCCGGACGTACACCGGCATTCCGGCGGGGTGTGCGCACGGGCCGCGGTGCCCGGCGGAACGGCCCGGCCCCGCCGCCGGAACCGCCTTCCGCACCGCCGACCGCAGTACCGACCAGATCGCCGACCGCACCGCTTTCCGGATCGCTTTTCGGAACGGGCCGCCCAGGGGGGAGGATGGACCCATGCAGCCACGCAATATGTCCATGAGTGGAGTCGTCGACCTCGCAGCGGTGAAGGCGGCCGGGGAAGCGAAGCAGAAGGCGGAGCAGGCCCGCGCCGAGGCCGCCCGCACGGGTCAGGCGCCGACGAGCGGTGCCCGCCTGGTGTTCGACGTCGACGAGGCGGGGTTCCAGCAGGACGTCCTGCAACGCTCCACCGAGGTTCCGGTCGTCATCGACTTCTGGGCCGAGTGGTGCGAGCCGTGCAAGCAGCTCGGTCCGCTGCTGGAGCGCCTCGCGGGGGAGTACGCCGGCAAGTTCGTGCTGGCCAAGATCGACGTCGACGCCAACCAGATGCTGTTCCAGCAGTTCGGGGTGCAGGGCATCCCGGCGGTCTTCGCCGTAGTGGCGGGCCAGCCGATCCCGCTGTTCCAGGGCGCGGCCCCCGAGTCGCAGATCCGCGACGTGCTCGACCAGCTGGTGCAGGCCGCCGAGCAGCAGTTCGGCATCGTGGGCGCACCGGTCGACCCGCAGGCCGCGGGTGAGCAGCCGGCGGCCGAGGCCCCGGCGCCGGCCGGTCCCTATGACGCCCTGCTGGAGGCCGCGAACCAGGCGCTGGACTCCGGCGACCTGGGCGGTGCCATCCAGGCGTACAAGAACGTGCTCTCCGACGACCCGGCGAACCCGGAGGCCAAGCTCGGTCTGGCGCAGGCCGAACTCCTGCACCGGGTGCAGGACCTGGATCCCCAGGCGGTGCGCAAGGAGGCCGCGGAGAACCCGGCCGACGTGCCGGCGCAGATCCGTGCCGCGGACCTCGACCTGGTCGGCGGGCATGTCGAGGACGCCTTCGGGCGGCTGATCGACGCGGTGAAGCGGACCGCGGGCGCCGACCGGGAGGCCGCGCGGGTGCGGCTGCTGGAGCTCTTCGAGGTCATCGGCGCGGACGATCCGCGGGTGACAACGGCCCGTACGGCACTGGCCCGGGTGCTGTTCTGACCCGCTGTCTGCGGAGTCGCCCGCTTCTGACCAGTACGGCCTCCGCGAGTTGACCAAACAAACGGAGCAGCGGCCACGTTTTACCAAAACTTGGTAAACGTGGCCGCTGTTACTTCAAGTAAGTCTCAGCGGCCTTCTTGCGGCAGTGTGTCCGCAATTGCCTCATGTCCTCTTGCTGTTAACAGCGACGGTGTGTGTCCAGTCGATCTCGCCGTGTGCGGGCGTGTTTATCGGGCCGTTACCCGCAAGTAACGAGCCCCTTGTGCGGCGGCCGTGAATGGACCACGATCGGCCACGCTCGGTCCCTTCCCGCAGCCCGGCATCCGGTCGGTGCCGCGGGGTACTTGGGTCCCCACCGAGTGGTCGGCGGCAGTGGCGCCGACCGTGGACAGGGGGGTCTCTGCCCCACCCGGCAGGGCCTGTCCAGGAGGTTGCGCGAGAGCGTGGCCAGTGGTTGTCGCTCGGGGGTGATCGCCGGTATTCGGAACACGATGTGCCTCCGAGGACAGGCGCTCTTCTTCCCGAGGACGTAGCACTTCTCCCATCCCAGGTACCGCTCCCAACTCGGGCGGCCGGTACCGGAGATGTACGTCCGAGAAGGAGGAAAGTCATGGAGTCCCTGGCTCGTGGCGGGACCAGATGGAAGCGGTTCGCCGTCGTCATGGTGCCGAGCGTCGCGGCGACCGCCGCGATCGGCGTCGCCCTCTCGCAGGGTGCGCTCGCGGCATCGTTCAGTGTTTCCGGTCAGCAGTTCAAGGTCGCTACCGACCGGCTGGACGGCACCGGATTTGTTCAGTACGGAGCCATTGACGCCCAGAAGGGCGGCAAGCAGGTCCCGGTGGCGGTCTCGGGGTTCTCGAACGCCAAGATCAAGAACCTGTGCCAGTCGGTAGTCGTGCCGGTGCCGGTCTTCGGCGATGTGTCGATGAAGCTGTCGGCCGGTGGCGGTGACACGCCCGTCGAGGCGAAGAACCTCTACATCGACCTCGACCAGCTGTCCGCGGACGCGACCTTCAACAACATCGACATCGGTGTTGCTGCGGGCTCGACGACCAAGGGCCCGGGCATGCACAAGGGCGACAAGGCCGACCCCGGCTCGTTCGCCCAGCAGGCCGACTCGGCCACGCTGACCCACGTCAAGCAGACGGCCTGGGCCACGACGGCCGGCACGTTCAAGCTCAGCGGCCTCAAGATGAGCGTCGCCAAGGGCAAGAGCGAGTGCTACTGACGCACTGAGCGTGCGGGCGCGGGGGGAGCTGTACGGCGGACGCCGTTCCCCGTGCCCGTACGTGGGTAGCGCTCAGTAGGACACTCAGCACAGAACCACCGATTTGCCAGTCCCGAGGAGCTGTACGACATGAGCGCCGAAACGCGACCACGGCTGATCGAGTCCATCGGCCGGAAGCGGATTTCGTTCCGGGAGTGGCGCGGACACCGCCCGTTCTGGGGCGGCATGCTGACTCTGCTGGCCGGCATCCCGATCATGTACATCCCTTACGCGAATCTCACGATCGGTTCCCTGACCGTCCGCATGGCGACCACCGCCGGCGCCGGCTCGCTGATCATCGGCGTACTGCTGGTCGTGCTCGGTCTGACCATGTGGTTCCAGCCCGCCTCGCGTGTCTTCGCAGGTGTGGCGGCGATTCTGCTGTCCCTGGTCTCCCTGGTCGTCTCGAACTTCGGCGCCTTCCTGATCGGCTTCCTGCTGGGGCTGATCGGCGGTGCGCTCGGTGTCTCCTGGGCTCCGGGCAAGGCCACTCAGGGCGGTGACGACTCCGAGGAGCCGGGCCGCACCACGGTCGCCGGACCGGTGCTCGCCACGCACCCGGCGCCTGCCGCCGGTCCGGGGTCGGGCAATGGACTGGACGATCTGTCAGGAACGAGCCCGACCAACGGAGAGAACGGGAGGCACCGTGCCGGGTGACGAGCTGCCGGAGGAGAGCGCAGCCACCGGGGCGAGAACGGGGCCGAGGCATGCGGCGCCTAGGAAGCCGCTGCTGACTCGGCTCCACGTGCCCGCAGGCAAGGCGATAGCCATCGCCGCCATGCCGTCCGCCGTGCTCATGGGGATGGGGCTGACGCCCCAGATGGCGATAGCCAAGCCCGCGCCCCCCAAGAGCCCCTTCAAGGACGGCCCGTGCGTCACTGCTCCGGACAAGGTGGAGCAGAAGGACGGCAAGTCCAAGGACGGCGCGAAGGACACCAAGGACGACACCAAGCCGTCCGCGGAGCCCTCCGCCTCGCCCTCCCCCTCGGCCGGCAAGGACACGGACAAGACGCCCGCGCCCGAGCCGTCCGGCTCCGCGAAGACCGACGAGCCCTCGGGCTCCGCGACCCCGTCGCCGTCGGCCTCCGAGGAGGAGAAGGACGACGGAGGAGTGCTGGGCGGCATCGGTGATGCGCTCGGCGGTCTTCTGGGCGGGGACGACAAGGACGAGGAGCCGGCCGCCTCGGCGAGCCCCTCCGCGTCCGACAGCGCCTCCCCGAGCCCCTCGCCGTCCGCGTCGAAGGACGCCGGATCGGCGGCAGAGAAGGTCACCAAGCCGGTCACGGACACCGTCGACGGCCTCAAGGACGGCGCCGGCGAGGCCGGTGGCGCGTCGAAGACGGTCAACGACACCGTCCACGGCGCCGTCGGCGCGGCGGACAACGCCCTGCCCGGCGGCGGTGTCGACGGCAAGGACGCCGACGGCAAGAAGGCGTACCCCTGCGTCGTCGAGAACAAGCAGAAGGGCGAGGACGAGCAGACCCCCGTCACCCTGCCCGACGACCCCTGGCACCTGGAGTCCAGCGCGCTCACCCTGCGCGGTCTGAACTACGAGGGCGTCGTCAACGTCAAAACCCAGAACGGCCACACCAAGCAGGCCCTGAAGTTCACCGCCGACAGCGTCGACATCGGTGATCTGCATCAGACCGTCGACGACCGGGCGTCCGGCAAGAAGTACCACGTCCAGGCGTCCCAGGGGTCCACGTCCACGATCCGGGGCGGCAAGGTGACGATGTACACCGAGCGGCTCCAGGGCAACCTCTTCGGGTTGATCCCGATCGTCTTCGACCCCGAGCACCCGCCGCCGCTCAATGTCCCGTTCGCCTACTTCACCAAGGTGAAGATCGATCAGGCGGGCCAGTTCGGCGGCAACCTCCACGTCCCGGGTCTGCACCAGTTCATGTCCGGCTGAGCACGCCCCGGGCCACCGACCCGTTCGGGAGCCGCACAGAAAACGGCGGTGGGCCGCCCCCTCCCCCAGGGGGCGGCCCACCGCCTTTTCGTGCGCCGGTGCGTCAGACCTGCTCGCCGCCGAGGTGGTGCACCCGGACCATGTTGGTGGTGCCGGGGACGCCGGGGGGCGAACCGGCGGTGATCAGCATGGTGTCGCCCTTGCTGTAGCGCTTGAGCTTGAGCATCTCGGCGTCCACCAGGTCGACCATGGCGTCGGTGTTGTCGACGTGCGGCACGACGAAGGCGTCGACGCCCCAGCTCAGCGTGAGCTGGTTGCGGGTGGACGCCTCGGTGGTGAAGGCCAGGATCGGCTGGGCCGCGCGGTAGCGGGACAGCCGGCGGGCGGTGTCACCGGACTTGGTGAAGGCGATCAGCGCCTTGCCGTCCAGGAAGTCCGCCATCTCGCAGGCCGCGCGGGCCACCGAACCGCCCTGCGTACGCGGCTTCTTGCCGGGCACCAGCGGCTGGAGGCCCTTGGAGAGCAGCTCCTCCTCGGCCGCCTCGACGATCTTGGACATCGTCTTGACGGTCTCGATCGGGTACTGGCCCACCGAGGACTCGGCGGAGAGCATCACCGCGTCGGCGCCGTCGAGGATGGCGTTGGCGACATCGGACGCCTCGGCGCGGGTCGGGCGGGAGTTGGTGATCATCGACTCCATCATCTGGGTCGCGACGATCACCGGCTTGGCGTTCCTGCGGCACATCTCCACCAGGCGCTTCTGCACCATCGGGACCTTCTCCAGCGGGTACTCCACCGCCAGGTCACCACGGGCGACCATGACGGCGTCGAAGGCCATCACGACCTCCTGCATGTTGGCGACCGCCTGCGGCTTCTCCACCTTGGCGATGACCGGGACCCGGCGGCCCACCTCGTCCATGACGCGGTGCACGTCCTGGACGTCCTTGGCGTCCCGCACGAAGGACAGCGCGACCATGTCGCAGCCCATCCGCAGGGCGAACTTGAGGTCCTCGATGTCCTTCTCGGACAGCGCCGGGACGTTCACCGCGGCGCCGGGCAGGTTGATGCCCTTGTGGTCGGAGATGACCCCGCCCTCGATGACGATGGTCCGCACCCGCGGGCCGTCGACCTCGACGACCTGGAGCGCGACATTGCCGTCGTTGATCAGGACCGGGTCGCCCTTGGACACATCGGCGGGCAGGCCCTTGTAGGTCGTCCCGCAGATGGTCTTGTCACCGGGGACGTCCTCGGTGGTGATGACGAACTCGTCGCCCCGCACCAGCTCCACGGGGCCGTCGGCGAAGGTCTCCAGGCGGATCTTGGGGCCCTGGAGGTCGGCCAGGACGCCCACGGCGCGGCCGGTCTCCTCGGAAGCCTTGCGGAGGCGGTGGTACCGCTCCTCGTGCTCCGGCTGGGTCCCGTGGCTCATGTTGAAACGGGCCACGTTCATGCCGGCCTCGATCAGCGTCTTCAGCTGGTCGTAGGAGTCGACGGCGGGGCCCAGGGTGCAGACGATTTTGGAACGGCGCATGGGCGGAATCCTATCGGTTTGTTTAGCGGCGGAATATTTCGGTAGGTGGAAACACCGAGTCCTAGGCGCTGACCAGGGCGTATGTCTGCTGGGCGATCTCCAGTTCCTCATCGGTCGGGACGACGGCGGCCGCGACCCGGGCGTACTCGGGGGAGATCAGCCGGGGCTCGCCGGACCGTACGGCGTTGAGACCGTCGTCCACGGCCAGGCCCATCTCCTCCAGTCCGGCGAGGGCGGCCGCGCGCACCGGGGCGGCGTTCTCCCCGACGCCCGCGGTGAACGCCACCGCGTCGACCCGGCCGAGCACCGCGGTGTAGGCCCCGATGTACTTCTTCAGCCGGTGGATGTAGATGTCGAAGGCCAGCTCGGCGCGCTCGTCGCCCTCGTCGATCCGCCGCCGGATCTCCCGCATGTCGTTGTCACCGCACAGCCCGACCAGCCCGCTCTTCTTGTTGAGCAGCACATCGACGTCGTCCTCGGACATCCCCGCGACCCGCTTGAGGTGGAAGGTCACCGCGGGGTCGATGTCACCGGAGCGGGTACCCATGACCAGGCCCTCCAGCGGGGTCAGGCCCATCGAGGTGTCCACACAGCGGCCGCCGGCCACCGCCGAGGCGGAGGCGCCGTTGCCCAGGTGGAGCACGATGACATTGACCTCGGAGGGGTCCTTGCCCAGCAGCTCGGCGGTCTTGCGGGAGACATAGGCGTGCGAGGTGCCGTGGAAGCCGTAGCGGCGGATGCGGTGGGCGTCGGCGGTCGCCACGTCGATGGCGTAGCGGGCCGCGTACTCCGGCATCGTGGTGTGGAACGCGGTGTCGAAGACCGCCACCTGCGGCAGGTCCGGGCGCAGCGCCTGGGCGGTCCGGATGCCGGTGATGTTCGCCGGGTTGTGCAGCGGGGCGACCGGCACCAGCCGCTCGATCTCCTGGAGCACCGCGTCGTCGATCACGGTCGGGGCGGTGAACTTCAGCCCGCCGTGCACCACCCGGTGGCCGATCGCGGCCAGCTGCGGGGAGTCGAGGCCGAGACCGTCGGCGGACAGCTCCGCGGCGAGGGCCTTCAGCGCGGCCTCGTGGTCGGCTATCGGGCCCTCGGTCTCCCGCTTGTCACCCCCGGTCGCCAGCGGGGTGTGGGCCAGGCGCGAGGTCTCCTCGCCGATCCGCTCGACCAGTCCGACGGCGAGACGGGTGCCCGCGGCGGGGCCGCCGCCGGCGTCCGGGGCCATGTCGAGCAGCTGGTACTTCACCGACGAGGAGCCGGAGTTGAGGACGAGGACGCGGGTGGCGGTGGCAGTCATGTAGCGCTTTCCGTGGGAGGGGGGAGACGGGTGGGGCCGGGGTCAGCCGGTGTGGGCGGCGCCGGGCCGGGCGCCCTGGGCCTGGATGGCGGTGATGGCCACGGTGTTGACGATGTCCTGCACCAGGGCGCCGCGCGAGAGGTCGTTGACCGGCTTGCGCAGCCCCTGGAGGACCGGTCCGACGGCGACCGCACCGGCCGAGCGCTGTACGGCCTTGTAGGTGTTGTTGCCGGTGTTCAGGTCCGGGAAGATCAGCACGGTGGCCTTGCCCGCGACATCGGACTCCGGGAGCTTGGTCTGCGCGACCGCCGCGTCCACCGCCGCGTCGTACTGGATCGGGCCCTCGACCAGCAGATCGGGCCGCAGCTCGCGGACGATCTCGGTGGCCTTGCGGACCTTGTCGACGTCCGCGCCGGAGCCGGAGGTGCCGGTGGAGTACGACAGCATCGCGATCCGCGGCTCGACACCGAACTGGGCGGCGGTGGTGGCCGACTGGATGGCGATGTCCGCCAGCTGCTCGGCGTTCGGGTCCGGGTTCACCGCGCAGTCGCCGTAGACCAGCACCCGGTCGGCCAGGCACATGAAGAAGACCGACGAGACGATCTGGGCGTTCGGCCGGGTCTTGATGATCTCGAAGGCGGGGCGGATGGTGGCGGCGGTGGAGTGCACCGCGCCGGAGACCATGCCGTCGGCCAGCCCTTCCTGGACCATCAGCGTGCCGAAGTAGGAGACGTCCGCGACCACGTCGAAGGCCAGCTCGACGCTGACGCCCTTGTGGGCGCGCAGCTGGGCGTAGCGCTCGGCGAACCGCTCGCGCAGCTCGGAGGTCTGCGGGTCGATGATCTGGGCGCCGGCCAGGTCGATGGCCAGGTCGGCGGCGCGCTTGCGGATCGCCTCCTCCTCGCCCAGCAGCGTCAGATCGCAGACATCGCGGCGCAGCAGGACGTCGGCGGCGCGCAGCACCCGCTCCTCGCTCCCCTCGGGGAGGACGACCCGGCGGCGGCCGGCGCGGGAGCGCTCGATCAGCTCGTGCTCGAACATCATCGGGGTGACCCGGCCGGAGCGGGCGACGGAGATCCGGTTGGTCAGCTCCACGGTGTCCACATGCCGCTCGAAGAGGCCCAGCGCGGTCTCCGCCTTCCGCGGGGAGGCGGCGTTCAGCTTGCCCTCGATCGCGAACAGCTCGCCCGCGGTCGGGAAGGAGCCGCCCGGTACGGAGACGACCGGGGTGCCGGGCGCGAGGCGGGCGGCCAGCGCCATGATGTCCGGGCCGGGCCGCTCGTCGAGGGTGAGCAGCACCCCGGCGATCGGCGGGGCACCGGCGCTGTGCGCGGCGAGCGAGCCGATGACCAGGTCGGCCCGGTCCCCGGGGGTCACCACGAGAGCGCCGGGGGTGAGCGCCTTGAGGAAGGTCGGCAGCATGGCGCCGCCGAAGACGAAGTCCCGGGCGTCCCGGGCGAGCCCCGAGTCGTCGCCGAGCAGTACCTCGGCGCCGAGGGTGTGCACGATCTGGCCGACGGTCGGCGCGGAGAGCGAGCCGTCCTCGGGGAGCGCGTAGCAGGGCACCGGGAGCCGGGCGGCGAGCCGGTCGACGACGGCCTCGCGGTGCGCCGGGTCCACCCGGTTGACGACCATGGCGACGACGTCGCAGCCCAGCGAGTGGTACGCCTGATAGGCGTTGCGGGCCTCGGCGCGGACCGACTCCGCCTCCTGGCCCTGGCCGCCGACGACGGCGAGCACCGCGGCGCCGAATTCATTGGCGAGCCGGGCGTTCAGGGCCAGCTCGGCCGGCAGGCTGGTGTCCGCGTAGTCCGAGCCGAGGACCAGGACGTACTCATAGTCCCTGGCCACCGCGTGAAAGCGGTCGACGAGCCGGGAAACCAGCTCGTCGGTGCCGCGCTCGGCCTGGAGGGTGGCCGCCTCGTCGTAGCTGAGGCCGTATACGGTGTCGGCGGCCTGGGTGAGCCGGTAGCGGGCCCGCAGCAGATCGAAGAGCCGGTCGGGTCCGTCGTTGTGCATCAGCGGGCGGAAGACTCCGACCCGGTCGACATGGCGGGTGAGGAGCTCCATGACTCCCAGCTCGACGACCTGGCGGCCGTCGCCGCGGTCGATGCCGGTCACGTACACGCTGCGCGTCACGCGTGCTCTCCGATCCATTCCGTTGGTAGCAAGGTCAAAATCAGCCGTTATTGTGGGCTTGCCCCTCTTGACAATACCTGCGGCAGTGGATAAGCCGCTCTCCCAGTTTCCCTTGTGGAGCCGGTGCGGGGACAGTAGGGGGGAGGTCTGTGTGCGGGGAGGGCCGGGCTGCCCGTGAAACAATCGGACCGGCTCACACGAACCAACAGCGAGCACAGGAGACACAGCACGATGCGTATCGGAGTCCTCACCGCAGGCGGCGACTGCCCTGGTCTGAACGCTGTGATCCGGTCTGTGGTCCACCGTGCCCTCACCGGACACGGCGACGAGGTCATAGGTTTCGAGGACGGCTTCAAGGGGCTGCTCGAAGGCCGCTACCGCAAGCTCGACCTGGAGGCGGTCAGCGGCATCCTGGCCCGCGGTGGCACCATCCTCGGCTCGTCCCGGCTGGAGCGCAACCGGCTCCGCGAGGCATGTGAGAAGTCCAAGGACATGTCCAAGGACTACGGCATCGATGTCCTGATCCCGATCGGCGGCGAGGGCACCCTCACGGCCGCGCGGATGCTGGCCGACGCCGGTATGCCGGTCGTCGGTGTCCCCAAGACCATCGACAACGACATCTCCTCCACCGACCGCACCTTCGGCTTCGACACCGCCGTCGGGGTCGCGACGGAGGCGATCGACCGCCTCAAGACCACCGCGGAGTCGCACCAGCGGGTCATGGTCGTCGAGGTGATGGGACGGCACGCGGGCTGGATCGCGCTGGAGTCCGGAATGGCCGGCGGCGCCCACGGGATCTGTCTGCCCGAGCGCCCCTTCGACGTCGACGACCTGGTCACGATGGTCGAGGAGCGGTTCGCCCGGGGCAAGAAGTTCGCGGTCGTCTGTGTCGCGGAGGGGGCGCACCCCGCCGAGGAGACCATGGACTACAAGAAGGGCGCGATCGACCAGTTCGGGCACGAGCGGTTCTCCGGTATCGGTAACCACCTGGCCACCGAACTGGAGAAGCGTCTCGGCAAGGAAGCCCGGCCGGTCATTCTCGGCCATGTGCAGCGCGGCGGTACCCCCACCGCGTACGACCGGGTGCTCGCCACCCGCTTCGGCTGGCACGCCGTCGAGGCCGCCCACCGCGGCGACTTCGGCAAGATGACCGCACTGCGCGGCACCGACATCACGATGGTGCCGCTGGCCGAGGCGGTCACCGAGCTCAAGACGGTGCCCGAGTGGCGGATGGACGAGGCCGAGTCGGTCTTCTGAGCCCCGCGGCTTCCCGGAACACCAACGGCGGGGGGGCCGGGCCGGGGGGGGGGGGCGGGCGCCCCGGTTGGT
>NZ_JBHXFI010000061.1:0-14668 GCF_042724075.1 Streptomyces sp. NPDC127097 | reverse complement strand
CCGCGGCGCCGCGGGGGGCTGGGGCCGCCGCTTTGTGTGATATCCCCCCCCGCGGCAACCCGCTAACCCACCCGGGGGCGCCCCGTCCCTCGGTTGAGGGCAGGCGCGCCGCTTTTGTGGGGGGTGGCGGTCAGGCGGTCACTGTGCGCCGATGGCGTCCAGCATGTTCAGCCGGGCCGCCCGGCGGGCCGGCCACAGCGCGGCCAGCATCCCCACGGCCGCCGCGATCAGTACGAACAGCGCGAGCCGGCCCCAGGGCAGCAGCAGCTCGTAGGTGGGCAGGCCCTCGCTGACCAGGTTGCCGACGGCCCAGGAGCAGAAGACACCCACCGCGATGCCCAGGCCCGCGCCGAACAGCGCGATGACCACCGACTCCAGCCGGACCATCTGCTTGATGCCGCTGCGGGTCAGGCCGATCGCCCGCAGCATTCCGATCTCACGGGTCCGCTCGAAGACCGACATGGCGAGGGTGTTGACGACGCCCACCACCGCGATGATGACGGCCATGCCCAGCAGCCCGTAGGAGACGTTGAGCACCATCTCGATGTCCGCGGCGTTCTCCGTGCGCAGGTCGGCGTGGTCCTGGACCTTCAGCAGCGGGCTGTCGCCGAGGGCGTGCCGGATCTGCTTCTTCAGCCCCTCCGACGGGCCGTCCTGGGCCTTCACCAGCAGTGACTCGACCATCGGCACGAGCTGGTGCGGCGCGGCCAGCGAGGTGGCGCCGATCGAGTCGCCGAGCAGCTGGTTGTCCGCGTAGATTCCGACGATCTTGAGCTTCGTCTTCTTGTTGTCGTAGAAGGTGGCGTCCAGGGTGTCGCCGGTCTGCCAGCCCTTCATCTTGGCCATCTCCTGGGAGACCGCGATGTCGTTGCCTCCGGCGCCCGTCAACGAACCGCTGATGAAGTCCAGTTGGGTGAGCTTGCCGATCGTGCTGAGGTCGGTGCCCATCAGGCCCATGGAGGAATCGGGGGTCGTGAAGCCCGTGTTGCGCAGCGGAGCCGCCGCCTCGACGCCCGGGACGTCCGCCACCTTCTGCGCCAGCTCGGGGTCCAGGCCGGAGGAGGTCCCGATCTTGTAGTCGGCCTTCAGCCCCTGGGCCGTCATCTTGTCCATGGCCTGCCCGGCCGAGTTCCCGACGACCGTCATACCGGTGATCAGGGTGAGGCCGATCATCAGCGCCGAGGCGGTCGCCGCCGTACGGCGGGGGTTGCGCAGCGTGTTCTCCTTGGCCAGCTTGCCGCTGATGCCGAAGAGCCGGGTGGTGACGACGCCCGCCAGCGAGACCAGCGGCCGGGACAGCAGCGGCGCGAGGAGGATGACGCCGGTCAGCGTCAGCATGCCGCCCACCATCGCGATCGGCAGGTCGTCGGCCTTCTCCAGCGTGGATACGTAGCACAGGGTCGCGATGCCGAGGCCGGTGACGACCGCGCCGAGGGAGTTGCGGAGCACCAGGCTGCGCAGGGCCGGCGGCGCCTCGACGGTGGCGAGCGCCTCCACCGGGGCGATCTTCGCCGCCTTGCGGGACGGCAGCCAGGCGGCCAGTACGGTCACCACGACCCCCACACCGAGCGCGGAGAGCACCGCGGCCGGGCTGATGACGACCGGTCCGGCCGGGAAACCCGCGCCGTTCGCTTCGAGCACCGCCCGCAGGCCCACGGCGAGGCCGATGCCCAGCGCGAATCCGACGGCCGACGAGATCAGGCCCAGCAGGGCCGCCTCCGCGAGTACCGAGCGCACGACCTGACGGCGGGAGGCGCCGATCGCGCGCATCAGGGCGATCTCCCGGCTGCGCTGGGAGATCAGCATGGTGAAGGTGTTGGCGATGATGAAGACGCCGACGAACAGCGCGATCCCGGCGAAGGTCAGCAGCGTCTGGGTCAGGGCCTTGTTCTGGCTGGAGACCATCCTGGACTGCTCGGCGGCGAGCTCGGTGCCGCTGGTCGCCGTGGCACGGTCCTTGGGCAGCACCTCGGTGACCTTGGCGGTCAGTTCCTGCTGATCGGTGCCGGGCGCGGCACCGATCACCAGCTCGTCGAACTGGCCAGGGTGCAGGAACAGCTGCTGTGCGGTGGCGGTGTCGAAGAGCGTCAGGCTGCCGCCCGCGGTGACCTGCGGGTCGTCGGTGGAGACGATGCCGACCAGCTTCTTCGTCAGCACCGGGCCGTCGGTGGCGAGCCGTACGGAGTCACCGATCGTGCGGCCGGACGCCTTCGCGGTGGCCTCGTCCAGCGCGATCTCGTCGGCGGCGGCCGGTCCGCGGCCCTTCAGCAGCGGGTAGCGGGGGTCGTGACCGTGCTTGTCCGGCTGGAAGTTGGCGGCGAGGTTCTGCCAGTCGTGGCCGAGCGGCACATTGTCCGGGCCGGCGACGGTGGCGGTGCCTTTGACATTGCTGCGTACGGACCGCACGCCGGGCAGTGCGCGGATCTTGTCCGCCAGCTTCTCGTCGACAAGGGTGGTCCGCTTGCGGTCCTTGCCGGTGACCGGGGCGTTGTCGTCGGCCTCGGCCTGGACGGAGACGGCCACCCCGTCGAGGTTCTTCTCGGACGCCTTCGTGACGGCCGAGCCGACGGTGTCGCTGAAGATCAGGGTGCCGGCGACGAAGGCGACGCCGAGCAGGACCGCGAGTGCGGTCATCATCAATCGGGCTTTGTGCGCAAGGACGTTGCGCAGTGCGGTTCGCAGCATGGTGGTGGTGTCAGTCCTGGTCCGGTGCGGGAGGGGAGGGTGCCGGGTGGTGTCCGGCGTCAGCTCGTACGGCCCTTGGCGTCGAAGAGCCGCATCCGGTCCAGGACGGCGTCCGCGGTCGGCTCGTGGAGCTCCTCGACGATCCGGCCGTCCGCGAGGAAGACCACCCGGTCCGCATAGCCCGCGGCGACCGGGTCATGGGTGACCATCACCACCGTCTGGCCCATGGCCCGCACCGACTCCCGCAGGAAGCCCAGCACTTCGGCGCCGGAGCGGGAGTCGAGGTTGCCGGTCGGCTCGTCCGCGAAGATGATCTCCGGCTGGGCGGCCAGCGCCCGGGCGACCGCCACCCGCTGCTGCTGACCACCGGAGAGCTGGGCCGGCCGGTGCGCCAGGCGCCCGGACAGGCCGACCGTCTCGACCACGCGGCTGACCCACTCCCGGTCCGGCTTACGGCCCGCGATGTCCATGGGCAGCGTGATGTTCTCCAGCGCGGACAGCGTCGGCAGCAGATTGAAAGCCTGGAAGATGAAGCCGATCTTGTCCCGGCGCAGCCGCGTCAGCTGCTTGTCGTTCAGCGACGCCAGCTCCACATCGCCGAGCCGGGCCGAGCCGGACGAGATGGTGTCCAGACCGGCCATGCAGTGCATCAGCGTCGACTTGCCGGACCCGGAGGGGCCCATGATGGCGGTGAACCGGGCCTTGCCGAACTCGACCGAGACGGAGTCCAGCGCGACCACCCGGGTCTCCCCCTGGCCGTAGACCTTGCTCAGGTCCGTGGCGCGGGCGGCGACGGCGGCGCGGGTGGGGGTGGCGGAACCGGGGTAGCCCGGGATGGCAGCCGCGTGGGACACGGGGACTCCTGGAGAAGAACGGAAGTTTTCGACGTTCCTATTCTTCGAGCGCAGGGCAGCGCGGTCTTCACCCGCAGGGACCGATAGCCGGACCGGCCGGAAGTGCCATCACCGGCCCCGGCGTCATTCTCTGGACGGACGCCCGTCCGCCCAGCGGCCGACGGGAAAGGTCAGGGTTGCCCGGCGGCGCTCAGGGGCGCCCGGCCGCGCTCAGCGTTCCCGGCCGCCGGCCCGGGCCCAGAATTCCGCCACGATGCCATCGAGGAAGGCGCGCCCCGCCCGGCCGGACTCCTCGGGGCTGCTCCCCTCGCCCCAGTGGAGCGTGCCGGCCATGATCGTCTGATACTCGCCGTGCAGGTTCTGGAGCACGTCCTGGAGCTGCCGTTTCGGCAGCGGTACGAGCTTGCCGACCGGCCGCACATGGGCCTGCCAGCGGGTGGTGACGGCGCTGGTCAGCAGCTCGGCCAGCTTCCCTTCCCGGCCGGTGAAGCGGAGCAGTGCGGGCAGCGGCAGCCGCAGCACCTCGGCGAGCGCCGCGGCCTGCCGGTCGTTGCCGCGCCAGGCCCCGCCGGCCTCCAGCCGCTCGTACGCGCCCGGGTCCATGCCGATACGCAGCGCGAGGTCCACCGGGGCCAGGCCGAGCGCCAGCCGGTATTCGCGCAGGGTGCCCGGTGCGCCGAGCAGCTCGCCCGGTGTGCACCACAGGGCACCGGCCAGCGCGGTCAGTTCGGCCTCCGTGGGCGAGCCCTCCTCCCGTTCCCAGGACGCCACCGTTTCGGGCGCTATGCGCAGGCCGAAGGCGGCCGCAATGCCATAGGCGACATGGGCGGGGGTCATGCCGAGGGCCTCGCGGAGGCGGCGGGCGGCCGCGGCGTCGAAAGGGGGACGGCCGGTCTCCCCGGCGTGCGTGTTCACCGGCACACGGTAAGTGACGAGGCCGGGCCGCACCTATCGTGCGGATACCCAAGCCGGAATGTCGTAGGAAGCTCCTAACCGGCCGGTTTCCCGCTCCGGCCTCGGGAGTTTTCCGGTCGACGGGCTCCTCAGCCCTTCACGGCGCCGCCCAGCGCGAAGCCGCCGCCGAGCCGTCCGGAGATAAGGATGTACAGCACGACGACCGGTGTCGAGTACAGGATCGAGAAGGCCGCCAATTCGCCGAAGGCAATGGCGCCGTAATTGCCGAAAAACGTGAAAATGCTGACCGAGGCGGGCAGTTGCTCGGGGGAGAGCAGCAGCATGAAGGGGACGAAGAAATTCCCCCACATCATGATGAAGGTGTAGATCGCGACGACGGCGACGCCGGGGCCCATCAGCGGCAGGATCACCCGCAGCAGGGTCTGCGGCCAGGAGGCGCCGTCCGTCCACGCCGCCTCCTCCAGGACCTTCGGCACCCCGTCCATGAAGTTCTTCATCAGCCAGATGGCGAACGGGAGTTGGGCGGTGGCCAGGAACAGCGCGGTGCCGTACCGGGTGTCGATCAGATCGACCTGCACGAACAGCCCGTAGACCGGGACCATCACCGCGGTGACCGGCAGACAGGTGGAGAACAGGACGGTGAGCAGGTACGGGCGGGCGAGGCGGGAGCGGAAGCGGGACAGCGGATAGGCGGCCAGCGCCGCGCAGGCCACCGTCAGCAGGGTCGCGCCGCCGCAGATCAGCAGGCTGTTGAGCATCGGGGTGAAGGTGATCTCGTCGGTCAGCACCGCCGAGAAGTTGTGCAGCGTCGGGGCCGCGGGCAGCCGCACCCGCAGCGTCGCCTCCGCGTCCAGCGACGCCAGCACCAGCCAGACCAGCGGCACCGCGAACGCCGCCGCGACGGCCAGCAGCCCGGCGTCGGCGGCCAGCCGGTGGCGGCGCCCCCTGCGCGGAGCGTGCCGGAGAGCCCGGGGGAGGTGACGGCGGGGGAGCGGCACGGTCAGACCTCCTCGCGCAGCAGCCGCAGATACACGACCGAGAACAGCGCCCCCACCAGCAGCAACAGCAGCGCCACCGCGGTGCCGTAGCCGATCAGGGACTTCAGGAACGCCTGGTCGTACATGAACACCGGCAGCGTCTGGCTGCGGTTGCCCGGACCGCCCCGGGTCATCGTCCAGATCAGCCCGAAGACGGAGAGCGTCTGAAGGGTGTTGAGCATCAGATTGGTGCCGATGGAGCGGCGGATCATCGGGAGCGTGATGTGCCACAGCCGCCGCGGCCCGCCCGCCCCGTCGACCTCGGCGGACTCGCTGACCTCCTGGGGGATCCCGGCCAGCGCCGCGGAGTAGATCAGCATCGAGAAGGCCGTACCGCGCCAGACGTTGGCGAACGACACGGCCACGATGGGCAGCGTGAACAGCCAGTTCTGGGCGGGCAGCTGGAGCCACTCCAGCAGGGCGTTGAGGGTGCCGCGGCGCTCGAAGAAGGTGTAGAGCAAGAAGCCCGCCACGATCTCCGGGAGCACCCAGGCCGTGATCACCACCGCTCCGGTCAGCGCCCGTACCGGCCGGGACGCGCGGCGCATCAGACCGGCCAGTGCCAGCCCCAGGGTGTTCTGCCCGACGAGCGAGGAGAGCACGGTGAACACCAGGGTCAGCACGACCGCGTTGCGGAAGGCCGGATCGCCGACGGCCCGGCGGAAGTTGGCCAGTCCGACGAAGGACGCCGACTCCTGGCCGGTCAGCTGGGTGTCGGTGAAGGCGATGAGGACGCAGTAGCCGATCGGGCCGACGAGGAAGAGCAGCAGCAGGACGGTGGCCGGGACGAGCGGGGACCAGCGCAGCAGCCGGGTCCGCGGGCCGCCGGCCGGCCGGGCACCGGGCCGCCGGGCACGGGCCGCGGCCCGGGTGACGGCGCTGGTCACGGCTTGGCGACGGTGCGGCCGCCGACCAGGGACTTCAGCGTCGTGTCATAGTCCGCGGCCGCCTTGTCCGGCGAGGCGTCATCGGCGGTGACCGCCTCCATCGCCTCGCCGATCGCCGCGGCCACCCTGGGGTACTCGGGCAGCGCGGGCCGGTACCGGCTGACCCCGACCAGACCGGTGAAGAAGCCGATGCCGGGCACCGACGTCCGGTAGCGGGGATCGGCCGCGACGTCCTTGCGCACCGCGATCTGGGCGCCGCGGACGCACCATTCCAGGGCGTTCGGCCTGGACTGGAAGGTCTCGATCAACTTCCAGGCCAGCTCGGGCTGCTGGGCCTTCCGCGGCACCGACCAGGTCCAGCCGCCGGCCAGGCTGACCTTGCCGGGCGGGGCGCCGTGCTGGGTGGGGAACGGGGCCTGCCCGAGCGTGGTGGACCACTCGGGCCAGGGGTTGCCGCCGCCCGTCTTCTGCCACTGCTGGCCCAGCCAGGAGCCGTCGAGATCGATCGCGAGCTTCTCCTCGGGCAGCAGCTCGGCGGCCACATTGGTCTGGATGTTGGGGCTGAGCGCATCGGAGACATCGGGCCCGAGGTGCTCCCTGTAGACCGTGTCGAGGAAGGTCAGGCTGTCCCGGAAGCCCCGGGTGCCGGTCACCCACTTCTTCGTGCCCGGGTCGTAGAGCTGGTGCTCGCCGGTGCCGTAGAGCAGCATCTCGAAGCCCTGCATCACGGCGGCCTCGCCGGCGCCCTTGCCGGTGAAGACGTTCAGCGGGATGACGCCGGGGACCTTGCGCTTGATCGTCCGGGCCGCGGACAGTACCTCGTCCCAGTCCTTGGGCCGCCAGTCGGCGGGCAGTCCGGCCTTCTTGAAGATCTTCTTGTTGAACCACAGTCCGCGGGTGTCCGTACCGTCCGGGACGCCGTAGGTCCGGCCGTCCTGCCCCTTGGCCGCGGCCTTCGCGGCCGGCGCGAACTGCCGCCAGTCGTCCCAGGTGCGCAGATGGGTGTCCAGCGGCCGCAACAGCCCTGCGGTGATATCGGAGTTGACCAGGAAGGTGTCCTCGTAGACCACATCCGGTGCGGTCCGCGGGGAGCGCATCATCTGCTGGATCTTGGTGTAGTAGTCGTTCTCGGACGCCTGGATCGGGATCAGCCGGACCTTCTTGCCCGGGTGGTCCTTCTCGAACTGCCGTGCCACCAGCCGGACATAGTCGTCCCGGACGGTGACCTTGCTGTTGGTGTCCTTGATGAAGGCGACCTTGACGGTGCCGGTGTCGCCGCCGGACCCGCCGCCGCAGGCGGTGAGCGTGCCGGCGGCCACGACGGTGGCGGCGAGAAACCTCAGCGGGGCGGTGGGGCGCACGGCACGACCTCCAACTAACCACGGTGTCCTGCCCGCTGAAAGTAAGTCACCGGTCACAGTGGGTCAATGGCCCGACCAGCGGTAGCGCAATTCCGGGCGGCCCACCTGGCCGTACTGCGGGGCGCGGGCGGCCCGGCCGCTCTCCACGAGATGTTCGAGATAACGGCGGGCGGTGATCCGCGAGATGCCCACGTCGGCGGCCGCCTCGGTCGCCGTCAGCCCGCTTCCGGCGGCCCGCAGCACCGTGGTCACCGCCTGGAGGGTGGCCGCGGTCAGCCCCTTGGGCAGCGCGGCCGGACGCGGTGCGCGCAGCGCGGCGATCGCCCCGTCCACCTCGTCCTGCCCGCTGGCCTCGCCGGTGGCGGCCCGGAACTCCGCGTAGCGGGTGAGCCGGTCGCGCAGGGTGGCGAAGGTGAACGGCTTGAGGACGTACTGCACCACGCCCAGCGAGACGCCCTCGCGCACCATCGTCAGATCCCGGGCGGAGGTGACCGCGATGATGTCGGCGGTGTGCCCGGCCGCGCGCAGCGTACGCACCAGCTGGAGCCCGTGGCCGTCGGGCAGGTAGAGGTCGAGCAGCAGCAGATCGACGGCGTGCTGTTCGAGGTGGCGGCGGGCGTCGGCGCCGGAGTGCACGGTGCCGGAGACGGTGAAGCCGGGCACCCGCCCGACGTACAGGGCATGGGCGTCGGCCGCGACCGGATCGTCCTCGACGACGAGGACCCGGATGTCGGAGGGGGTCACCGCATCCATCCTCTCGCCGCCGGGCGGTCCGCGCAGGACGGCTGCCCGCTCATCTCGCGGCCCCCGCCCGCAGCGGCAGCCGTACGGTGAACCGCGCGCCGCCCTCCGCCGCCCGGTCCAGCGCGACGGTGCCGCCGTTGCGCCGGACCGCCTGCTGGAGCAGGGCCAGGCCCAGCCCGCGGCCCCGGGCCGCGGTGCCCGTCTTGGTGCTCCAGCCCCGGTGGAAGATCTCCTCGGCGGCCTCCGCGGCCACCCCAGGACCGGTGTCCGCCACCCGCAGCAGCAGCTCGCCCCCGGCCGCCCGTGCGGTGACCCGCACCCGGGGCGGCTCGGTGGCGGCGTGCTCCGGGGTCGGCGCGGCGGCGTCGATGGCGTTGTCCAGGAGGTTGCCCAGCACGGTGACCAGATCGCGGGCCGGCAGACCGGGCGGCAGCACCCCGTCGTCGATCCGGCTGTCGGGCGTCAGCGTCAGTTCCACGCCGCGCTCGTTGGCCTGGGCCGCCTTGCCGAGCAGCAGCGCCGCGAGCACCGGCTCGGCGACCGCGCCGACGACCTGGTCGGTCAGCGCCTGCGCCAGTTCCAGCTCCGCGGTGGCGAACTCCACGGCCTCCTCGGCCCGGCCGAGTTCGATCAGCGAGACCACGGTGTGCAGCCGGTTGGCGGCCTCGTGGGCCTGTGAGCGCAGCGCCTCGGTGAAGCCGCGTACCGAGTCCAACTCCCCGGAGAGCGCCTGGAGTTCGGTGTGATCGCGCAGGGTCACGACACTGCCCCGCCGCTCCCCGCCGGAGACCGGCGAGGAGTTGACGACCAGGACCCGCTCGCGGGTCAGCTGAAGCTCGTC
Source organism: Streptomyces sp. NPDC127097 (assembly GCF_042724075.1). NCBI lineage: Bacteria > Bacillati > Actinomycetota > Actinomycetes > Kitasatosporales > Streptomycetaceae > Streptomyces > Streptomyces sp. NPDC127097. Next base: position 5,344 of record NZ_JBHXFI010000061.1, on the reverse strand, counting down.
GACCCGCGGGCCGGGCTCCAGCAGCGCCTCGGTCAGCGGCTCCGGCAGCCCCAGCTCGGTGACCCGGCGGCCCACCGCGTCGTCGGACAGCCCCAGCAGCTCCCGCCCGCCGTCGTTGATCAGGGCGACCCTGCGCTGCCCGTCGAGCATCAGCAGCCCCTCGCGTACGGCGTGCAGCGCGGCCTGGTGGTAGTCGTGCATCCGGCTCAGTTCCCCGGCGTTCATCCCGTGGGTGTGCCGCCGCAGCCGGGCGTTGATCACATACGTCCCCAGGCCGCCGAGCGCCAGCGCCGCGGCGGCCACGCCCACCAGCGCCAGCACCTGGTCGCGCAGCTGCGCACTGATCGTCTCGATGGTGATCCCGGAGCTGACCAGCGCCGTGATCCGGCCGCCGCGCTGCGGGTCCCGGACCGGTGCGACGACCCGTACGGACGGCCCGAGCACCCCCAGGTGCGTCTCGTGGAAGATCTCGCCGCGCAGCGCCGGGCCGATGTGCCCGAAGTACTTCTTGCCGATCGCGGACGGCTCGGGGTGCGTCCAGCGGATGCCCTTCGGCGACATGACCACCACGAAGTCGACCCCGGCGTCCCGCCGCAGCCGTTCGCTGTACGGCTGGAGCGTGGCCGTCGGGTCCTTGGTGCGGGCCGCCGCCACGACCGCCGGGGAGTCGGCGACGGCGGTGGCCGCCGCGGTCGCCTGCCGCCGCGCGGTCTCCTCCGCCTGCCGCCCGGCGCTGACGTACGCGAAGAGCGCACAGCCCATGACGACCACCGCCACCAGCACCACCTGCATGGCGAACAGCTGCCCGGCCAGGCTGCGGGGGCCGCGCAGCCGGCGGGAAGGGCGGGGTCGGGGGAGTCGCATGCAGAACAGTCTGCACGGTGACCGCGAAACAGTCTGCACGGTCACTTTTACGTGAACGAAATGTACGTAAGGGTGACGGGCGCCACACGGCCGTGCATAGTCACCGGAACTTGTGGTGTGACAGCGCCGCAGATCAGCAGAGCCGTAGACCGAGGAGGCAGCCGTGGCTGCACAGACCCCGCCGCGTGGGGGCACCACCGAGGAGACGGGGCCCGTGAAGCGGGACCGGACCCATTTCCTCTACATCGCCGTGATCGGGGCGGTGCTGCTCGGCATCGTCGTGGGCTTCGCCGCGCCCGGTGTCGCCGTCCAGCTCAAGCCGCTCGGCACCGGTTTCGTGAACCTGATCAAGATGATGATCTCGCCGGTCATCTTCTGCACCATCGTGCTGGGGGTCGGCTCGGTGCGGAAGGCCGCCAAGGTCGGTGCGGTCGGCGGCCTGGCCCTCGGCTACTTCATGGTGATGTCCACCGTCGCGCTCGCCATCGGCCTGGTCGTCGGCAACCTGCTGGACCCCGGCTCCGGTCTCCATCTGACCGAGACCGTCAAGCACGCCGGGCACGCCCAGACCGAGGGCGGCGGCGAGTCGCTGCCCGAGTTCCTGCTCGGCATGATCCCCACCACGCTGGTCTCCGCCTTCACCCAGGGCGAGGTGCTCCAGACGCTGCTGGTGGCGCTGCTGGTCGGCTTCGGCCTCCAGGCGCTGGGCTCGGCGGGCGAGCCGGTGCTGCGCGGTGTCGGGCACCTCCAGAAGCTGGTCTTCCGGGTCCTGGCCATGATCATGTGGGCGGCGCCGGTGGGTGCCTTCGGCGCCATCGCGGCGGTGGTCGGCGAGACCGGCCTGGACGCGCTGAAGTCCCTCGCCGTCATCATGGTCGGCTTCTACCTCACCTGTCTGCTGTTCGTGATCGTGGTGCTCGGCGCGCTGCTCCGGCTGGTCGCCGGCGTCAACATCTTCCTGCTGCTGAAGTACCTCGGCCGGGAGTTCCTGCTGATCCTGTCCACCTCCTCCTCGGAGTCGGCGCTGCCCCGGCTGATCGCGAAGATGGAGCACCTGGGCGTCAGCAAGCCGGTGGTCGGCATCACCGTCCCCACCGGCTACAGCTTCAACCTCGACGGCACCGCCATCTACCTGACGATGTCCTCGCTGTTCGTGGCCGAGGCGATGGGCAAGCCGCTCCCGCTCGGCCAGCAGATCTCGCTGCTGGTGTTCATGGTCATCGCGTCGAAGGGGGCGGCCGGGGTCACCGGCGCGGGCCTGGCGACGCTGGCCGGCGGTCTCCAGTCGCACCGCCCCGAACTCGTCGACGGCGTCGGCCTGATCGTCGGCATCGACCGCTTCATGAGCGAGGCGCGCGCCCTGACCAACTTCGCCGGCAACGCGGTGGCCACCGTGCTGATCGGCACCTGGACCAAGGAGATCGACAAGGGCCGGGTGACCGAAGTGCTCGCCGGACAGGCGCCGTTCGACGAGAAGACGCTGGCCGCCGACGCGCAGGTGCAGCCGGCCGCCGCGGCGGTCGTCGCGCCGCGGGACGGCGGCTCGGAGAAGGAGTCCGCAAAGGTCTGACCCCGGGCCTCAGGAGGGGAGGAAGGGGCGGGCGCCGGACACGGCACCCGCCCCTTCGCCGTGCCTGCCGCCCTCGCCCTCGCCGTGGCCCTCGACTACCGCTGCGACCTGCGCCTTTGCTCCTCACGGAGGGATTGTCAGTGCCCCCTGGCACCATGCAAGTGACAGGGAAACGCGGTCGGCCGGCGCCGGCCGCGCGGGGGTACGAACAAGGAGGAACGGGCCATAGCGACGTGGGGGACGGATCTGTTCGGCGGGGGAGTCGCAGCAGCACAAGCAGGGTCCGACAACCATCAGCCGTGAGGGGTCAGGACGGTCGTAGCCAGAGGGTGGCCAATGGGGGAAGCACCAGGGTGAGGGAGGCGGCGCGGCCGTTCCAGGGGGTCGGTTCGGCCGTGAGGACGCCGGGGTTGCCGACGCCGCTGCCGCCGTAGCGCGGGTCATCGGTGTTGAGGACCTCGCGCCAGGCGGGGAATTGGTCGGGGACACCGAGCCGGTAGGCCCGGCGGACGACGGGGGAGAAGTTGGTGACCGAGATCAGCGGGGAGTTGTCGGCGGCGAAGCGCAGGAAGGGGAAGACATTGTCCTCGCTCGCCTCGCCGTCGATCCAGGAGAAGCCGGCCGGGTCGGTGTCGCGCTCCCACAGCGCGGGCGTGGCGGCGTAATGACGGTTCAGCTCGCGCACGAGATCGCGTACGCCCCGGTGGTCCGGCTCCGCCTCGTACGAGGAGTCGAGCAGCCACCAGTCCGGTCCATGACTCTCCGCCCACTCCGCGCCCTGGGCGAACTCCTGCCCCATGAAGAGGAGTTGCTTGCCGGGGTGGGCCCACATGAAGCCGAGATAGGCCCGGTGGCCGGCGCGCTGCTGCCACCAGTCACCGGGCATCTTCGACACCAGTGCGCGCTTGCCGTGCACCACCTCGTCATGGGAGATCGGCAGCACATAGTTCTCGGAGTAGGCGTAGATCATGGAGAAGGTCATCTCGCCGTGGTGGTACTTCCGGTGCACCGGATCCTTGGAGACATAGCCGAGGGAGTCATGCATCCAGCCCATGTTCCACTTCAGGCCGAAGCCCAGACCGCCGAAGCCGCCGGGCCCGGCATGATGCGTGGCGCGGGTGACGCCGTCCCAGGCCGTGGACTCCTCGGCGATGGTGACGACGCCGGGGCAGCGGCGGTAGACCGTCGCGTTCATCTCCTGGAGGAAGGCGACCGCATCGAGGTTCTCCCGGCCGCCGTGCACGTTCGGTGTCCAGTTGCCGTCCTCGCGGGAGTAGTCGAGATAGAGCATCGAGGCGACGGCGTCCACCCGGAGCCCGTCGATATGGAACTCCTCGCACCAGTAGACGGCGTTGGCCACCAGGAAGTTACGGACCTCGGTACGGCCGTAGTCGAACTCCAGGGTGCCCCAGTCCGGGTGCGCGGCCCGGGCCGGATCCTGCGGCTCGTAGAGCGGGCGGCCGTCGAACTCCGCCAGCGCCCAGTCATCGCGCGGGAAGTGCGCCGGCACCCAGTCCATCAGCACCCCGATGCCGGCCCGGTGCAGCGCGTCGATCAGGAACCGGAAGTCGTCCGGGGTGCCCATCCGCGCGGTGGGCGCGTAGAAGCCGGTCACCTGATAGCCCCAGGAGCCGCCGAAGGGATGCTCGGCGACCGGCATGAACTCGACGTGGGTGAAGCCCAGGTCCTTGACGTAACCGGGGAGCTGCCCGGCCAGCTGACGGTAGGTCAGGCCAGGGCGCCAGGAGGGGAGATGTACCTCGTAGACGGAGAACGGGGCCTCGTGCACGGGGCGCTCGCCGCGCCGGTCCATCCAGTCGGCGTCGTTCCAGTGGTAGTGCGACGCCTCCACGATCGAGGCGGTGGCCGGCGGACACTCGGTCCGGCGGGCCATCGGGTCGGCCCGCACCGTCCGGGAGCCGTCCGGCCGGGTGATCTCGAACTTGTACAGCTCGCCCTCGCCGAGGCCCGGGAGGAAGAGTTCCCAGACGCCGGACGAGCCCAGCGAGCGCATCGGGAAGCCGGTGCCGTCCCAGTAGTTGAAGTCGCCGACGACCCGGACGCCCTGGGCGTTGGGGGCCCAGACCGTGAAACGGGTGCCGGTCACGCCCTGATGCTCCATGGTCCGCGCGCCGAGCGCCTGCCACAGCTGCTCGTGCCGGCCCTCACCGAACAGATGCAGATCCAGCTCGCCGAGCGCGGGCAGCAAGCGGTAGGGGTCCTGCACGGTCACGGTGTGGTCGCCGTAGTCGACCAGCAGCTCGTAGTCCGGGACGGTGCGCAGCGGCAGCACCCCGGCGAACAGCCCGTCCCCCTCGGACGGCAGATCGGCCCGCAGCCCCTTCGCCAGGACGGTGACGCCCTTGGCATACGGCCGCAGGACCCGCAGCAGCAGCCCGCCGCGTACGGGGTGGGCGCCGAGCAGCCCGTGCGGATCGTGATGGGCACCGCCCAGCAGCCGGCCGCGGTCCTCGTCCGACAGCGGTGCGGCGGCCCGCACCCCGTGGCTGCCCTTCGGCCGCTCGGCCCGGGCCGGGCCCGCGTCTCCGCCGGTCCGCCCGGCCACCGCGGCCGGGCCCCGGAGGCCGGCCGGCCGGGCGGCGAAGGTGGGACCGGCGGCGTTCCCGGCGGTCGGCGCGGCACCGCTGGCGGGCGGCCGGGGCGTGGCCGGCCGGCCGGGCCGTCCCGCCGCCCTGCCGTAGGCCGTGCCCGGGGCGGGCGCGGTGCCGGGAGTGGCGCCGGGAGGGGTGGGGCGGGACGGCGGAGACCCTGAGGCGGATGAGGCCGCCATTCCGGCCGCACCGGCGACGGGTGACGGAGAGCCGGCGGGGGGTCCGGCCGAATGGGGGGTGGTGGCGGGTGACGGAGAGGCGGAGGGGGATGGCGCAGCCATTCCGGCCGGGGTGGTGG
>NZ_JBHXFI010000060.1:0-44581 GCF_042724075.1 Streptomyces sp. NPDC127097 | reverse complement strand
AGTCCGAACACCCACCCCGGAGCCCCCGCCACCGCCACCCACCAGAAACCGGGCCCCACCCCAAACACCCCACCCCCGCCGACAGGCGGGGAAAAGAAACCACAGGCGGGGACACGGCGCCGCACCCGACAACGTGGGGCGATACCGTCGGCCCACCGACACACGCTTAAGGGAGACGGACAGTGACAGCTACGTCGTGGGTGCGAGGCGCAGCCGGAGACCCGTTCGGGACGGCTCGGCTGCGGCGTGGCGTGCTGGATGCCTGGGCCGCCTCGCCGGCCCGGTTCCGGGAGGATGCCAACGCCGAGGAGGACCTCGCGCTCGGCGGCTACCGCGACCGGCTGGCCGTGGAGCTGGCGCAGAACGCGGCGGACGCGGCGGCCCGCGCCGGCGTCCCCGGCCGGCTCCGGCTGACCCTGCACGCGGCCGACGGCGACGCCCCCGCCGTGCTCGTCGCGTCCAACACCGGCGCCCCGCTGGACGCCACCGGCGTCGAGTCGCTGTCGACGCTGCGGGCCTCCGCGAAGCGGGAGCCCAGCGTGGCGGCCGGGGCGGTGGGCCGGTTCGGCGTCGGCTTCGCCGCGGTGCTGTCGGTGAGTGACGAGCCGGCGCTGGTGGGCCGTACCGGCGGCGTCCGCTGGTCGCTGGCCGAGGCGCGGGCGCTGGCGGAGGAGGTGGCGGCGCACAGCCCCGGCCTGGGGGGTGAGTTGCGCCGGCGCGACGGGCATGTGCCGCTGCTGCGGCTGCCGCTGCCCGCGGAGGGCGGGGCGCCCGAGGGGTATGACACCGCCGTCGTGCTGCCGCTGCGCGACGTCGCGGCGCAGGATCTCGCCGAGCGGCTGCTGACCGGGATCGATGCGGCGCTGCTGCTGACGCTGCCGGGGCTGGCCGAGGTCGTGGTCGAGACCCCGGAGGGCGTACGGGAGCTGCGGCGCAGCCAGGACGGCCCGTACGTGCTGATCGAGGACAGCGAGCGGGGCGCCACCCGGTGGCGGGTGGCGAGCGACGGCGGGCCGCTGGATCCGGCGCTGCTGGCGGACCGGCCGGTCGAGGAGCGGCTGCGGCCGGCCTGGTCGGTGACCTGGGCGGTGCCCGTGGACGGCGAGGGCGCGCCGGTGCGGCCGGGGACCGCGGCGGTGGTGCACGCCCCGACGCCGACGGACGAGCCGCTGGGGCTGCCCGCGCTGCTGATCGCCTCGTTCCCGCTGGAGCCGACCCGGCGCCATGTCGCGCCGGGCGCGCTGACGGACTTCCTGGTGGGACGGGTGGCCGCGACGTACGCGGCGCTGCTGGGCGACTGGCAGCCGGTCTCGGTCGGCACCCTCGATCTGGTGCCGGGCCCGCTGGGCAAGGGCGGTCTGGACGGTGAGCTGCGCCGCCAGGTGCTGGAGCTGCTGCCGCGGGTGCGCTTTCTGCCGAGCGCGGGCGCACCGGCCGGCGGGCGGACGGCCGAGCCCGAGGCGGCGCCGGCGGACGAGTGGGACGAGGGCGATGCCGGCGTGGACCGGTACGTCCTGCGCCCGGTGGACGCCGAGTTGGTGGAGGGCGCGGGCGCGGCGGCCGTGGGCGTATTGGCGGAGCTGTTCCCCAGCCTGCTGCCGGCCGGGCTCGAACGCCGGCCGGAGCTGCGGGCGTTGGGCGTGGCCCGGGTGCCGCTCGGCGAGATGATCGACCGGCTGGCCGGCGTCGAACGGTCGCCCGGCTGGTGGTGGCGGCTCTACGACGCGCTGGCCGGTACCGACCCGGACCGGCTCAGCGGGCTGCCGGTCCCGCTCGCGGGCACGGCCGGCCAGGGGCCCGGCGGCGCGCAGGGCGGCGTACGGACCACGATCGGGCCGCGTCAGGTGCTGCTGCCGCTGCCCGGCGGCGGCCGCGACGAGGACGCCGCGGCCCGGCACCGTACGCTCGCCCGGCTCGGTCTGAAGGTCGCCCACCCCGACGCGGTGCACCCGCTGCTGGAGAAGCTGGGCGCCACCCCGGCCGCGCCGCGCGCCGTGCTCACCACGCCCCAGGTGCGGGCGGCGGTGGCGAACTCCCTGGAGGCCGACGAGGACGCGTACGACGTCTTCGCCGACGAGCTGGGCGGCGGACCGGGGGCCCCGCTGGGCGCCGAGGAGCTGGCGGAGACGGTGCTCGGCCTGGTCCGGGACGCCAACCTCACACCGGGCGACGAGCCCTGGCTCGGGGCGCTCGCGCTGCCCGACGAGGACGGTGAGCTGGCGCCGGCGGGCGAGCTGGTGTACCCGGGCAGCGCCTTCGAGCGCGTCATCCGGGAGGGCGAAATCGCGGCCTGTGACGCGGAGTTGGCCGAGCGGTGGGGCGAGCAGCCGCTCACGGCCGTGGGCGTCATGGCCGCCTTCGCGCTGGTCCGGGCCACCGATGTGGTGCTCGACCCGGACGAGATGGAGCCCCGCGAGGGCGACTTCGCCGAGCCGGACGACGTCGGGCTGCTGGACGCGGTGGACGTCTGGTGCGAGGACATCCTCGACGCGCTGCCGGAGACCCCGGTCCCGCCGGTGGTGACCGAACTCGTCGCGGTCCGCGACCTCGACCTGGTCGACGACGACGCCTGGCCCCAGGTGCTGGCGATGCTGTCCCAGCCCCCGCTGCGCGACGCGCTGACCGCACCCGTACGGGTCCTGCTCCCCGACGGCACCACCGAGTCCGTCCGCCCGTACACCGCCTGGTGGCTGCGCGGACACCCGGTGCTGGACGGCCGCCGGCCCGCCGGTCTGCGCTCGGCCGGCGGCGACCCGCTGCTGTCCGGCCTGTACGAGTCCGCGGACGCGGGCGACGTCGATGCCCAGGTGCTGCGGGCCCTCGGCGTCCGGACCTCGGTCACCGCGCTCCTCGACGAGCCCGGCGGCGCGGCCGAGCTGCTGGCCCGGCTCGCCGACCCGGACCTGACCGTCGGCCCCGCACAACTGCACGCGCTCTACGGCCTGCTGGCGGACCTGGACCCCGACCAGGTGACCCTCCCGGACGAACTGCGGACCGTGCGCGACGAGGAAGTCCAGGTGGTCGACGCGGCCGACGCCGTGGTCGCCGACGCCCCGGACCTGGTACCGCTGGCAGCCGGCCGCGCCCTGCTCCCCGTACGCCCGGCCCGCGCCGCCGCGCTGGCCGAACTCCTCCAGGTACGCCGCCTGAGCGAGGTGGTCAGCGCCGAGGTCCGCTCCGAGGGCGTCCGCCACGAGGTCCCCGAGGCCGTCCGCGCCCTGCTCGGCCCCGCCACCCCCGACACCTACCTGGAACACGAGGAACTCCTTGTCGGCGACGGCCCCGAAGACACCGCCGAACTCGACTGGCGCCACACCCCCGACGGCACCCTCCACGCCGCCACCCTGGAAGGCGTAGCCGCCGGCCTCGCCTGGTCAACGGGCCAATGGCCCCGCCGCTTCGAGGTCGCCGCCCTCCTGGAAGACCCGGACCGGGGGGAGGAGCTGGCGCGGGCGCGGTGGTTCGACTGACGGGGAGGCGCAGTCGGTCCCGCTGTCGCTTCGGCCCCCGTTCCGTCCGGAACGGGGGCCGTTCAGGCAAGGCCCTGGGCAGGCCGGAAAACTGTTGGTCGCCGTCCGGGTCCGTGAGCCATGCTGCACGCGTGATGGAGCGAGACGCCGCCGTTCGGTTGGTCGAAGAAGAGCTGGAACGCGACTACCAGCGGGAGCTGTCGGCGGGGCTGGACCCGATGCGGATGGCGGTGGCACACGTACGGGAGCACGAGCTGGCGTGGATCGTCTCGTGGACGTCCGAGGAGTATCTGCGGACCCGGAATCCGCGCCTCATGCTCGCCGGAAACGGGCCGTATCTGGTTGACCGCGTCGACGGGGGACTGCACAGGATCGGCGTCGTCTCCGCGGTCACCGGGGCCTGGGAGGTGGACTACCGGGTCCGCATCCGAGGCCAGGCCGTACGGACCGCGGTGGACGATCTGCACGACGAAGTACGGGCCGTGGCGGCCGCCCGCGGACGGATGCCCGCCATGCGCACCCTGCGCCAGAAGCTGCCGGCGCTGACGCCCGCCCAGGCCCTCGCATACGTGACCGCCTTGCAGGACGGCGATGCTCCGGCACACCTCGTAGAAGTCGCCACCAAAGAGCTGGTGCCGCCGCTCAATCCGGTGATGTCCGTGCGGACCATCCGCGGAGCCGGGCACCGCTCCACGACAGGGAGATGATGCCGCCCATGCCCCTCGCGATCACTCCCGCCCTCCCCGCCGGTACCCTCTCGGCCACCCCGCAGCCTTCTCTCCCCTCACCCGGCGGCGAGTTGCTGTTGCGGCCTTGGGAGACGGCCGACGCCCCCGCCCTGCAAGCCGCCTACGAGGACCCGGCGATCCGGCGCTGGCACATGCACCACGTCACGTCCCCGGCCGAAGCGGAGGAGTGGATCGCGGCCGCCCACCGTTCCTGGCAGCAGGAGCGGGACGCCCAGTGGGCCATCACCCGGGTGTCCGACGGCGAGATCCTCGGCCGGGCGGGCCTGCGCCGGATGGACCTGGACCATGGTGAAGCCGAGTGCGCGTACTGGGTCCTGCCACCCGCCCGCGGCACCGGCATCGCCCCGCGCGCCCTCACCACGCTGTCCGCCTGGGCCCTGGACGAGGCAGGCTTCCACCGCCTCGAACTCGCCCACTCAACCGCCAACGAGCCCTCCTGCCGGGTGGCCACCAAGTCCGGCTTCACCCTGGAGGGCACCCGCCGCAGCGCCCATCTGCAACAGGACGGCTGGCATGACATGCATCTCCATGCCCGTGTGCAGGGCGATGTGTGAGTGGCGTGGGGCGGCCCCCATCGGGGTGGGTTGACGGGGGCCGGTCCTGCGTGATGCGTGGTGCGGTGGATCAGTTGCCGAACTCGCCGCTTTTGACGGCGTTGACGAAGAAAGACCAGCCGGCCTCGGGGAAGATGCAGGCCGGACCGTGTGGGTTCTTGGAGTCACGTACCGGGACGGCGCCGGGGACGCCGTCGGCGACCTCGATGCACTCGGCCCCCTGGCCGTTGCTGTAGCTGGATTTGCGCCAGTGGGTCAGCGTGGACGCGTCAGGAATCGTCTTCATTCCCGTACTTTCTCAGGTACCCGCGAATCAGGTCGAGGGTTCCCCGCTCGGGAAGCGCTTTGGAGCGGGCGACGTCAAACATGTGCGTGAGTTCAAGAACCTTTGCCGGTGCTTCCACCGACTCCCCGGAAAAGAAGCTCTCGACGTATCCGATCGTGGCCCCGTTGCGGAAGGTCAGCAGGCTCAGACTGCCACCCAGCATGGGGTGCTCTCCCTGCGCGAAGGGCAGTACCTGAACGGCAATCTGGGAGGACTCAACTACCTTGAGTACATGGCGGAGTTGGCCGCTCATGCATGCTGTGCCCCCAATCGGACGCTTTAACGCCGCTTCATCCATGATTGCCCAGTAGTACGGCGCTTGCTCCTTGTCGAGGACGCGCTTACGGCGCATACGTGTGGCGACCCGCCCATTTCTCCGCTCCTCGGATTCGCCGGGAAGTGACTCGCGAAACAATGCGTGCGCGTAGTCCTCGGTCTGGAGAAGTCCTGGGATCAGGCTGCTGCCGAATACCTGAATGCGAGTCGCCTTGCGCTCGCTGTCGACGACGGCCCGGCCGTAATCGGGAATCGAGGCATCCTGTGCCATGGCGAGTAACTCGACAAGGAGTCCATCCGTGGCGAAATACGTGTCCAGGTGCTCGGCGAGCGCCTCCGACGGCAGCTGCTCCCCCCGCTCCACCCGGCTGAGGTACGTATGCGGATAACCGACCTTGTCGGCGAGGGCGCGCTGCGAAAGGTCAGCGGCCTCCCGCAGGCGACGTAAGCGCCGTCCCAGCACCGAGCGCGGGGTGGCCCTGTCGTCGTCCTCGTTGTTCAGCTCCATTGCTCGAACACACCTTCAACTCGCTGTCCACTGACGGACTTTGGTGACGCCTCTAGCGTGCACCCAGCGTATTTCGTCGGCAATGCTGAGTAACGACGGAAAGCCCCCGCGACCGCTGCAACGGCCCGGGGGTGTGGTCATCAGCCCCGATGAGGTCGACGACATGAATCACGATATCGCGAAGCAATTCGAGCCTTCGTCCGAAGGCGACGGTGCGGTCGAACACCCCGACGCCGCACGCCTCCTGCCATGGTCCAGCGCCGACGGCAATCCCTGTTATCTCCTGGGGGACGGCACGGGCCACGTCTCCCGCGTCGCCGAAGACATCGAGCGCCTTCAACTCGGGATGGCCGACGAGCTCATCGGTCACGCGGACGGGCTGCTCGCCTGTCAGGGGGCGAGCGACCGGGAACTGCGCTTTCTGGCCCGGGGGCTGACCGACTGCCTGCGGGATGTGCGGCGGGTCGCGGAGAGCAGGGGGGAGCGGCTGCGTGCCGTGGGCCGGTCGCCGGACGACGAGGGCGGGGATGAGGTGTAGGGCCGGGCCCCTACGTTGCTTGCGCGGTTCGCCTCCGGTGGCGCCAGATGGCGATCGGTATCGCGCCCGCGAGGCCCAGCGCGGCCGGAGTCGCCGCGACGGCCTTGTTGAGTGCGGGCTGGTCGAAGGTGTCCGGCACCGGCAGCCACGACCAGCGGTTGACCGGCCAGGCGACCGTGAAGGCGCGTCCCACGACCTGCTTGGTCTCTACGGTGCCGTTGCCCTTGAGGTTCATGTGGTAGCGGGAGTCCTGGGATCTCTGGCGGTGGTCACCCATGACCCAGATGCTTCCCTTGGGCACCTTGAGCGGCCCGAACGCCTTGTCACCGCAGGGGGTGTTGCCGGGGAAGAGGTACGAATCCTCCTTCAGCGCCTTGCCGTTGACCTTGACCGGGCCGGTGCCGTGGCACTCGACCGTGTCGCCGCCGACCGCGATCACCCGCTTGATCAGGTCCTTCTCCTCCGCTGACGGCATCAGGCCGATGAAGCTGAGGACCTGCTGAACGGCGTTGGGCTCGGCGGGCGGCATCTCGTTGAGCCAGCCGCCCGGGTCGTGGAAGACCACGACCTCGCCGCGCTCCGGCTCGGAGCCGAACCATGGCGTCAGCTTGTCGACCAGGACCCGGTCCCCGCGCTGGAGGGTGTCCTGCATCGAGTCGGACGGGATCAGGAACGCCTGCACCAGGAAGGTCTTGATCAGCAGGGCGAGGAGAAGAGCGACACCGATGAGGATCGGCAGCTCTTGCCAGAAGCCACGCTGCCTTTTGGCCTTCTTCACGCTGTCGCTCGCTTCCTCGTCCCATGGCCGTTCCTGGTCCGGGTCCGTCTGCACTCCCCCCCGGACCGGTCGGCCCGCCCCGGGCCCGCCGACAGACGCACGCATACCGCACGTTAAGCGGCACGTGTTTCGATCGTCCCGAGACCGTGTCTCAGGCGTATCTCGATCTTTTGCCGGGACCGTGACAGCCAAGCCAAGCCAAGCCAAGCCAAGCCACCGGGAACGGCGTCCGGCCCTACGCGGCCGGCTGCACTCCGGCCGTCACCGTCCGCTCAGTCCGAGCTGAACTTCTTCACCAGCGACCAGATCACCGCGACCGCGCCGACGACCAGGATCAGCCACTCCCACCAGTCGAGGACGCCGTCGCCGCCGGAGTGGTAGTGGTGCGAGTGATGGGTGCGGGCCAGTACCTCGTAGGTGAGGTCCCCGTGGAGGAAGGTCATGGGGCGGAGAGTAGGGGGAGGGGCTGGGCCCCGCCATGGCGGGGCGGGTTCTGTGACCGGGCCGAGACGCGGTATGGGGCCGCGGTCGGAGAGCCGTACGGGTGGTCGGAGAGCTGTGCGGCGCGGCGGTCGATAAGCCGCGCGGCAGCAGTCAGAAAGGCGCGCCCCGCCGGTCGCGAACCGTCTCAAGCCGGAAACCGGCGCCCCACCCATCGCCAGGTGACCTCCAGCAGGACGGCCGCCACTACGGCGATGGCCACCGCCACCCAGGGCATCGTCGTGCCGACCAGGCGCAGCGCGAAGAAGGTCTGGAGCCAGGGCGTGGCCAGGACGACGAGGAAGGCCAGGCCCATGGCCAGGACCAGGGCGATGCGCCACCAGGTGTAGGGGCGGGCGATGATCGCCAGGACCCAGATCGCGGTGAGGAAGAGGGTCAGGGTCGCGGCGCTGGTCTCGGCGGGCAGGGCGTCGGGGCCGGTGTAGTAGCTGCGGGCGAGCAGGTAGGTGGCGAAGGCGGCGGCGCCCGCGATGAGGCCGGACGGGATCGCGTAGCGCATCACCCGGCGGACGAAGTGCGGGCGGGCGCGTTCCTTGTTGGGGGCCAGGGCGAGGAAGAACGCGGGGACGCCGATGGTGAGGGTGGAGAGCAGGGTCAGATGCCGGGGGAGGTACGGGTACGGGATCTGCCAGCAGGCCACCAGGATCGCGAGGAGGACGGAGTAGACCGTCTTGGTGAGGAAGAGGGTGGCGACGCGGGTGATGTTGCCGATGACCCGGCGGCCCTCGGCGACCACTGAGGGCAGTGTGGCGAAGCTGTTGTTGAGCAGGACGATCTGGGCGACGGCGCGGGTCGCCTCGGAGCCGGAGCCCATCGCGACGCCGATGTCGGCGTCCTTGAGGGCGAGGACGTCGTTGACGCCGTCGCCCGTCATCGCGACGGTGTGACTGCGGGCCTGGAGCGCGGCGACCATGTCCCGCTTCTGCTGCGGGGTGACCCGGCCGAACACCGCGCCCGCCTCGATCTCGGCCGCCATCGCGTCCCGTTCGCCGGGCAGGGCGCGCGCGTCCACCGGGGCGTCCGCGCCCGGCAGCCCCAGCTTGCCGGCCACCGCGCCCACCGACACCGCGTTGTCGCCGGAGAGCACCTTGGCCCGGACGCCCTGGTCCTCGAAGTAGCGCAGGGTGTCGGGGGCGTCCGGGCGCAGCCGCTGCTCCAGGACGACCAGCGCGGCGGGCCGTACGTCCCGGGTGAGGTCGGGGTCGTCCAGTTCCCGTGCGGCGCGGGCCAGCAGCAGGACGCGGAGGCCCTGCGCGTTGAGCGCGTCGGTCTCGGAGAGGTGGGGGTCTCCCGCCGGCAGCAGGACGTCGGGGGCGCCGAGCAGCCAGGTGCTGCTCTCGCCGTCCGGGCCGTTGAAGGACGCGCCGCTGTACTTCCGGGCGGAGGAGAACGGCAGTGACTGGACGCAGCGCCAGCCGCCGTCCGCCGGATAGGCCGCGATGACCGCCTGGAGGGAGGCGTTGGGCCGGGGGTCGGACTCGCCGAGGGCGCCCAGCACCTGCCGGAGGTAGTCCTCGTCGCCGTCGAGCGTCCGCAGCTCCTGGACGTCCATGCCGCCCTCGGTGAGCGTGCCGGTCTTGTCCAGGCAGACCACATCGACCCGGGCCAGGCCCTCGATCGCGGGCAGCTCCTGGACCAGGCACTTCTTACGGCCGAGCCGGATGACGCCGATCGCGAAGGCGACGGAGGTGAGCAGCACCAGGCCCTCCGGGATCATCGGCACGATCCCGGCGACCATCCGGCGGATCGCCGCGTCGCCCGGCAGCCCGAGGGTGAGCAGATGGCTGAGGATCAGGCCGATCGCGGTCGGGATCATCATCCAGGTCACGTACTTGAGGATCTGGCTGATGCCGGTCCGCAGTTCGGAGTGGACCAGGGTGAAGCGGCTGGCCTCCTCGGCGAGCTGGGCCGCGTACGCCTGCCGGCCGACCTTGGTCGCGGTGAAGGCGCCGCCGCCCGCGACCACGAAGCTGCCGGACATCACCTGCTCGCCGGGCTTCTTGACGACCGGGTCGGCCTCGCCGGTCAGCAGCGATTCGTCGATCTCCAGGCTGTCGCTCTCCAGCACCTCGCCGTCGACGATGACCTTGTCGCCGGGCCCGAGTTCGAGGACGTCGTCGAGCACCACCGCGGAGGTGGGGATCTCCTCGGTGAACCCGTCGCGCCGGACGGCCGGTCTGGCCTCGCCGATGACCGCCAGCTTGTCCAGGGTCTTCTTGGCGCGCAGCTCCTGGACGATGCCGATACCGGTGTTGGCGACGATCACAAAGCCGAACAGCCCGTCCTGGATCGGGCCGACGATCAGGATGATGACGAAGAGGACGCCGATGATGGCGTTGAAGCGGGTGAAGACATTGGCCCGGACGATCTCGGCGACCGAGCGGGAGGAGCGTACGGGGACGTCGTTGACCTCGCCCCGGGCGACCCGCTCCGCGACCCCGGCGGCGGTCAGTCCGGGGTTGACCGGTTCCCCCGCGGTCCGTCGGGCGGGCTCGCCACCCGGCCCGGACTGCTCGACGTCGGTCCTCGCCCGCTCCGTCATGCCCTCGACGTTACGGGCGGAATGCGCACTTCACCCGCTGGCCGGGCGGAGGGGTCGGGGGCGTGGCCGTCGGGGCGGTGCGGAGTGGTCAGGAGCGGTCGGTCGCCCGGGAGGCGCCGTGGGGTTCAGGAGCGGTCGGTCGCCGCAGCGCGCTTGAGTGCGGCATCGCGTCCGCGGACGTACCAGATGCCGATCAGGCCCAGGCCGCCGCCGGCCAGACAGGTCCACACCCACCAGGCGTGGCCGTTGTCGGCGAACCAGCCGTAGAACGGGAGCTGACCGAGGAAGAGGACGAACCAGATGATGGTGCCGCCGGTGATCGTGCCGACGACGGGGCCCTCGAGAGGCGCCGGGGCCTCGCGCAGTTCGGACTTCTTCCACATGGTGCTCAGCTTACGGGGAGCGGGTGACGGCTCCGCGGGCGGCGGTGGGCAGGGGGCCGGTGGCCGTGCGCGGCGGTGCCGGAGGGGTGGGGTGCGGGCCGAGGGTCATGTGCCGCAAGGGTCTACGCGCGGAGATAGCGATCAATGCATTGTTTATTCATACTGAACCTTTCTGGATGCGGCTGGTTTTGCTCGTCTCTTCCTCCAAGTCGATCCAGTTGGTTCTGTTTTTGTTCGTGTTCCGGGCCCTCGGGCCCCCACGCCTGCCCAGGCCCGTACGACTGAGGTCCCCGCATGCCCCCCTCGGCCACCACGCCGGTCGACACCCTCGAGAACCCGGCACCGAAGCCTCCCAAGAACGGCTTCGACGCCTTCTTCAAGATCTCCGAGCGGGGGTCGACGGTCGGTCGCGAACTGCGCGGCGGGCTGGCGACGTTCTTCGCGATGGCCTACATCATCGTGCTGAACCCGATCATTCTCGGTTCCGGAGTCGATAAGTTCGGCCACCATCTCGACAACGCCCAGCTGGTCACCGCCACCGCGCTGATGGCCGGACTGACCACGGTCCTGATGGGCGTCATCGGCAACGTCCCGATCGCCATCGCCGCCGGCCTCGGCATCAACGCCGTGGTGGCGCTTCAGCTCGCCCCCAAGATGAGCTGGCCGGACGCCATGGGCATGGTCGTGCTCGCGGGTCTGGTGCTGATGCTCCTGGTCGCCTCGGGGCTGCGGCAGCGGGTGATGGACGCGATCCCCAACGGGCTGCGGCGGGCCATCGCCATCGGCATCGGCCTGTTCATCTCGCTGATCGGCCTGGTCGACGCGGGCTTCGTGACCCGTAACCCGGACGCCGCGCACACCGTCGTCCCGATGGGCCTGGGCCAGGGCGGACAGCTCAAGGGCTGGCCGGTGCTGGTCTTCGTCCTCGGGCTGGCGCTGATGTTCGTGCTGATCGTGCGGAAGGCCAAGGGCGCGATCCTGATCGGCATGGTCTCGATGGCCGTCGTCGCGATCGTCATCAACGCCCTCGCCGACATCCCGGACGCGGCCTGGGGCCTGGCGGTCCCCAACGTCCCGGAAAAGATCATCGACACCCCGGACTTCGGTCTGATCGGTCAGATCAGCCTGTTCGGCGGCTTCAAGGAAGTCGGTGTGCTGACCGGCTGCCTGTTCGTCTTCACCGTGCTGCTCTCCGGCTTCTTCGACGCGATGGGCACCATCATCGGCGTCGGCGAGGAGGCCGGGCTGCTGGACAACGAGACCGGCAACCTGCCGAACATGGGCCGGATCCTGATGGTCGACGGCATCGCGGTCGCGGGCGGCGGCTTCGGTTCCGCCTCCGCCAACACCTGTTTCGTGGAGTCCACCGCCGGGGTCGGCGAAGGTGCCCGCACCGGTCTCGCGAACCTGATGACCGGCGGCCTCTTCCTGCTCGCGCTGGTCTTCACGCCGCTGGCGACCGTCGTCCCCGCGCAGGCCGCGACGCCCGCGCTGGTGGTCGTCGGCTTCCTGATCATGGCCTCGAACGTCCGGGACATCGACTGGGGCGACTTCACCATCGGCATCCCGGCGTTCCTGACGCTCGTCTCGATGCCGTTCACCTACAGCATCACCAACGGCATCGGCATCGGCGTGCTGGCCTTCATCCTGCTGCGCGCGGCGACCGGCCGGATCAAGGAAGTCCCCTGGCTGCTGAACGCGGTCGGCTTCTGCTTCCTGGTCTACTTCCTGCTCGACCCGATCGAGCAGGCCCTCGGGGTCAAGTAGCCGGCCAGCGGACTCCCAGCTTCTCCGTCTCGTCGACGGAGCACTGGAACCGCTCGTCGAAGTCTTCGCGGATGAGCGTCCGGACCACATAGTCCTGGACGCTCATTCCGCGTTTTGTGGCGTGCTGCCGAATGCGGTCCAGCAGCTCCCCGTCCACCCGCAGGCTGAGCACCTTCGATCCCATCCGGACACGGTCCCGTCCGTACGCGGTCAGGCGGGTCACTTTCGGCGGCGTCCTCACTCATATGGGTGACCCGGGGCGGATGACTTCCCTTGGCTTTCCTTAGAAAGGGTAATGAGTTATGCTAAAGACCATGCCGGAACTGTCCTCCCTCCAGCCCGACGGGCCGGAGGTGCCCCCCGACGACGCGGCCGCGGTGAACGCCCTGCGGTCCGCCGTGATGCGCCTGTCGCGCCGCCTCAAGCACCAGCGGGTCGACGAATCGCTGAGCCCCACCGAGATGTCGGTGCTCGGCACGCTCGCCCGGTGCGGCCATGCCACCCCCGGCGAGCTGGCCCGCAAGGAGCATGTGCAGCCGCCGTCGATGACCCGCATCGTGGCCATGCTGGAGGCCAAGGGACTGGTCCGGCTCGAACCGCACCCCGACGACCGCCGTCAGAAGGTCGTCACGCAGACCGAGCAGGCCGAGGCGATGCTCGAAGAGAGCCGCCGTAAGCGCAACGCCTGGCTCGCCGAGCTGGCCTCCGGGCTGGACGAGGACGAGTGGGCGAAGGTGCGGGCCGCCGCGCCCGTGCTGGAGAAGCTCGCACAGCTGTAGAACCCGAGGCCGAGGAGGCGAACCCACTTTGAGTACGGGATCCGGAGCACACTCCGCCCCCGCACCGAACTCCCACGACGACACGGTTTCCGACGACGCGACCGCGACCGCTCCGGGCACCGCCCCGGCTGTCGCCGCCGGCCCCGCCGCCACACCGCGCAAGGGCACGTTCAGCTCGCTCCGTATACGCAACTACCGCCTCTTCGCCACCGGCCAGATGGTGTCCAACACGGGCACCTGGATGCAGCGCATCGCCCAGGACTGGCTGGTGCTCAGCCTCACCGGCTCGTCCACCGCGGTCGGCATCACCACCGCGCTGCAATTCCTGCCGATGCTGCTCTTCGGGCTCTACGGCGGTGTCATCGCGGACCGCTTCGCCAAGCGCAAGCTGCTGCTCCTGACCCAGTCCGCCATGGGCGTCACCGGCCTGGCCCTCGCCGCGCTCACGCTGAGCGGGCAGGTGCAGGTCTGGCACGTCTACCTGACCGCCTTCGTGCTCGGCCTGGTCACCGTCCTCGACAACCCCGCCCGGCAGGCTTTCGTCTCCGAAATGGTCGGCCAGGACGAGCTGCGCAACGCCGTCAGCCTCAACTCCGCCAACTTCCAGTCCGCGCGGCTGATCGGGCCCGCCGTCGCCGGTGTCCTGATCACCGCCTTCGGCAGCGGCTGGGCCTTCCTGTTCAACGGTCTCTCGTTCATCGCCCCGCTCACGGGCCTGCTGATGATGCGCACCGCCGAACTCCACAAGGTCGACCGCGTCCCGCGCAGCAAGGGCCAGCTCCGGGAGGGCCTGCGGTATGTGTCCGGGCGCCCCGACCTGATCTGGCCCATCGTCCTGGTCGGCTTCATCGGGACCTTCGGCTTCAACTTCCCGATCTGGCTGACCGCGTTCGTGCACCACGTCTACCACCAGGGCGCGGGGACGTACTCCCTGTTCAACGGGCTGATGGCGGCCGGCTCGCTGATCGGCGCGCTGCTCGCGGCCCGTCGCGCGAGCTCCCGGCTGCGGCTGGTGGTGGGGGCGGCGATGCTCTTCGGCACCCTGGAGATCGCGGCCGCGCTCGCCCCGTCGTTCTGGGTCTTCGCGGCGCTGCTGGTGCTGATCGGCACGGTCGGCCTGACGATCAATGTCACGGCCAATTCGAGCATCCAGATGGCCACCGATCCGGCCATGCGCGGCCGGGTGATGAGCCTGTTCATGATGGTCTTCGTGGGCGGAACCCCGCTCGGGGCACCGCTGGTCGGCTGGATCACCGACACCTTCGGCCCGCGGACCGGCTTCATGGCGGGCGGTGTCGTCTCGCTGGCGGCCGCTCTCCTCATCGGCCTGATCCTCGCCCGGGTGGGCGGTCTGCGCCTCAAGGTCGACCTGCGCCGCGGTCATCAGCACCTCGCCTTCGTGCCCCGGGCCCCGGGCGACGCCCGGTCCGCGGAGCGGGCCATGGCGCCCGCGGCGTAGTGCATGCACGCACCATGGCCCGGCCCCGCCGCGGGGCCGGGCCATGGCACGCCGGGTCCCGCCGGACGGCCGGTGTGCTGGGCCACACTGGCCGCATGAGACTCTTCGCCGCCGTCCTGCCCCCCGCTCCCGCGATCGAGGAACTGGCCGCCGAGGTGGCGCGGTTGAAGAAGCTTCCGGCCGCCGCCCGGCTGCGCTGGACCGGCCGGGAGAGCTGGCACTTCACCCTCGCCTTCTACGGGGAGGTGCCCGAGGAGACCGTCCCCGGCCTGGCCGAGCGGCTGGCGCGGGCGGCCCACCGCCGCGACGCCTACGAGCTGCGGATCGCCGGCGGCGGCCGCTTCTCGGACCGGGTGGTGTGGGCCGGGGCCGACGGCGACCGCCCCGCCATGCGCCGGCTGGCCGACGCGGCCTCCGCGGCGGGCCGCCGGGCCGGCCTCGCCATGGACGACGAGCACCGCCCGTACACCCCGCACCTCACCCTCGCCCGGAACCGCGTCCCCGGCCTGGACCTCCGCCCGTACGCGACCGCCCTCAAGGACTTCGCCGGCACCGCCTGGACGGTCGACGCCCTCGCCCTGGTGTGCAGCCATCCCCCCGTCGCCGGTGCGGCGGGCACCCAGCCCCGGTACGAGACGGTGGGGTCCTGGCCGCTGGGCCACTGACGGTCCGCGGCCGCCCGGTCCCGGCCCGCTGAAGGGTTCGGGTCCGCCCCGGTTACGCTCAGAGGGTGGATCCCAAAACCCGTAACCGGATCATGTCCGGTCTGCTCGCCGTGCTGCTCGTCGTCGTGATCGTGGCGGCCGCACTGCGCTGACGGCTGCCCCAGGGGCGCCCGGCGGCCCGGCCGGAACCGGCCGCCGGGCACCCCGCCGTTCACCAGGCGAAGGACTCCGGGCTCGGCCCGGGGCCGGGGAAGATCTCGTCGAGCGAGGCGAGCAGCTCGTCCGGGAGGGTCAGCTCGACGGCCCGCAGCGCGGAGGCGAGCTGGTCCGCGGTGCGCGGGCCGACGATCGGGCCGGTGACCCCGGGCCGGGTGAGCAGCCAGGCCAGGGCCACCTCACCAGGCTCCAGACCGTGCTTGTCGAGCAGATCCTCGTACGACTGGATCTGGGCGCGGATCGTGGAGTTGGCGAGCGAGTCCGCCGAGCGGCCGGCGCCCGAGCGGCCCGCACCGCCCTCGCGCTCCTTGCGGAGGGCACCGCCCAGCAGCCCGCCGTGCAGCGGGGACCACGGGATGACGCCCAGGCCGTAGCCCTCGGCGGCCGGGATGACCTCCATCTCGGCGCGCCGCTCGGCGAGGTTGTAGAGGCACTGCTCGCTGACCAGGCCGTACGAGCCGCGGCGGGCGGCGGTCTCGTTGGCGCGGGCGATATGCCAGCCGGCGTGGTTGGACGAGCCGACGTAGAGGATCTTGCCCTGCTGGACGAGCACGTCCATGGCCTGCCAGATCTCGTCCCAGGGCGTGTCCCGGTCGACGTGGTGGAACTGGTACAGGTCGATGTAGTCGGTGCCCAGCCGCTTCAGGCTGGCGTCCACCGCCCGCCGGATGTTGAGCGCGGAGAGCTTGTCGTGGTTGGGCCAGACCTTGCCGTCGTCCGTCGCCATGTTCGCGTAGACCTTGGTGGCCAGAACGGTCTTGTCGCGCCGGCCGCCGCCCTTGGCGAACCACGAGCCGACGATCTCCTCCGTACGGCCCTTGTTGGCACCCCAGCCATAGACGTTGGCGGTGTCGAAGAAGTTGATGCCGGCTTGCTGCGCCGCGTCCATGATGGTGTGGCTTTCGGCCTCATCCGTCTGAGGCCCGAAGTTCATCGTCCCGAGGACGAGTCGGCTGACCTTGAGTCCGGTGCGTCCGAGCTGCGTGTACTTCATGGTGCTCCAGCCAACGCCTTGAAGTGCGCTCAAAGCAAGGGCCGTTCGGGCGTGGCGTCAGGGTGCACCGGCGGCCCTGCGCACCGAGGCGGCACCGCCCGGCCTGCGCGCCGCGTGCCTCACCCCGTCGGTACGGCCGCCCCGGACACCACCTCGGCGCGGTACGGCCCGCCGACGCCCCACGCCTGATGCATCGCCTGGGCGAACGCGCCCGCCAGCAAGTGCTCGCCGTGCTCCGACGGATGGGTGCCGTCGTAGGTGGCGCGGCCGGTCTCCCAGCCCTCCGGTTCGGAGGCCAGCAGCAACGGGGAGGCGGGGGTGGAGAGATCGGCGACGGCCTTGGCCAGGAGTTCGTTGAAGCGGACGCACTCGGTGCCGAAGGCGGGGTCCGCCGAGGCCCGGACGTTGGGGATCACCGGCATCAGCACCGCCCGGAGGTGCGGCGCCGCCTGGCGGGCCCGGGCCACGAACTGCCGTACGTTCTCCGCGGTCTGCTCGGCGTTCGTGTAGAAGCCGAGGTCTATCAGGCCGAGCGAGACCAGCAGGGTGTCGGCCCGGTGCCCGTGCACCGCGTCGCCGATCAGCGGGGCCATGTGCAGCCAGCCCTCGCCCCAGCCCGCGAGATGGCGGCGGGCCTCGGCGGGGAAGCCGGGGTCGGCGTAGGCGGTGGAGGCGGCGGTGCCGTCGGCGGGGTCATGGAGCGTGTGGCGCGGTCCGACGATGCGGTACGCCCCGGCGCAGGTCGCGTTCAGGTGCTGCCACATGCGGTAACGCCAGGTGAAATCGCCGGTGGCGCCGATCGTCATGGAGTCACCGACGAACATGATCCTCATCCGGACATGATGGCCGAGAATCCTTACCCGCCGGTACGTGACGCTGGACACGCCGCGCCGCCCACCACGGAGCGCCGGGGACCAGTCGGCCTCCGCGCCCCGCGCCGCGGCCCGGGATGGCAGTCTGTGCCCATGCGTTCGCTTCTGTGCGCGGCCGGTGCCGCGGGAATCCTGTGGTCGGCGGCCGTCGTGCCCGCGGCCGCCGACGAGCCCGACGGCTTCACCCTCAGCGACCCCCGGATCACCGAGGCCAGCGGGCTGGCGGCCAGCCGTACGCACCCCGGGATCTACTGGACCCACAACGACAGCGACGACGGCCCGTACGTCTACGCCGTCGACGGCAAGTCCGGCCGCGTGGTCGCCCGGATCACGCTGCGCGGCATCGGCGCGCCGCGCGATGTCGAGGCGATCTCGGTGGGCCCGGACGGTGACCTCTACGTCGGCGACATCGGCGACAACCTCGGCGGCAGCTGGAACCACGTCTGGATCTACCGCTTCCCCGAACCGAAGCGGCTGCGCGATGCCACCGTCACCGCCACCCAGTTCGATGTGAAGTACGCCGACGGGCCGCGGGACGCCGAGGCGCTGATGGTGCACCCCAAGACCGGCCGGGTCTATATCGCCAGCAAGAAGCAGGGCGGCGGTGGCGCGCTCTACGAGGGCCCGCGGCGGCTGACCACCTCCGGCGTCAACACCTTCCGCAAGGTCGCCCCGGTCGATCTGTGGGTCACCGACGGCGCGTTCTCCCCCGACGGCAGCCGTCTGGTGCTGCGCAGCTACTTCGGTGCCCGGATCTACCGCTGGCAGGACGGCCGCCCGAAGGACCTGGGCAGTGTGGGCGTGCCGGTGCAGCAGCAGGGCGAGGCGGTCACCTTCACCGCGGACGGCCGCACCCTGATGTACGGCTCCGAGGGGGCCGACAGCGCGGTCGAGCCGGTCGGGCTGAGCGATGAGCAGCTGCCGGACGCGGCGAAGGACGACCCGGCGAACGGTGACGGCGCCAACGGGAAGGGCGGCAAGGGGAGTTCGCAGACGGAGCTGGACCCCGGCTTCATCAAGGGGGCCATGGTCCTGGCCCTGGCCACGGGGCTGGTCGTCGCGCTCCGCAGGCTGCTGCGGCGGAGGTAGGCCGTGTCCGGCGGGTGCATGGGCGGCCCCCCGGGAGAAGACCGCGGACCCCGTCAGACTCCCGCCGGCCCGTTCCCCCCGGTCAGCCGCAGCTCGTAATGGAGCGTCCGCTGCTTCCTCAGCCGGTGCACCAGCGGCACCACCAGCCCGTGGAGCAGCGGATACTTCCGGGTCAGCGAGCGTTCGGCCCGCCGGCACTCAGCAGAATCGCCCCCTGCCGCTCGAAGGGGGCGAGGCCGGGGCTCGGGGGATTCGTCATGGCTCCCATACAGGCACATCCGTGCCGTTTCGTCACCTCATGGCGCGTCCGTTCGGGCGCTGCGGGCGGCGATGAGCGCCGCGAATCCGTCCAGGAGCGCGGCCAGGCCCAGTTCGAAGACCGGGGCGTCGTCCTCGGCGAAGGTGTTCTCGTCCAGGGCGGCGAGGGCGGGGTAGCGGCCGCTCAGCATCGCCCGGGACAACACCGGTTCCTGTGACTGCCAGAAGTCCGCGTTGCTGATGCCGGTGCGCTTCTCGGCGAGCGCGGAGTGCAGCTCGGTGCGGGCGATGCCGGTGAGGAAGCCGCCGAAGGACACCAGGACGTGCATCTTCTCGCGGTCGGTCAGGCCGGTGCCGGCCAGCGCGCGCACCGAGTACTCCAGGGAGTCCAGGGCGTTGGGGCCGAGTAGCGGGCGGGCCTGGTCGACCTGGAGCAGCCAGGGGTGCCGGTGGTACTGCTGCCGGCTGGCGTGGGCGAGGGCCTCCATCGCGGGGCGCCAGCCGGCGGCCGGGTCGGGATGGGCGTCGGCGTCGAACTCCGCGACCTGGTCGAGCATCAGGTCGAGGAGTTCGGCCTTGCCCGGGACATAGCGGTAGAGGGACATGGTGCCGACGCCGAGGTCGGTGGCGACCCGCCGCATGGACAGCGCGCCGAGCCCGTCGGCATCGGCGACCGCCACCGCCGTGCTGACGATGCGGTCGAGGGTGAGGCCCGGCTTGGGTCCGCGGCTGGGCCGGTCGCCGAGGCCCCAGAGCAGCTCCAGGCTGCGCGAGACATCGCCGCCGCCGCTGTGTTCTGTCGTCGTCATCGTGCGGTCATCCTATGTCGCCGGGCAAAAACTGAGTACGGTGTACGCACAATCGGGTACGGTGTACTCAGTTATTGATCCGGAGGGGAGCGGCGATGGCCGTCAGTACGAGCGGGACACGGCGAGGGACGGGGCCGGCCGGGCGGATACCGCCCGAAGTGGCGGTGCGCGCGGAAGGACTGGAGAAGCGGTACGGCGACAAGCGGGCGCTGGACGGCCTCGACCTCACCGTCCGCCGCGGCACCGTGCACGGCCTGCTCGGACCGAACGGCGCCGGCAAGACCACGGCCGTCCGCATCCTGGCCACCCTGCTGAGACCGGACGGCGGCCGGGCGACGGTCGCCGGGCACGAGGTGACCCGGGCGCCGGACCGGGTACGCGCCAGGATCGGGCTGGCCGGCCAATACGCCGCCGTGGACGGGATCCTGACCGGGCGGCAGAACCTGGAGATGTTCGGCCGGCTCTTCCACCTCGGCGCCCGCCGGTCACGGGCTCGGGCCACCGAACTGCTGGAGCAGTTCGGGCTGGGCGACGCGGCCGGGAAGTCCGTCAAGGGCTACAGCGGCGGGATGCGCCGCCGCCTCGACCTCGCCGCGAGCCTGATCCTCGCCCCCGAGGTCCTGTTCCTGGACGAGCCGACCACCGGCCTCGACCCCCGCAGCCGCAACGAGGTCTGGGAGGCCGTCCGCCGGCTCGCCGCGGCCGGCACCACCGTGCTGCTGACCACCCAGTACCTCGACGAGGCGGACCGGCTGGCCGACCGGATCTCCGTCATCGAGCACGGCCGGACGATCGCCGACGGTACGCCCGCCGAACTGAAACGGCAGGTCGGCGGGGAGAGCCTGCATGTGGTGCTGCACGACCCGGCCGATCTCCCGCACGCGGTACGGGCCATGGCGCGGGTCGCCGCGGACGGCGTACGGCCCACGGCGGACGAGGCGGAGCGGCGGGTCGGGGCCCCGGTGACGGCGGGCGTGGCGGCGCTGACCGAGGTCGCGCGCACCCTCCAGGACGCGGGCGTCGGCGTCGAGGACATCGGGCTGCGCCGCCCGACGCTCGATGAGGTCTTTCTGCGGCTCACCGGGCGCCCGGCGGCCGCGACCGGCGAGGAGGCCGCCGCATGAGCGCCGGAACCGTGCTGCACATCCCGCACGACGGCCACCCCGGCCCGGACGGCCCGGACGACGGCCCCGCGCGCCGTCTCCACTGGGCCGTCGCCGACTGCCTGACCATCGTCCGCCGGGATCTGACCCATCTCGTCCGGCAGCCCGTCATCATCGCCTGGCAGCTGGGCTTCCCGGTCGTCTCCGTGGTGCTCTTCGTCTACGTCTTCGGCAGCGCGATGAACGTCGGCGGCGGGGTGGACTACCCGACGTTCGCGATGCCCGGCATCTTCGCGATGACGGTCTCCTTCGGTTTCATGAACACCGCGGTGGCCGTCGTCGTCGACCGGGAACGCGGGGTCACCGACCGCTTCCGTTCCCTGCCGATGGCACCGTCGGCCGTGGTCAGCGGGCGCGGGGCCGCCGATCTGATCGGCGCGAGCGTCGATCTCGCGGCGCTGGCCGTGATCGCGGTGATCGTCGGCTGGCGCTCCCACGGCAGCCCGGCCGCCACCCTCGCCGCCTTCGGGCTGCTGCTGTTTCTGCGCTTCGCCCTCATCTGGATCGGTGTCTATCTCGGCCTGCTGGTCCCCGGCCAGGAAACGGCCGGCGGCCTCTACGCCGTCGCCATGCCGTTCGGCATGATCTCCAGCGTCTTCACCCCGCCGTCGATGATGCCGGACTGGCTGGGCGCCCTCGCCATGTGGAACCCGGTCTCCTCGACGGCCAATGCCATCCGGGAACTCTTCGGCAACCCGGCCACCACGGGCGGCAGTTGGGTCGAACAGCATGCGGTGCTGATGGCGGTGCTCTGGCCGGCCGCCCTCACCGCGGTCTTCCTGCCGCTGGCGGTACGGCGCTTCCAGCGGCTGAGCCGCTGAGCCGCTGAGCCGGGACCGTACCCGCACAACGCACGAGCCCCGGCGGTCGTCCGCCGGGGCTCGTGCTGCGCGCAGGCAGGTGGCTACAGCTTGCCGATGACGTGGTCGATGCAGGCCGTCAGGGCCTCGACGTCCGCCGGGTCGATCGCCGGGAACATCGCGATCCGCAGCTGGTTGCGGCCGAGCTTGCGGTAGGGCTCGGTGTCGACGATGCCGTTGGCGCGCAGGGCCTTGGCGACGGCCGCGGCGTCGATGCCCTCGTCGAAGTCGATCGTGCCGATGACCTGCGAGCGCTTGGCAGGGTCGGTGACGAACGGGGTGGCGTACTTGGCGTCCTCGGCCCAGCCGTAGAGGGTGCGCGAGGAGGTGGCGGTGCGGCGGACCGCCCAGTCCAGGCCGCCCTGGCCGTTGATCCACTCCAGCTGCTCATTGAGCAGGAAGAGGGTGGACAGCGCCGGGGTGTTGTACGTCTGGTTCTTCAGGGAGTTGTCGATCGCCGTGGGCAGCGAGAAGAACTCCGGGATGTGCCGGCCGGACGCGTGGATGGCGCGGGCGCGCTCCAGGGCGGCGGGGGAGAAGGCGGCCAGCCACAGGCCGCCGTCCGAGGCGAACGACTTCTGCGGGGCGAAGTAGTAGACATCGGTCTCGGCGATGTCCACGGGCAGCCCGCCGGCGCCGGAGGTGGCGTCGACCAGGACCAGCGCGCCCTCGTCCGCGCCCGCGACGCGCTTGATCGGCGCGGCGACACCGGTCGAGGTCTCGTTGTGGGTGAAGCCGTAGACGTCCACGCCCTGCTCGGCGACCGGCTCCGGGTGGTCGCCCGGGTCGGCGGAGATGACGGTGGGCTCCTCCAGCCACGGCGCCAGCTTGGCGGCCTTGGCGAACTTCGAGGAGAACTCACCGAAGCTGAGGTGCTGGGACTTGCGCTCGATCAGGCCGTGCGTCGCGATGTCCCAGAAGGCGGTGGAGCCGCCGTTGCCGAGGACGACCTCGTAGCCCTCAGGGAGCTGGAAGAGGTCACGTACACCGTCGCGCACCTTGCCGACCAGGTGCTTGACCGGGGCCTGGCGGTGGGACGTGCCGAGAAGGGAGCTACCGGTGGCGGCGAGGGCGCCGAGCGCCTCCGTACGCACCTTGGAGGGGCCCGCGCCGAAGCGTCCGTCGGCGGGCTTGATGTCAGCGGGAATCTGGATATCAGCCACGGGGGAAGCCTAATCCGTCGCGCTGCGGGCTCCGGCGGCGCGTCCAGCGGGTGAGATGCGGAGCGCCCATACGGTGGACGGCCGGTGGGGACACCCCTTAGGGCTACGCGGACGGGGTGTCCGCGGCGTAGACGGCGGTGAGGGCGGCCGCGGCCTCGGCCATCACCCGGCGGGCCTCGGGCGGGCCGAGCACTTCGAGGGAATCGCCGAACTGGAGCAGCTGACGGACCGCGGGCAGCACCGGGAACGCCAGGTCGAGGGTGGCCCAGCCGCCGTCTCCGGGGACGGCCCCGGCCCCGTCGCCGTCTCCGGCCCCGGCCCCGGCCCCGTCGCGGTCCCCCGCCCCGTCGTCCTCGCCCTCGCCCGTACGGGGTGGCCCGGTCAGCGCCCCGCCCAGGATCCGCACCGCCAGATCCAGCCGCTCGCGGCGGATCCGGGCGGTCACCCGTACCTCCGCGGGCCGGTCCTCCACCTGGCGCCGCAGCTGCTGCCAGACCGCGGCCAGCTCCACACCCTCGCGGCGCCGTACGGGCACCTCGGTGAGGGTCGCGGTCGCCACCCGGTCGGCCCGGAAGAGCTGCGGCCTGCCGCGCCGGTCCGCGACGAGGTACCAGGTGCCGGCCTTGGCCACCAGCCCGTACGGGTCGACCGTGTAGGTCCGCGGCCGGGTCTCGCCGCTGTGGCGGTAACGGAGGCGCAGCCGCAGGTCGGTGAAGACGGCGGAGTGCAGCACATCGAGGTCCACCACGGTGCCCCGGCCGGCGGAGCCGTCGGCCGGGGCGGCGGCGGACGACGGGCGGGGCATCCACTTGTCCGGGTCGACCAGGATGCGGCGGCCGGCCAGCTCAGCGGCCGGCCGGTGCGGGGCGGGCAGCGCAGCCATCACCTTGCGCAGCGCCGAGCGCAGCGCGTCGTCCAGGCCGAGCGCGGAGTGCGCGCCCTGCGCGGCCAGGATGAACAGGGCGCGCGCCTCGTCGGCGGTCATCCCCGTGACATCCGTACGGAAGCCGGGCAGCAGCGCGATACCGCCGTGCCGCCCGCGCTCGGCGTAGACCGGCACACCGGCCGCCGACAGCGCCTCGACATCGCGGTAGACGGTCCGGGCCGAGACCTCCAGCCGCTCGGCGAGCTCCGCGGCCGGCACCCGGCCGCGCGTCTGGAGGAGCAGGACGATCGAGAGCAGACGGGACGACTTCACATCCGGATTTATATATGACGGCCGGTGTCAAGTTATCGCGGCAGGGTGCCGGACATGGAGATCAACGACCTCGTCCAGCCGTCCGCCCCCGCAGCCGACCCCGCCGCCCTCGCACCCGCCCTCGACCCCGCCGCCCTCGCAGCGCTCACGGCCGGAGTCCGGGGCCCGGTCCTGACCCCCGGCGACGACGGCTACGACGCCGAGCGGTCCGGCTTCCAGCTGGCCCGCCGGCACCGGCCCGCCGTGATCGTCGCGGCCCGGTGCGCCGAGGACGTCGTCGCCGCGGTGCGCTTCGCCGGCGCGCAGGGGCTGCCGGTCGCGGTCCAGGCCACCGGCCACGGGCTGTCCGCGGCCACCGACGGCGGGCTGCTGATCAGCACCCGGCGGATGGCCGGGGTGCGGGTGGACGCGGCGGCCGGCACCGCGCGGGTCGAGGCGGGCGCCGTCTGGGGCCAGGTCGTCGAGGCGGCGGCCCCGCACGGACTCGCCCCGCTCAACGGCTCCTCCCCGGGCGTCGGCGTCATCTCGTACACCCTCGGGGGTGGCGTCGGGGTGCTGGCCCGGACGTACGGCTTCGCCGCCGACCAGGTGCGGTCCGTCGACCTGGTCACGGCCGACGGCCGGCTGCGGCAGGTCACCGCGGACACCGATCCCGGGCTGTTCCGGGCGCTGCTCGGCGGCGGCCACGGCCTGGGCGTGGTGACCGCGATGGAGTTCGGGCTGGTGCCGGTGGCCCGGCTCTACGGCGGGCAGCTGGTCTTCGGCGGCGAGCGGATCGATGCGGTGCTGGGCGCGTATCTGCGCTGGACCGAAACCGTTCCGGACGAGCTGACCTCCTCGCTCGCCCTGATCGCCTACCCGGACCTCCCCCAGCTGCCCGAGCCGCTGCGCGGCCGCTACCTGGCGCACATCCGGATCGCCTATACGGGGAGCGCCGCGGAGGGCGAGCGGCTGGTGGCGCCGCTGCGGGCGGTGGGGCCACGGGTGAGCGACGACCTGCGCGAGATGCCGTACGCCGAGTCGCACACCATTCACCGGGACCCGGCCGATCCGCATGCCTACGACGGGGACAACGCGCTGCTCAGCGGGCTGGACGCGGCCGCGCTGCGCCGGGTGGCGGCGCTGACCGGACCGGCCGCCCCGGACATGTGCGTGGTCCAGCTGAACCATCTCGGCGGCGCGCTGGCCACCGGCGGCGGCGCGGCCGGCACCGTCGGCCACCGCGACGCCCGGTACGCGCTGCGGCTGCTGTCGCCGCTGCCGGCCACCCCGGGCGACGCACCCGGCGGCGACGCGGCGGGGGCCCGCCTCGCGGCCGTACGGGCCCGGCACGCCGAGGCGCTGGCGGCCGTCGCGCCCTGGCGGCTCGGCCGGAGCGTGAACTTCCTCTTCGGCCGGCACGGGGACCGGCCGGACGCCGAAGAGGTGGCACGCAGCGTCCACGACACCGACGCGCACCAGCGGCTGGCCGCGCTCAAGGCCCGCCACGACCCGGCGAACCTCTTCCGCTTCCACCCCGCCGCCGCGCCGGCCACGGCCGCCCGGCCCGTCTGACGTGCCCGGACGCGCCGCGCGCCGCCTACCGCCGCGCGCACGCGCCACGACTCTCCCGACATCGGCCTGCCGACCGCCCATGAACCCGTCCCAGTGGGCAGGCTGGAGACATGGCTGAACGTACGGAGACGGAGAAGCGGAATCTGGCGAAGGAGTTGGCGGCCGCGGTACGGGGGGAGGTCTCGTTCGCCGCGGCCGACCGGGCACTGGTGACGATGGACGCGTCCAACTACCGGCGGGTGCCCAGAGCGGTGGTCGCGCCCCTGGACGCCGAGGATGTCGCCGCGGCGCTGCGGGTGTGCCGGGAGCACGAGGTGCCGGTGGTGCCGCGCGGCGCCGGGACCAGCATCGCGGGGCAGGCGACCGGCGTCGGCGTGGTGCTGGACTTCACCCGCCACATGCGGCGGATCGTCTCGCTCGACCCCGCCGCCCGTACCGCCGTCGTCCAGCCCGGCGTCATCCTGGACGACCTGCGGACGGCGGCCGCCGCCCACGGGCTGACCTTCGGCCCCGACCCCTCCACCCACAGCCGCTGCACCCTCGGCGGCATGATCGGCAACAACTCCTGCGGCTCGCACTCGGTGGCCTGGGGCACCACCGCCGACAGCGTCCGCGAGCTGGAGCTGCTGACGTACGGCGGCGAGCGGGTACGGGCCGGCCGCGGCACCGGCCCCACCGGCGCCCCCACCGGACTGCCCCCGCGCCTCCGGGACGGCGTCAAAGCCCTGGTGGACGGTGAGTTGGCGCTGCTGCGCACCGGCTACCCCGACCTCCCCCGCCGGATCTCCGGCTACGCCCTGGACGCGCTGCTCCCGGAGAAGGGCACCGACCTGGCCCGCGCCCTCACCGGCAGCGAGGGCACCCTCGGCGTGCTGACCGAGGCGACCGTACGCCTCGTGGAGACCCCCGCCGCCCGGGTCCTCGCCATCCTCGCCTACCCCGACGAGAGCGCCGCCGCCGAGGCCGCGCACAGCCTCCTCCCGCACCAGCCGATGACCGTCGAGGGGATGGCCGCCGACCTCGTGGGCAGCGCGGCCGGACTGCCCAAGGGCGGCGCCTGGCTGTTCGTCGAGATGGGCGGCACGAGCCCCGGTGAGGCGGCGGCCCGCGCCCAGGCGCTCTGCCGGGCGGCCGCCGCCGACGGCAGCACCGACCACACCGTCGTCACCGACCCGGCCGGCCAGCGCGCCCTGTGGCGGATCCGCGAGGACGCCTCCGGCACCGCCACCCGGATGCCCGACGGCTCCGAAGCCTGGCCCGGCTGGGAGGACTGCGCCGTCCCGCCCGCTCAACTCGGCCCGTACCTCCGCGACTTCCGCGCCCTGCTCACCCAGCACGGCCTGCGCGGCACCCCCTACGGCCACTTCGGCGACGGCTGCATCCACATCCGGATCGACTTCGACCTGCTGACCGCCCCCGGCATCCGCCGCTTCCGGGACTTCTCCCACGACCTGGGCGACCTGGTCGTCTCGCACGGCGGGTCGCTCTCC
Organism: Streptomyces sp. NPDC127097; assembly: GCF_042724075.1. Lineage (NCBI taxonomy): Bacteria > Bacillati > Actinomycetota > Actinomycetes > Kitasatosporales > Streptomycetaceae > Streptomyces > Streptomyces sp. NPDC127097. The sequence goes on along the minus strand of NZ_JBHXFI010000060.1, from coordinate 17,621 downwards.
GGCGAACACGGCGACGGCCAGGCCCGCGCCGAACTGCTCCCGAAGATGTACGGCCCCGAACTCGTCGGCGTCTTCGAGCGGTTCAAGTCGCTCTGGGACCCGGCCGACGGCCTCAACCCCGGCATGCTCGTCCGCCCCGCCCGCCTCGACGAGAACCTCCGCTTCGAGGTGCTGCCCAAGCGCCCGGTCCCGGTGGAATTCGGCTACCCGCACGACAACGGCGACTTCTCCGCGGCGGTACGGCGCTGCGTCGGCGTCGCCAAATGCCGCAACGCCACTACGGCACCGGGCTCCACCGACGTCATGTGCCCCTCCTTCCGCGCCACCGGCGAGGAACAGCACTCCACCCGCGGCCGGGCCCGCCTGCTGCACGAGATGCTGGCCGGCGAAGTGATCACGGACGGCTGGCAGTCACCCGAGGTACGCGACGCCCTCGACCTCTGCCTCTCCTGCAAGGGCTGCCGCAGCGACTGCCCCGTCGGCGTCGACATGGCCACCTACAAGGCCGAATTCCTGCACCACCACTACGAGGGCCGAGTGCGCCCCGCCGCCCACTACTCCATGGGCCGCCTCCCCCAATGGCTGCACACCGCCGCCCCCCTGGCCCCCGCACTCAACGCCCTCGCCCGTACGCCGTTGGCATCCGTCGCCAAACGCCTTGGCGGAATCGCCCCCGAGCGGCCGATCCCGCCGCTGGCCACCGAGACCTTCACCCGCTGGTGGTGGCGCCGACGGAGGACGAGGGCGGGGGCCGGGGGCTCGTCCGGTGGTCGTGCGACGGCCGGGACCGGGGGTTCGTCCGGTGGCCGTGTGACGGCCGGGGCTGGGGTGCCGTCCGGCGGTCGTGTGTCGGCCGGGCCCGGGTCCCCGTCCGACGCCCGCACCGTCATCCTCTGGCCCGACACCTTCACCAACCACCTCTCCCCGGAGGTCGGCCGCGCCGCCGTCCGCGTCCTGGAAGCGGCCGGCCTACGCCCCCTCCTCCCCCCAACCGCCCCACTACGCCAGCCCGGCGGCGCCTTCCCGCAGCCCGCCCTTCCCCGCCTCCACCGCCCACCCCTCTGCTGCGGCCTCACCTATGTCTCCACCGGGCAACTCGACCGGGCCCGCCGCGTCATGCGCCGCACCGTCGAGGTCCTCGGCCCCCTCCTCCAGGACGGCCACCCCCTGGTCGTCCTCGAACCGAGCTGCGCCGCCGCCCTCCGCACGGACCTGCCGGAACTGCTCTCCGACGACCCCCGGGCGGCCCGACTGGCCTCCTCCGTACGCACCTTCGCGCAAGCACTGGAAGAACTGGCCCCCGACTGGCAGCCCCCACGCATCGACCGCCCCGTGGCCGGCCAGACCCACTGCCACCAGCACGCGGTCCTCGGCGACACCCCCGACCGCCGCCTCCGCGAACGCGCCGGCCTCACCGGTTCGTTGACCGGCGGCTGCTGCGGCCTGGCCGGCAACTTCGGCTTCGAACGCGGCCACTACGACGTCTCGGTCGCCTGCGCTGAGGACCAACTTCTCCCCGCGGTGCGGCAATCCGGCCCCGACACCGAGATCCTCGCGGACGGCTTCTCCTGCCGCACCCAGCTGGATCAGCTGGGGGACCGGAGGGGGCGGCATCTGGCGGAGGTGCTGGCGGAGGCGTTGGGGGAGGGGGCGTGATGTCTACGTGCGGCAATATCCGCTACTGACGGGGGACGGGCCGGGCCCGGCGCTCGCACCGGAAGCCGGGCTCAAAAGCCCGGGTGGCGTGCGAGACGTGATGGTAACGTGATCATCTGTTCGATTGGTGCACGTGGGCAGGACAGCGAGGCGCGAGAGCCCTGAACCGCCGTACGCGGGACCTCCGTATCGCCGATGCGGCACGTTCCGGTGGGTGCTCTCGTATCCCGTGTCCGTCAGCCGACGCTGCCGAGTGTGCGCATGACCGGCGCGCACTCGGTGAGAAAAGCTGCGCCACGAAAATGCAACGGGGGAAGCTCCATGCAGGAAAAGAGGGGAAGTTCCATGCGTGACAAGGCTCGTACGAACCACCGGGGCGGAGCGCTGCGTCGTACAGCTGCCGCTGCGTCTCTGGCCCTGATCGCGGCGGCTCTGCCTGTGGCCCTCGCGACGCCGGCCTCGGCCTCCCAGTCAGACTGCACTGCTTATCTGAAGGGGAGGGGCTACAGCGTCGGCGCCGGGGTGAAGCATGCATGTGCGACCGCGGCACACGCCTCAGGCCCGGCGGGCCGCGACATGTGTTGGCGGGAGCTACAGGAGCTCGGCGTCAAGAACGACTACGGACTCACGGCCTGCGGCCTGGCGTAACCGTCAGCCCGCACGTTCGTCTTCCCACAGCAGGCCCCCGGGACTTGGTTCCGGGGGCCTGCTGCGTATACCGCCTCCGCCGCCCGGCGCGGGACTCCTCCTCTCCTGCCGCGGACCCGCCGCATGAGGCGACTTCATGAGGACGACAGCCAGGGCGGCAGTCCCAACGGGGGCTGTGGTGACGGCCAGGGGGCTGGTGGGTGAGCGGAGGGCGGTTCCTCTCGCTGTACCTGATCGCCTGTAGCCCGCACCGGGCGCGACCGGATCGAGTGTGTCCGCTGCGGTAGCCCCGGGGATGGGGCGTAACTGTCCCGGGTGGTCGCCGACCCGCCGCCGTACCGGGAGAACGCCATCCTGCGCGGCCCGGAACAACTGCTGGTCGCCTTCGGCCGGTTCACCCCGGACACCCCTTAGGGGCCGGACACCCCTGAGGGGGTGGTGAAGGAGCCGAGCGCGTCCTCACCGCTGGTCCACCAGACGCCGAGCCGCTGGCGGGTCAGCCGCCAGCCGCCGGCGTCCCGGGCGAAGTCCCAGTCGTAGGGACCGCCCATGGCATACGGCGAGGCGGCCCGGCCGGGATCGGCGACGGCCACGAACCACATGTAGCCGACGCCGGTCGCCCGGTCGCCCCGCACCTGGAAGTCCATGTTGAGGATGTGGTGCTGCATGCTGGTGTACGGCGCCTCGGCCTCGATGACCTTGGCCAGCACCGCCTCGCGGCCATGGACTTGCTCCCACGGACCGAACTCCAGCACCGCCTCCTCGGCCCAGCACTCGATCCAGGTGCGCCAGTCCTTACGGTCCAGCGCCCGCCAGCCGTGGATCATCAGCGCCCGCAGGGCCTCCTTGTCCTCCAGGCGCTGAAGGCGTGGGGCGAGGGCGTCGTCGGGAGCGGGGGTGGTGGACATGGCTGCTCCTCTGCTGAGGGGGCCGGATGCGCCGGAGGCGCCGGATGCGGCAACTCTGTGCCGCCGACGGCCACTTCTCCAGGACGGGCCGAGGCCGGGTGCGGCACACCCAGGCAGGGGGCTTGATGCGGTCCTGCCATTACCTGGGAGGTAATCGCCGGACCATCCGGCGCTGGTGAGAATGGTGATCTCTCCGCGTCAGCAGGGCGCAGCTTCCGTATTGGAGTGATCAGATTGCCGTCAGCCACGTCTGCGACCACCCGCGCCGTGGTGGAGGAGTTGCTGCGCCGGATCGGCGAGGGCGACCCCGAGCGCATCGCGGAGCTGTATGCCGAACGGGGCGACTGGAAGCTGGACTGGCCGGAGGCCGAGCACGGTCGTTCGGCGACTCCCTGGATCCGCCACCGCTCCACCCGCGCCGATGCCGCCGCCCACTACCGCGAGCTGGCCGAGCACCATGTGGCCGGGCAGGCGGCGACCGAGATCGAGCGCATCCTCATCGACGGCAATGACGCGGTCGTGTTGGGCGAGATCCGCCAGACCGCCCGCTCCACCGGGCGTGCCTACCGCGCTCGGTTCGCCCTGCACCTCACGGTCGAGGACGGCCTGGTCACTCGGCACCACGTCTACGAAGACAGCCTTGCCGTCGCCCAGGCTTTCGATGCCGGCCGGGCCGAGTAAGCCTCGCTGATTCGCCGTCCCCTCTTGGACGGCGACACCAGGCATGCTTGGATAGCTTCACTGTCCAATGGGAGGTCACGAGCATGCGGCTGGCGGAGCTGAGCGAGCGCAGTGGTGTGTCCACCGCCACGATCAAGTACTACCTGCGCGAAGGACTGCTCCAGCCCGGGCGCCGGGTCACCGCCACCCAGGCCGAGTACGGGGAGGACCACCTGCGGCGGCTGCGCCTGGTGCGGGCGCTGATCCAGATCGGCGGGGTTCCGGTGGCCGCCGCGCGCGAGGTGATCGCCGCCGCGGAGGACGAGTCGCTCGACCACCACCTGCGGCTGGGCGCGGCGACCCGGGCGCTGCCCTGCGCCGAGGAGCCCGCCGAGGACGACCCGGCGGTGGCGACCGCCCGCCGCTCGGTGGCGGCGCTGCTGGAGCGGATGGGCTGGTCCTCCGGCCGCGGCCCGGACCTGCGCAACCCGGCCCACCGGCGGCTCATCGACTCGGTCGCCGCGCTGGTCCGGCTCGGCTACCCCTGCGACACCGAACAGTTGCTGCCGTACGCGCAGCTGGCGGCGCAACTGGCGGTCACCGACCTGGACCTGGTCGAGGAGCAGCCGACCCCGACCGGACAGATCGAGGCGGCCGTCGCACTCACGGTGCTGTACGAACCGGTACTGCTGAGCCTGCGGCGCATGGCCCACGCGGAGGAGTCGGCCCGGCGGTTCTGAGACGCCCGCGCCCCGGCCGCGACTCCGCCCCGGCCGCGTCTACGCCTCGCCCGCGTCACCGTGCCGCCCCATCACCTCATGGACCAGCCGGATCAGGTCCGGGATCCGTGGATGTCCCGGGCCGTCGCGCCAGGCGATGACGACGGGGACGGGTGGGGCGTCGATGAGGGGCACGTAGGCCATGGCGGGGTGGGGGTGCATCTCGGCGGTGGCGGAGGTCGTGACGCCGATGGCGCGGCCGCCGGTGATGGCGGCCAGCCAGTCGTCGGTGTTGCCGATGGTGATCGTGGCGGCGGGGCGGGCGGACGGCGGCCACAGGTCGAGGGAGGTGATCCCGGAGACGGTGTTGACGGCGAGGGTGCGGTCGGCCAGATCCGTGAGGGAGAGGGCGGTGCGGTGGGCGAGCGGGTCGTCGGCGGGCAGTCCGGCCACCCGGGGCTCGGTGGTCAGCCGCTCGGTGACCAGTCCCGGCGCGCGGACCTCGCCGCGCAGCAGGGCCGCGTCCACCTCGCCGCGGGCGAGACCGGCCGTGCGGTCGTCGATACGGAGGAGTTCGAGCGGGGTCGCCGGGTGCTCCTCGTGCCAGCGGCGCAGCAGCGCGGTGGTGTCCGTACCGGCACCCGCCCAGGCATGGCCCAGCCGCAGCGGCCAGGCGCTGCGGTGGGCGTAGCCGAGCGCCCGGTCGAAGGCGGCCACCGCGACCGCGGCCCGGTCGCGGAAGGACAGCCCGTCGGGGGTGAGCGCGAGGTGGTGGGTGGAGCGGTCGACGAGCTGGACGCCGAGGGCCTGTTCCAGCTGGCGCAGGGTGCGGGAGGCGGCGGGCTGGGTCAGATGCAGCCGCTCGGCGGCGCGGGTGATGCTCAGGGTGTCGGCGATGGCGAGAAAGCAACGGAAATGACGCAGCTCGATGCTCATGCGCGCGGAGCATAACAACAGGGGAAAAGGCATTTCACGGACCGGAACGGCGGGCCGTAGCGTGGTGGCGTGAATGCTTCGCCCGAGACTCCCGATGGCGGTATACGCGCCACTCCCACCCCTTCCGTCGACACCGCGCCCGCCCGTGACGGGGGGCTTGCGCATCCGGTACCGCCGTCGCCCGAGGTGCTGACGGCGGAGGCGCGGGCCGGCAGAGCCGGCGGGGCCGGGGCGCGCGGGCGGATCGGGTCGGTGGCGCTGGTCATCGGCGGGATCGTCTCGCTCCAGTTCGGCTCGTCGGTGGCGGTGTTGCTCTTCCCGCGGGCCGGTGCGCTGGGCGTGGTCACCCTGCGGCTGGTGGTCGCCGCACTGGTGCTGCTGATCTTCTGCCGTCCCAAGCTGCGCGGTCATACGCGGGGCGACTGGGCCACGGTGCTGGCCTTCGGTGTCGCACTGGCCGGCATGAACTCGCTCTTCTACCAGGCCATCGACCGCATTCCGCTGGGCGCCGCGGTCACCCTGGAGTTCCTCGGGCCGCTGATCCTGTCGGTGGCGACCTCCCGCAGGCTGCTGAGCCTGGTGTGGGCGGCGCTGGCCCTGGGCGGCGTGGTGCTGCTGGGGCGCGAGGGGCTCGATGGGCTCAACCTCACCGGAGCGGCGTTCGCGCTGGCGGCCGGCGGGCTGTGGGCCGCCTACATCCTGCTCTCCGCCCGTACGGGACAGCGCTTCCCGCAGGCGGACGGACTGGCCCTGGCGATGACGGTCGCGGCGCTGCTCAGTCTGCCGTTCGGCCTCGTCAGCGCGGGCTCCGCCCTGCTTGATCCGGTCACCTTGGGGCTGGGCGCCGCGGTCGCCCTGATGTCGTCCGTGCTGCCCTACACCCTGGAACTGCTCGCCCTGCGCAAGCTGCCGGCCGCCGGCTTCGCGGTGATGATGAGCCTGGAGCCGGCCGCCGCGGCCACCGCCGGATTCCTCGTCCTGCACCAGGCGCTGGGCTGGGCCGAGGTGCTGGCGATCGGGCTGGTCGTGATGGCGAGTGTGGGAGCCGTACGGAGCGCGGGGCTCCACAGCTGACCCATGGGCCGCCCGCGGGCGGCCCCTTAGGGAAGCACTCCCAAGGGCTGCCCCCTAGGGGACGGCCCTTGGGCAGCCACCCCCACCCCATCCCCAACCCCGGAGAACCGTGCAGGAAAAAATCATGCAGGCGTGCTTGATTGTTTCCACCGCCGCTGCCACGCTCGGACCCGTACCGCACCAACGCCTGTCAACCTGCCCTGGCCGTAGGCCACATGGGGCCGATGAGGGGAGTGCCGCGTGTCCGATCCCGGCGCCGTACTGGCCGATCTCAGGGCGGAGAGTGAGGAGCTGGACGCGCTGGTCGCGGGGCTGCCGGCGGAGCGCTGGACGGCCCCGACACCCGCCGCGGGCTGGACGGTCGCCCACCAGATCGCCCACCTCGCCTGGACCGACCGGCAGGCGCTGCTCTCGGCCACCGACCCGGAGGGCTTCGTGCGCGCCGCGCAGGAAGCCCTCGCCACACCGCTGACCTTTGTCGACGAGGCCGCCGAGGCCGGTGCGCGGACACCGCCGGCGGAGCTGCTCGCGGACTGGCGGGCCGGCCGCGAGGAGCTGCTCCGGGCGCTCAGGGAGCGGCCGGCCGGGGAGAAACTGCCCTGGTACGGCCCGCCGATGAGCGTGGCCTCGATGGCCACCGCGCGGCTGATGGAGACCTGGGCGCACGGACAGGACATCGCCGACGCGCTGGGCGCCGTCCGGCCGCCCACCGCCCGGCTGCGGCACATCGCCCGGATCGGGGTCCGGACCCGCGACTTCGCCTATGCGACGCATCAACTCACCCCGCCCGAGGAGGAGTTCCGGGTCGAGCTGCGGGCGCCCGACGGCACGGTGTGGGAGTACGGGCCGCCGGACGCCGCCCAGCGGGTGACCGGTACGGCGCTGGAGTTCTGTCTGCTGGTGACCCAGCGGGCGCACCGCGCCGATCTGCCGTCCGTACGGGCCGAGGGGGCGGACGCGGAGCGCTGGCTGGAGATCGCGCAAGCCTTCGCGGGCCCGCCGGGCAAGGGGCGGGAACCGTCCGGGAAAGCCGCCACCTCATGAGCGACGGCGGCACCATAGGCCCCGTACACCCCATACGCCCCATAGGCGCCGACCCCGCCGTCCTCCGCGTCGGCAATGCCTCCGGCTTCTACGGCGACCGCTTCGACGCGCTGCGCGAGATGCTCACCGGCGGGCCGCTGGACGTGCTGACCGGGGACTACCTCGCCGAGCTGACCATGCTGATCCTCGGCCGGGACCGGCTGAAGGACCCCACCCGCGGCTATGCCAGGACCTTTCTGCGGCAGTTGGAGGACGGGCTGGGGCTGGCCGCCGAGCGCGGCGTGCGGATCGTCACCAACGCGGGCGGACTGAACCCGGCCGGACTCGCCGACGCCGTACGGGAATTGGCGGACAAGGTCGGGGTTCCCGTACGGGTGGCACATGTGGAGGGCGATGATCTGCTGGCGCGCGGCGGGTGGGGCGCGGGGGTGCTGACCGCCAACGCCTACCTGGGCGGCGGGGGGATCGCCGCCTGTCTGCGGGCCGGTGCCGACGTGGTGGTGACCGGACGGGTCACCGACGCCGCGCTGGTCAGCGGTGCGGCCCAGGCGCACTTCGGCTGGCGGCCACAGGATCTGGACCAGCTGGCCGGCGCGGTGGCCGCCGGACACGTCCTGGAATGCGGCACCCAGGCCACCGGCGGCAACTACTCCTTCTTCGACTCCTTGGACACCCACGACCTGCTGCGGCCCGGCTTCCCGCTCGCCGAGATCGCCGCCGACGGCAGCGCGGTGATCACCAAACACCCGGGCACCGGCGGCGCGGTCACCCCCGGTACGGTCACCGCCCAGCTGCTCTACGAGACGGCCGGCGCCCGCTACGCCGGGCCGGATGTGACGGCGCGGCTGGACACCGTACGACTGACCCAGGAGGCACCGGACCGGGTCCGGATCGACGGCGTACGGGGCGAGGCACCGCCGCCCACCCTCAAGACCGGGCTGACCCGCCTCGGCGGCTGGCGCAACGAGGTCACCTTCGTCCTGACCGGGCCGGCCGTGCCGGCCAAGGCCGCGCTGGTCCGCCGGCAGATGGAGGCGGCCCTCGACGCGGCGGAGCACCGCCCGGCCGAGGTGCGCTGGACACTGGCCCGCACCGACCGGGACGACGCGGCGGTCCAGGAGGAGGCGAGCGCACTGCTGCGCCTGGTGGTGCGCGACCCCGACCAGGACGCGGTCGGGCGGGTGGTCAGCGGCGCCGCGGTCGAGCTGGCGCTGGCGAGCTACCCCGGTTTCCATGTCACCGCGCCGCCCGGCAAGGGCACCCCCTACGGGGTCTTCGAGGCGGTGGCGGTGGACGCCACCGAGGTACCGCACCGCGCCGTACTGCCGGACGGCACCCATATCGACGCTCAACCGGCGCCCGCCACCCAGGAGTTGGTGCGGCTGCCCGACCCGCCGCTCCCCGAGCCACTGCCGGCCGGCGCCACCCGGCGCGGGCCGCTCGGCCTGGTCGCCGGCGCCCGCAGCGGCGACAAGGGCGGCGCGGCGAACGTCGGGGTGTGGGCCCGCACCGAGCCGGCCTGGCGCTGGCTGGCACACGAGCTGACCGTCGAGCGCTTCGGACAGCTGCTCCCCGAGACCGCGGACCTGCCGGTCGACCGGCACGTACTGCCGAATCTGCGCGCGCTCAACTTCGTCGTCGACGGGCTCCTCGGCGAGGGCGTCGCCGCGCAGGCCCGGTTCGATCCCCAGGCCAAGGCCGTGGGCGAGTGGCTGCGTTCGCGGCACATGGACATACCGGAGGTGTTGTGGTGACCGTGCTCGGAACCGGGCTCGACCCGTCGGGCGCCGAGTACGCGGAGCGTCGTACGGCGATGCTCGCGAAGCTGGCGGAGGTCGAGGAGGCGCACGCCAAGGCGACCGAGGGCGGTGGGGAGAAGTACGTCGCCCGGCACCGCGAGCGCGGCAAACTGCTCGCCCGGGAACGGATCGAGCTGCTCCTCGACCCCGACACCCCGTTCCTGGAGCTGTCGCCGCTCGCGGCCTGGGGGAGCGACTACCAGGTGGGCGCCTCGCTGGTCACCGGCATCGGGACCGTCGAGGGCGTGGAGTGCCTGATCACCGCCAACGACCCGACGGTGCGCGGCGGCGCCAGCAACCCCTGGACGCTGAAGAAGTCGCTGCGGGCGCACGAGATCGCCTTCGCCAACCGCCTCCCGGTGATCTCGCTGGTGGAGTCCGGCGGCGCCGACCTGCCCAGCCAGAAGGAGATCTTCATCCCGGGCGGGGCGCTGTTCAAGGACCTCACCCGGCTGTCCGCGGCCGGTATCCCCACCGTCGCCGTGGTGTTCGGCAACTCGACAGCGGGCGGTGCGTACGTCCCCGGGATGTCCGACCACGTGATCATGGTCAAGGAGCGCGCCAAGGTGTTCCTGGGCGGCCCGCCGCTGGTCAAGATGGCGACCGGCGAGGAGAGCGACGACGAGTCGCTGGGCGGCGCCGAGATGCATGCCCGCACCTCCGGGCTCGCGGACCACTTCGCGGTGGACGAGCCGGACGCGCTGCGCCAGGCCCGGCGGGTGGTCGCCCGCCTCAACCACCGCAAGGCGCAGCCCGATCCAGGACCGGCGGCACCCCCGAAGTACGACGAGGAAGAGCTGCTGGGCATCGTCCCCGGCGACCTCAAAGCCCCCTTCGACCCCCGCGAGGTCATCGCGCGGATCGTGGACGGCTCGGACTTCGACGAGTTCAAACCGCTCTACGGGCCGAGCCTGACCACCGGCTGGGCCGAGCTGCACGGCTACCCCGTCGGCATCCTCGCCAACGCCCAGGGCGTGCTCTTCAGCGCGGAGTCCCAGAAGGCCGCGCAGTTCATCCAGCTGGCCAACCAGCGCGACATCCCGCTCCTCTTCCTCCACAACACCACCGGCTACATGGTCGGCAAGGAGTACGAGCAGGGCGGCATCATCAAACACGGCGCGATGATGATCAACGCGGTGTCGAACTCGAAGGTCCCGCACCTCTCCGTCCTCATGGGCGCCTCCTACGGCGCCGGCCACTACGGCATGTGCGGCCGCGCCTTCGACCCCCGCTTCCTGTTCGCCTGGCCGAGCGCCAAGTCCGCCGTCATGGGACCGCAGCAGCTGGCCGGGGTGCTCTCGATCGTCGCCCGTGCGTCGGCCGCCGCCAAGGGGCAGCCGTACGACGACGAGGCGGACGCCGGGCTGCGCGCGATGGTCGAGCAGCAGATCGAGTCGGAGTCGCTGCCGATGTTCCTGTCCGGGCGGCTCTACGACGACGGCGTCATCGACCCGCGCGACACCCGAACCGTCCTCGGCCTGTGCCTGTCCGCCCTCCACAACGCCCCGGTCGAGGGCGCGCGGGGCGGCTTCGGCGTCTTCCGGATGTGAGGCAGAAGTGATCCGTTCCGTACTCGTCGCCAACCGCGGTGAAATAGCCCGGCGGGTCTTCCGCACCTGCCGTGAGCTGGGCATCGCCACCGTCGCCGTGCACTCCGACGCGGACGCCGGCGCCCCGCACGTCCGTGAGGCGGACACCGCCGTACGGCTCCCGGGCGACGCCCCGGCCGACACCTATCTGCGCGGCGACCTGCTGGTTCGGGCCGCACGCGCCGCGGGCGCCGACGCGGTCCACCCCGGCTACGGCTTCCTCTCCGAGAACGCCGGCTTCGCCACCGCGGTGGCCGACGCGGGCCTGGCCTGGATCGGTCCGCCCCCCGCCGCCATCGAGGCCATGGCCTCCAAGACGCGGGCCAAGGAGCTGATGGCCGGGGCCGGGGTGCCGCTGCTGGCCCCCGTCGACCCCGGACAGGTCACCGCGGCCGATCTGCCGCTGCTGGTGAAGGCCGCGGCGGGCGGCGGCGGCCGCGGCATGCGGATCGTCACCGAACTGGACGCGCTGGAAGCCGAGTTGAAGGCCGCCGCGGCCGAGGCGGCGGCGGCCTTCGGCGACGGCGAGGTCTTCGTCGAGCCCTATGTCGTCGGCGGCCGCCATGTCGAGGTGCAGATCCTCGCCGACGGGCACGGCACGGTCTGGACCCTCGGCACCCGCGACTGCTCCCTCCAGCGCCGCCACCAGAAGGTCATCGAGGAGGCCCCGGCCCCCGGCCTGTCCGACGAGCTGCGCACCACCCTGCACGGGGCCGCCGAGCGGGCCGCCCGCGCCATCGGCTACCGGGGCGCGGGCACCGTGGAGTTCCTGGTGGACCGCACCGGCCGGGCGTACTTCCTGGAGATGAACACCCGCCTCCAGGTCGAACACCCGGTCACCGAGGCCGTGTACCGCCTCGACCTGGTCGCCCTCCAGCTGAGCATCGCCGAGGGCCGCCCCCTGGAAGCGGAACCACCACCGCCGCACGGGCACGCCGCGGAAGCGCGGCTCTACGCCGAGGATCCGGCGGCCGGCTGGCAGCCGCAGACCGGCACCCTGCACCGGCTGGCGCTGCCCGACGGCGTCCGGCTGGACTCCGGCGTCACCGACGGCGACACCATCGGCGTCCACTACGACCCGATGCTCGCCAAGGTCATCGCGTGGGCCCCGACCCGCGACGAGGCCGTACGGAAACTGGCCGGCGCCCTGGAACGAGCCACCCTCCACGGCCCCGTCACCAACCGCGACCTGCTCGTCCGCTCCCTGCGCCACCCGGAGTTCACCGACCCCGCCGCCCTGGACACCGGCTTCTACGACCGCCACCTCGCCGACCTCACCACGAACGACGCCGACGACGCCCCGGTCTTCGCCCTCGCCGCCGCCCTCGCCGACGCCCACGGCCGCTCCCGCTTCGGCGGCTTCCGCAACGTCCCCTCCGGCCCCCAGTCCAAGACCTACCTCCGCGGAAACACCGAGCACACCATCCGCTACCGCCTCGACCGCGACGGCCTCCGGGCCGAGGACTTCCCCGGCGTCCGGCTGCTCACCCACGGCCCGGACCAGGTCGTTCTCGAAGTGGACGGACTTCGGCGGCAGTTCACCGTCACCCGCTACGGCGACCGCGTCCATGTCGACGCGCCACCGTCCCCGGGCGGGGCCATCACGCCCACCTCCCACACCTTCACCGCCCAGCCCCGCTTCCCCGACCCCACCGCCCGCACCGAACCCGGCTCCCTGCTGGCCCCCATGCCCGGCACGGTCGTACGCATCGCCGAGGACCTCACCGAGGGCGACCAGGTCAAGGCCGGCCGGCCCCTGCTGTGGCTGGAGGCCATGAAGATGGAACACAAGATCACCGCCCCGGCAGCCGGCACCCTCACCTCCCTCCCCGTCCAGCCCGGCCAACAGGTCGAAGTAGGCACCCTCCTGGCCGTAGTGACGGACTGACGGCACCCACGCCCCGGTTTTGACACTTCCCCCCACCGGGGTGGGGCCCGCCACGAAACGCGAGGTGGCGGGGCTGGAGGGGTGGGGTGTGGGACGTAAAGCGCAGCAGTCCCACACCCCACCCCGGAAGCCCCGACACCGCCCCACCCACACACCCGGGCCCCACCCCAATCACCCCGTCCCACCGCCGAAGGCGGGGAAACGCCGCCGCACCCGGCAACGCAACGGAGGCCGAAACCGACCCGCCGCCGGCAAGCGAACCGCCCCTCAACCGACGACCCCGAGGAGACCCCATGGGAACCCCGACGATCGAGTCCGAGGAACACCGCGCCCTGCGCAAAGCCGTAGCCGCCCTCGGCACCCGCTACGGCCGCGAATACTTCACCCGCGTCGTGGCGGACGGCACCCACACCGACGACCTCTGGGCGGAGGCCGCCGAACTCGGCTACCTCGGCGTCAACCTCCCCGAGGAGCACGGCGGCGGAGGCGGCGGCATCGTCGAACTCTCCATCGTCCTGGAGGAGTTGGGAGCCGCCGGCTGCCCCCTCCTCATGATGGTCGTCTCGCCCGCCATCTGCGGCACGGTCATCGCCCGCTTCGGCACCGAGGACCAGAAGCGGGCCTGGCTCCCGGGCCTCGCCGACGGCTCCCGCAAGATGGCCTTCGGCATCACCGAACCGGACGCCGGCTCCAACTCGCACCGCATCACGACCACCGCCCGCAGGGACGGCGGGGACTGGGTCCTCAACGGCCGCAAGGTCTTCATCTCCGGCGTCGACATCGCCGACGCGACCCTGATCGTCGGCCGCACCGAGGACGCCCGCACCGGCCGCCTCAAGCCCTGCCTGTTCATCGTGCCGCGCGACACCCCCGGCTTTGACCGCAGCCCGATCGCGATGGAACTCTCCGCCCCGGAGAAGCAGTTCGAACTGACCCTGGACGAGGTACGGCTGCCCGCCGACGCGCTGGTCGGCGACGAGGACGCCGGACTGCTCCAGCTGTTCGCCGGGCTCAACCCCGAGCGGATCATGACCGCCGCCTTCGCCCTCGGCATGGGCCGCTACGCGCTGGGCCGGGCCGTCGACTACGCCGGTACCCGCCAGGTGTGGAAGGAGCCCATCGGCGCCCACCAGGCCGTCGCCCACCCGCTCGCCCAGGCCCATATCGAGCTGGAGCTCGCCCGGCTGATGACGCAGAAGGCGGCCCATCTCTACGACGCGGGCGACGACCTGGGCGCGGGCGAGGCCGCCAACATGGCCAAGTACGCGGCGGCCGAGGCCGCGGTGCACGCCGTCGACCAGGCCGTCCACACCCTCGGCGGCAACGGCCTCACCCAGGAGTACGGCCTCGGCTCGATGATCACCGCCGCCCGGGTGGCGCGGATCGCCCCGGTCAGCCGCGAGATGATCCTCAACTTTGTCTCGCACCAGTCTTTGGGGCTGCCCAAGTCGTACTGAGGGCGGGATGCTGACCGTGCCGGCCGGGCGGCCCGCCCCGGCCGGCGGGGCGGGCCGCACCGCCCCGCCCGCCGTACCCCGCCGAAGGGAAGGCCCAGGCATGGTGTTCCACGTGTTCCGCAGCGAGTACGCCGACGTCGCGCCCGTAGAGCTGCCGATCCATGAGGCCGTCCTCGGGCGGGCGGCGGAGTACGGCGACCGGCCCGCACTGATCGATGGCCTCGACGGCACCACCCTCAGCTACACCGAGCTGGACCGGCTCAGCCGCCGGATCGCGGCCGCCCTGGCGGCGTCCGGCGTCCGCAAGGGCGAGGTACTGGCCCTGCACAGCCCGAACACCGTGCTCTTCCCGGCCGTGTTCTACGCCGCCTCACGCTGCGGGGCGGCGGTCACCACCGTCCATCCGCTCGCCACCGAGGGCGAGTTCACCCAGCAGCTGAAGGACTCCGGGACCCGCTGGATCGTGACCGTATCGGCGCTGCTGGACACCGCCCGCGCCGCCGCGCAACAGGCCGGCGGTATCGCCGAGATCCTCGTCTGCGACCGGGCCGCGGGCCACCGCTCCGTAGGGGACCTGGCCGCCGGCACCGCCCCGGAACCGTCGGTCACCCTCGACCCGGCCCACGACCTGGCCGTCCTGCCCTACTCCTCCGGCACCACCGGCACCCCCAAGGGCGTGATGCTCACCCACCGCAGCATCGCCACCAACCTCGCCCAGCTCGCCCCGCTCGTCTCCAACGGCCCCGACGACCGGGTACTGGCCGTACTGCCCTTCTTCCACATCTACGGGCTGACCGCCCTGATGAACGCCCCGCTGCGCAACGGCGCCACCGTCGTCGTACTGCCCCGCTTCGACCTGAAGCACTTCCTCGCCACCATCGAGCAGCACCGCATCACGGCGGTCTACGTGGCACCCCCGATCGTCCTCGCCCTCGCCAAACACCCCCTGGTCGCCGACTACGACCTCTCCTCCCTGCGGTATCTGGTCTCCGCCGCGGCGCCCCTGGACGCCGAGCTGGCCGCGGCCTGCTCCCGGCGGCTCGGCCTGCCACCGGTGCTCCAGGCATACGGCATGACCGAGCTGAGCCCCGGCACCCACTGCGTCCCCCTCGACGCGCCGAACCCGCCACCCGGCGCCGTCGGCAAGCTCATCCCCAACACCGAGATGCGCCTGGTGTCCCTGGAGACCGGTCAGGACGTGGGGCCGGGGGAGAGCGGCGAGATCCTCATCCGCGGCCCCCAGGTCATGAAGGGCTATCTGGGGCGGCCCGCCGAGACCGACGCGATGATCGACCCCGACGGCTGGCTGCACACCGGCGACATCGGGCGGACCGACGACGACGGCTGGCTCCATGTCGTCGACCGCGTCAAGGAGTTGATCAAGTACAAGGGCTACCAGGTCGCCCCCGCGGACCTCGAAGCGCTGCTGCTCACCCATGACGCGATCGCCGACGCGGCGGTCATCGGGGTCGACGACGAGGACGGCAACGAGGTGCCCAAGGCGTTCGTGGTGCGGCAGCGGGGGGCCCGGCTGACCGAGGACGAGGTGATCGCGTACGTTGCCGGACGAGTCGCCCCGTACAAGAAAGTGCGCCGCGTGGAATTCCTGGCCGGCGTGCCGCGCGCCACCACCGGAAAGATCCTGCGGCGCGAACTGCGCGACAGGGAAAGGAGCTCGACGCCCCGATGACCGACGCCCCACCGACCGACGCGTCCGCGGAGACCCTGGTCCCGCGCTCCCACGAGCGCGGCATCACCACCCTCACCCTGGACTCCCCGCACAACCGCAACGCCCTCTCCACCCGCCTGGTCGCCGAACTGCACCAGGCGCTCACGGACGCCGCGGCCGACGACGCCACCCGCGCCGTCGTCCTCACCCACACCGGCGGCACGTTCTGCGCCGGCGCGGACCTCTCCGAGGCCGCCTCGGGCACCGCGAAGGACGGCCCGCTGGGCCTGGCCCGTCTGCTGCGCGCGATCGTGGCACTGCCCAAACCGGTCGTCGCCCGGGTCACCGGACACGTCCGGGCCGGCGGCCTGGGCCTGCTCGGCGCCTGCGACATCTCCGCGGCCGGCCCGGACGCCACCTTCGCCTTCACCGAGGCCCGCCTCGGCCTCGCCCCCGCCGTCATCTCCCTGCCCCTGCTGCCGCGGCTGGACCCCCGCGCCGCCGGCCGCTACTACCTGACCGGCGAGAAGTTCGACGCGGCCGAGGCGGCCCGGATCGGCCTGGTCACCCTCGCCGCCGACAACGTCGACACCGGCCTCGCCCCCGTACTGGACGGTCTGCGCAAGGGCTCCCCACAGGGCCTGGCCGAGTCGAAGAAGCTGGTCACCGCCGAGGTGCTGGCCGCCTTCGACCGCGACACCGACGCGCTCGCCGAACAGTCCGCCCGGCTCTTCGGCTCCGCCGAGGCCCGCGAGGGCATGACCGCCTTCCTGGAACGACGGGCCCCCGCATGGGCGCGCTGACCCCCGCCCGCGGCCCCAAGGAGCCCCAGCAGGAACGCAGCCGGGCCACCCGCCTCAAACTCCTGGAGGCCGCCGTCTCCTGCCTGGCGGAGCGCGGCTGGAGCGGCAGCACGGTCGCGGTGGTCGCAGAACGGGCCGGCGTCTCCCGGGGCGCCGCCCAGCACCACTTCCGTACCCGCGAGGACCTCTTCACGGCGGCCGTCGAACATGTCGCGGAGAAGCGGCAGAGCGCGGTCGCGGCGGTCGCGCACAAGCTGCCTCCGGCGGGCTCCATCGCCCGCACCTGGGTCATCGTCGAGGAGCTCGTCGGCCTCTACACGGGGCCGCTGTTCCGCGCGGCGTTGCACCTGTGGGTGGCCGCCTCCGACGAAGAGCCTTTGCGTGACCGCGTCACCGCCTTGGAGGCCCGGGTCGGCCGGGAGGCCCACCGGACGGCCGTGGCGCTCCTGGAAGCGGATGAGGCGGTGGCCGGTGTACGCGAAACGGTGCAGGGCCTGCTCGACATGGCCCGGGGCCTCGGTCTCGCGAACCTGCTGACGGACGATTCGGCCCGCCGGGACCGGGTCGTCGAGCAATGGGCGAAGATCATCGACTCGATGCTTCGGGGCTAGGGTGCCCACGTTTTCGGCTTTCCCGCCGTGGGCTGCGCCCTTGCCTGCTTCCCACGTTTTCGGCTGTCCCGCCGTGGTGGTTTTTCGCCGTTGCTCCCCCACTGCCTGAAGGGCGTGGGAGGTACCCCCACGCGGCGGGCGGGGTCCGCTGCGCGGGGCT
>NZ_JBHXFI010000059.1:0-45554 GCF_042724075.1 Streptomyces sp. NPDC127097 | reverse complement strand
GGGGGCGGGTATTTGTTTATCAGACACCGCCCCGGCCCCGGGTTGTGGTGTAAACACACCGCCCAAACCGGGGGTCGCGCCCGCCAAACCCCGAGGGGCCCCCCCCCGGCAGCCCGCCGGGCGGGGCCCCTTCGCCCGTACGAGGAGTCGTTCCAGAAGTCGGCCTGGAGGTCGGACTGGAAGTCGTCCTGGGAGCCGGCCTAGAAGTCGTCGTCGAAGGAGACCGAACCCTCGACGGCGACCTGGTAGGCGGATGCCCGGCGCTCGAAGAAGTTGGTCAGCTCCTGGACGTTCTGGAGCTCCATGAAGGAGAACGGGTTCTCCGAGCCGTAGACGGGCGCGAAGCCGAGCCGCTGGAGTCGCTGGTCCGCGACGCACTGGAGGTACTCGCGCATCGACGCGGTGTTCATGCCCGGCAGGCCCTCACCGCACAGATCGCGGCCGAACTGGAGCTCCGCCTCGACGGCCTCCTTGAGCATCTCGGTGACCTGCTGCTCCAGCTTGTCGTCGAAGAGGCCGGGCTCCTCCTGGCGGACGGTGTCCACCACCGAGAAGGCGAACTCCATGTGCATGGACTCGTCGCGGAAGACCCAGTTGGTGCCGGTGGCCAGCCCGTGCAGCAGCCCGCGGGAGCGGAACCAGTACACGTAGGCGAAGGCGCCGTAGAAGAACAGCCCCTCGATGCAGGCCGCGAAGCAGATGAGGTTGAGCAGGAAGCGGCGCCGGTCGGCCTGGGACTCCAGCCGGTCGATGCTCTCGACCGAGTCCATCCACTTGAAGCAGAACTCCGCCTTCTCGCGGATGGAGGGGATGTTCTCCACCGCCGCGAAGGCCGCGGCACGGTCGTCCGGGTCGGGGAGGTAGGTGTCCAGCAGCGTCAGATAGAACTGGACGTGCACGGCCTCCTCGAAGAGCTGACGGCTCAGGTACAGCCGCGCCTCGGGGGAGTTGATGTGCTTGTACAGCGTCAGCACGAGGTTGTTGGCGACGATCGAGTCGCCGGTCGCGAAGAACGCCACCAGCCGGCCGATCATGTGCTGCTCACCCGGCGAGAGCTTGGCGAGGTCGGCGACGTCCGAGTGGAGGTCGACCTCCTCCACGGTCCAGGTGTTCTTGATGGCGTCCCGGTAGCGGTCGTAGAACTCCGGGTACCGCATCGGCCGCAGGGTCAGCTCGAAGCCCGGGTCGAGGAGGTTCTTCTCGCCGGTGGTGGCGGTGTGCGCGGCGGAGGCGTTGGGGGTCTCGGTGGTCATTACTGGCATGCCTCGCAGGACTCGGGGTTTTCCAGGGAGCAGGCGACCGCCTCGGGGTCGGTGGCCTGCTGCGGTACGGGGGCGGGGGCGGCGGCCGCGGTGCCGCGCGCCGACTGGGCGATCCGGGTCGCCGGCCGCGACCGCAGGTAATACGTCGTCTTGATGCCGCGCTTCCAGGCGTAGGCGTACATCGAGCTGAGCTTGCCGATGGTCGGCGACGCCATGAAGAGGTTCAGCGACTGGCTCTGGTCGAGGTAGGGCGTACGGGCCGCGGCCATGTCGATCAGCGCGCGCTGCGGGATCTCCCACGCGGTGCGGTACAGCGCCCGGACCTCCTCCGGGATCCACTCGACGTCCTGCACCGAGCCGTTGGCCTCGCGCAGCGCGTCCCGGGTCCGCGCGTCCCACAGCCCCAGCGCCTTGAGCTCCTCGATCAGATACGCGTTGACCTGGAGGAACTCACCGGACAGCGTCTCGCGCTTGAAGAGGTTCGAGACCTGCGGCTCGATGCACTCGTAGACGCCCGCGATCGAGGCGATGGTCGCGGTCGGCGCGATCGCCAGCAGCAGGGAGTTGCGCATGCCGGTCAGGGCGATACGGCTGCGCAGCGCCGCCCAGCGGTCCGCCCAGCGGGGCTCGGCGTTCGGGTAGTGGTCCGGGTGCAGCACACCGCGGGCGGTGCGGGTCGCGGACCACGCCGGGTGCGGGCCGTGCCGCTCGGCGAGGTCGGCGGACGCCTCGTAGGCGGCGAGCATGATCCGCTCGGAGATACGGGTCGACAGCTCCTGCGCCTCGGGCGAGTCGAAGGGCAGCCGCAGCCGGAAGAAGACGTCCTGGAGGCCCATCAGGCCCAGACCGACCGGGCGCCAGCGGGAGTTGGACGTCCCGGCCTGCTCGGTCGGGTAGAAGTTGATGTCCACGACGCGGTCGAGGAAGGTGACGGCGGTGCGGACGGTCGCGTCCAGCCGCTCCCAGTCCATCTCACCGTGGTCGCCCAGGTGCGCCGCGAGGTTGACCGACCCCAGGTTGCAGACCGCGGTCTCCCCGTCGTTCGTCACCTCCAGGATCTCCGTGCACAGGTTGGACGAGTGCACGACCTGGCCGGTCTCGGCGGTCTGGTTGGAGGTGCGGTTGGCGGCGTCCTTGAACGTCATCCAGCCGTTGCCGGTCTGCGCCAGGGTGCGCATCATGCGGGAGTACAGCACCCGGGCCGGGATCTGCTTGAGCGCCCGGCCCTCGGCCTCCAGCTTCCGGTAGGCGGCGTCGAACGCGTCGCCCCACAGGTCCACCAGCTCCGGGGCGTCCGAGGGCGAGAACAGCGACCAGTCGGCGTCCGCCTCCACCCGGCGCATGAACTCGTCCGGGATCCAGTGCGCGATGTTCAGGTTGTGCGTACGGCGCGCCTCCTCACCGGTGTTGTCGCGCAGCTCCAGGAACTCCTCGATGTCCGCGTGCCAGGTCTCCAGGTAGACGCAGGCGGCGCCCTTGCGCCGGCCGCCCTGGTTCACGGCCGCGACCGAGGCGTCCAGGGTGCGCAGGAACGGCACGATGCCGTTGGAGTGCCCGTTGGTGCCGCGGATCAGCGAACCGCGGGCGCGGATGCGGGAGTACGAGAGGCCGATGCCGCCGGCGTGCTTGGAGAGCCGGGCGACCTGGTGGTAGCGGTCGTAGATCGAGTCCAGCTCGTCCAGCGGCGAGTCCAGCAGATAGCAGGACGACATCTGCGGGTGGCGGGTGCCGGAGTTGAAGAGGGTCGGGGAGGAGGGGAGGTAGGACAGCGAGCTGGTGAGCCGGTAGAGCTCGGCGACGTCGTCCAGGGCGCGGTCGCTGTGGTCCTCGGCGAGGCCGCAGGCCACCCGCAGCAGGAAGTGCTGCGGGGTCTCGATGACCTGACGGGTGGTGGGGTGCCGCAGCAGGTAGCGCGAGTGCAGGGTGCGCAGCCCGAAGTATCCGAAGCGGTCGTCGGCCCCGTCGGCGAGCGCCCGGTCGACCAGCGCGTCCAGCCGGGCGGCGTGTGCCCGGACGAACTCCGCGGTCTCGTCGGCGATCAGCCCCTCGCGGTGGCCGACCTCGACGGAGGCGGAGAAGGCGACCGCCCCCTGTCCGGCCGCCTCCTCCGAGATCGCGAGGGTGAGCAGCCGCGCCGCGAGCTTGGAGTACTGCGGCTCGTCACCGATCAGACCGGCCGCGGCATCGGTGGCCAGCGACCGCAGTTCGGCCTCGCCTGCGCCGTCGTACCGGCCGCGCAGGGCGGCGGCGGCCACCTTGCCGGGGTCGGTCGCGGTCAGGTCCTCGGTCAGCTGGGTCAGGGTGCGCAGCAGGGCGACACCCGGCCCGTCCTCGCCCGGGCCGCCGCCGGCGGCACCGGGAGGCGTGGCCACCACGGGCGGCACGACCTCGGCGTCTGACGCGGGCTCCGTTGGCGCGATGGTCACGCGATGCTCTCCCTCACTCGGCGGGGGCCGGGAGGGAGGGACGCGACGGGCGCACGCGGGCATGCGGCACCCCATGACGCTCAGGGGTGCGCGGGCACACCGCGCGGCGTCCACCGGCCCAACCCTCGGGGCCCGGACGTATCGACGACCGCACCCCTTGCGGTGCGGACGTACCGTCGGCAGGTCCTCGGACTACACGGGCACGCGCCCAGGGCCGGTATCCGCCCGGCCGAGCGCGCTCCTACACCGTTGCGGGACAGTTCCGGATTCCCACCGGATTCCCCTGCGGCGACAGCGAGGACGAGCATACATGTGGGGGTGGCCCCTCAAGTGCACCCCCACATCTAGTGTGTCGTGAGTGATCACACAGTGTCTGTCAGTGGCCTCGGCTATGGTCGGTTGCAGTTCTTTGTTCCGTCCCGTGGAAGAAGGAGAAGGTTTCATGACCGCGCTCGCCGACCGGCCGCACATCATGGAGACCGAGCATTTCGAAGAGGCCGCGCAGATACTCGCCCGCTTGGAGGAGGGCGCGCGTCTGGAACTCATCGACGGGAAGGTCAAGAGCAAGCCCCTGCCGGGACGGGGATCACGGTCGGATCATCGAGTGGCTGACACGCATCTGCATTCAGTCACGACCTGAGCTGTGGCTCTACCCGGATCAGGGACTCAAGGCGGAGGAGTACCGCAGTGGCCGGGCCCGGCCGGACGGGGCACTCTCCGTCAGCGGTGCCTTTGTCGGCCAGGGGGAATGGGTCGACCCCGAGCCGGTGTTGATGGTTGTCGAGGTCACGTCCTCCGACTCCGACACGCACCAGCGTGACCGCGTGGAGAAGCCCCGTGCGTACGCGGGAGCCGGTATCCCGCTCTATCTGCTCATCGACCGGCAGGAATGCCAGGTGTCGCTCTACAGCGAACCCGACGGCACCCGCTACGAGGACGTCCGCACCGTCCCGTACGGCAAGCCCCTCCACCTCCCCGACCCCGTGGGCATCACCCTCGAAACCGAGCAGCTGAAGAACTGGGTGAACTGAACGGCGAACGCTAACGGGCCGCCGCGCCCCGGAGGGAACGCGACGGCCCGTTGCCGGAATTCGGCTGACCGGTCCTCAGTGCCCGGCCGGCGCTTCCGCCGTGGCCGGCGGCAGTTCGACGGCGACGCCCTCGTCGCCGGCGTCCGCCGTGTAGTCGGCGGGGCTGGTCTCGTCGATGCCTTCGGGGGCCTTGGCGGCCTTCAGGGCGAAGGTGAGGACGACCGTCACCACCACGTTCAGCACGAAGGCGGTCAGACCGATGTAGCCGATCTCGCCGATGCCGGGGATCTCCGCGCTGGAGCCACCGAAGTGCTTCTGGGTCGGGCTGGCGACGCCGTAGGCCGCGAGCGTGCCGTAGAGCATGCCGACCGCCCAGCCGGCCAGCAGCGCCCAGCGGTGGAACCAGCGGGTGAAGAGGCCGCCGACCAGGGACGGCATGGTCTGGAGGATCCAGATGCCGCCCAGCAGCTGGAAGTTGATCGCGACGGTCTTGTCCATGGTGAGGACGAAGACCAGCGCGCCGACCTTCACCAGCAGCGAGACCAGCTTGGCGACCTTGTGCTCCTGCTCGGGCGTGGCGCCCGGCTTGAGGAAGTCCTTGTAGACGTTGCGGGTGAAGAGGTTGGCCGCGGCGATCGACATGATGGCCGCGGGCACCAGCGCGCCGATGCCGATCGCGGCGAACGCCACACCGGAGAACCAGCTCGGGAACATGTCCTCGAACAGCTGCGGGATGGCCAGCTGCGGGTTGCCCTGGATGTCCGTACCGGCCTTGATCGCCATGAAGCCGAGCAGCGCCAGCAGACCCAGCATGAGGGAGTACAGCGGCAGGATCGTGGTGTTGCGGCGGATCACGTTGCGGCTGCGCGAGGACAGCGTCGCGGTGATCGAGTGCGGGTACATGAAGAGCGCCAGCGCCGAGCCGAGTGCCAGGGTCGCGTACGCCCACTGGGCGTTGGGGCCGCTGATCAGCTCGCCGCGCGGTTTGCCGGGCACGGCACCGGGCTGGGCCAGCGCCTTGCCGGCCGAGTCGAAGATCGCGTCAAAGCCGCCCAGCTTGATCGGGATGTAGATGATCGCCACCGCGATGACGAGGTAGATCAGCCCGTCCTTGACGAACGCGATCAGCGCCGGCGCCCGCAGCCCCGAGGAGTAGGTGTACGCGGCCAGCACGGCGAACGCGATCAGCAGCGGCAGGTCCTTGACGAACCAGTTGGTGTGCTCGCCGCCGCCGATGCCCATCACGTCCAGGACCGCCTGGATGCCCACCAGTTGGAGGGCGATGTACGGCATCGTGGCCAGGATGCCGGTGAGCGCCACGGCCAGCGACAGGCCCTTGGAGCCGAAGCGGCCGCGGACGAAGTCGGAGGTGGTGACATAGCCGTGCTTGTGCGAGACCGACCACAGGCGGGGCAGGAAGGTGAAGATCAGCGGGTAGACCAGGATCGTGTACGGCACGGCGAAGAAACCGGCCGCGCCCGCCGCGTAGATCGCCGCCGGGACGGCCACGAACGTGTAGGCCGTGTAGAGGTCCCCGCCCAGCAGGAACCACGTCACCCAGGTGCCGAAACTGCGGCCGCCCAGGCCCCATTCGTCGAGGTTGGCGGACTCCTCGGCCTTGCGCCAGCGGGCGGCCAGGAAGCCCATGACCGTCACGGCCAGGAAGAAGAAGATGAAGACGGCCAGGGCGACGCCGTTGACGCCCTGGGTCTGGGACGCGGCGAGCGCGTTCGTGGAAGTCACTGGTCCGCACCACCCTTGCGGGCGCGCTGCTCACGCTGCACGAGCTTGTAGGCGAGGGTGGTGAGCGCGGTCGAGATCAGCACCCACAGCATCTGGTACCAGTAGAAGAACGGGATCCCGATGACCGTCGGCTCGATTTTGGCGTACGAGCTCACCCAGAGCATCGCCACGAACGGAGCGATCAGGCAGAGCCCGGCCACCACACGCGTGGGCGTGACGACCTGTCTGCGAACCGGTGATGCGGCTGGCTGAGTCATGACCGTGGCTCCGTCCCCTGGCTGTCTCCTGTGCGATCGGCTGGAAATCTATGGCAGGCCAGTGGCACGCGTCACTAGCTGTCCGCATATCGGTATCAAGAATCCATCCGGCCGCGACCTGCGCCGCCGTCCCTCGGGGCGCGGCAGGACGGAGGGGAGGCCGGGCGGAGCGCGCTCCGCCCGGCGCGGTCCTGGGTCAGTCCGTGGGGCGCCGCAGCCGGGCGACGAACTTGTAGCGGTCGCCGCGGTAGACCGAGCGCACCCACTCCACCGGCTGCCCCTGCGCATCGAGCGAGTGCCGGGAGAGCATCAGCATCGGCAGTCCGACGTCCGTGCCCAGCAGACCGGCCTCGCGCGGGGTGGCGAGGGAGGTCTCGATGGTCTCCTCGGCCTCCGCCGGCCGGACGTCGTACACCTCGGCCAGCGCGGTGTAGAGGGAGGTGTACTTGACGAGGTTCCGCCGCAGCGCGGGGAAGCGCTTCGCCGACAGATGGGTGGTCTCGATGGCCATCGGCTCACCGCTGGCCAGCCGCAGCCGCTCGATGCGCAGCACTCGGCCGCCGGTGGCGATGTCCAGCAGTCCGGCGAGCCGGTCGTCCGCGGTGACATAGCCGATGTCCAGCAGCTGGGAGGTCGGCTCCAGGCCCTGGGCCCGCATGTCCTCCGTATAGGAGGTCAGTTGCAGGGCCTGGGAAACCTTGGGCTTGGCGACAAAGGTGCCCTTGCCCTGGATGCGCTCCAGCCGGCCCTCGACCACCAGCTCCTGGAGGGCCTGACGCACCGTCGTGCGCGAGGTGTCGAACTCCGTGGCGAGGGTCCGTTCGGGCGGGACCGGGGTGCCGGGCGGCAGGGTCTCGGTGATTTCCAGCAAGTGCCGCTTGAGCCGGTAGTACTTGGGCACCCGTGCGGTCCGCGTGCCGCCGCTCTCGGCACCGCTGCCCCCGTCCGTGTCCATGACCCGCCTCTCCGACTCCTGTCGTGCTGCCGTCACCGGCGCCTCCGTACGTAGCGGCTCACATCGTGGCACGGGTGGGTTTCCCGCGCTCCCTTACAGGCCCCCGGCTCGCCGGATGTCGGTCCGGTAACGGACCTGACAGCGACTCTTATACACCCTTGACACCCCTAAAGGTCTAGGCCAAGCTGCGGGGCACTGGTCTAAACCATTAAAGACCACACACCCGGCCTTTGGGGGGAGAGCGCAATGAAGCGTGGACTCATGGCGGCGACGGCGGTCGCGGGAATGCTGGTGGGTGTCACTGCCTGTGGGTCCGGCGGCGGCACGAAGACGGGCGCGGACGGCTTCAAGGGCCAGAAGCTGACCGTCTGGGTGATGAATGGTTCGAATCCGGCGCAGTGGACCGAGCAGGTCTCCGCGCAGTTCAAGAAGAAGACCGGCGCCACCGTCGAGTTCAAGGTCCAGCAGTGGAACGGTATTCAGCAGAAGCTGAGCACCGCCCTTTCCGAGGACACTCCGCCGGACGTCGTCGAAATCGGCAACACCCAGACCGCCGCCTATGCCAAGGCCGGTGCCCTGGCCGAACTCGGCGATCTGAAGAAGGAGATCGGTGCCGACTGGAACGAGGCCATCAACAAGGCGTCGCTCGTGGACGGAAAGCAGTACGCACTCCCGTGGTTCGCCGGAAACCGGGTGGTGATGTACAACAAGAAGATCTGGGCCGAGGCCGGTCTCAAGGGAACTCCCCGGACCCGCGGCGAGCTCTTCCGGGCCTTTGACACCATCAAGAAGAAGACCGGCGCCGAACCGCTGTATCTCCCCGGCCAGAACTGGTACTTCTTCGACGGCCTGACCCTCGGCACCGGCGCCGACCTGGTGAAGCGGCAGGGCGGCAGATGGGTCTCCAACCTCGGCGATCCCAAGGTCGCCAAGGCCATGGACATCTACCGGCAGTACCAGGCGTTCAGCACCGCCCCCAAGAACAAGGACGAGGCCACCCCGCAGCAGGCCGAGGTCTTCGCCAAGGGCCGCACCGGCGCCCTGATCGCCATGGGTTACGAGGCCGCCACCGCCGTCAAGGCCAATCCGGAGATGAAGAAGGACATCGGCTTCTTCACCATCCCCGGGGAGACCGCGGACAAGCCGGAGGGTGTCTTCCTCGGCGGCTCCAATTTCGCCGTCGCCGGAATGGGGAAGAACCAGGAACTCGCCAAGGAATTCCTGAAGGTCGCCCTGTCGAAGCAGAACGACCGGCAGATGGTGAAGGAGTCCGGCTGGGCCCCGAAGTCCGCCGACCTGGCCGGTGCCGCACAGGAGAATCCGGCCGTGGCGGCCGCGGCGCCGGCGGCGGAGAAGTCCGGGGGCACCACACCGCTGATTCCCCAGTGGGCCGCGGTGGAGAACATTCCGAACCCGATCAAGAGCTATATGACCGCCGTTCTGAACGGTAAGTCCCCGGCCGATGCCGCCAAGGACATCGAGCCCGAGATCAACGCACGGCTCGCCAAGCAGTAAACGGACGCCCGGGGGCGCGTCCACCAGGCGCCGGGTGCCGGCCGGCCGCCCCCGGCCGGTACCCGGGCACCGCCGGCGCACCGAGTTCTGACGGCATACGAGGGGGAGCAGGGGCCATGGCAGTGCAGCTCGACGGCGCGGTGGAGCAGACCGCGCCGCGGACCGGCAAGGGCGGCGCACCGCCCACCCGGCGCGGCGGAGGCCGCCGGCGGGCCGCGCGCGGCGCCCCCTACCTCCTGCTGCTGCCGGCCCTGCTGGCGACCGCGGTCTTCCTGGGCTGGCCGATGGTCCGCAACCTCCTGCTCTCCTTCCAGAACCTCAATATGAAGGAGCTGATCCAGCACCTCACCGACTGGCGCGGAATCGGCAACTACCAGGAGATCCTGGGCAGTGAGCAGTTCTGGCGGGTCACCCTGCGCACCCTCGTCTTCACCGCGGTCAATGTCGCCCTGATCATGATCCTCGGCGTGCTGATCGGGCTGCTGCTGGCGCGGCTCGGTACGAAGATGCGCCTCACGCTCTCCGCCGCGCTGGTGCTGGCCTGGGCGATGCCGGTGATCGCCGCCACCACCGTCTTCCAGTGGCTCTTCGACTCCCGCTACGGCGTCGTCAACTGGCTGCTGGACAAGCTCGGCCGGCACGGCATGGCCCACTACGACTGGGTGGGCAGCCAGCTGTCGACGTTCGCCGTCATCACCGTGCTGATCGTCTGGCAGTCGCTGCCCTTCGTGGCTCTCAACCTCTACGCGGCCACCACGACCATCCCCGAAGAGCTCTACGAAGCGGCCCGGATGGACGGCGCCGGCAGCTGGCAGGTGTTCACCTCCGTCACCTTCCCCTTCCTCAAGCCGTTCTTCCTCGCGACGACGTTTCTGGAGGTCATCTGGGTCTTCAAGGCGTTCCCGCAGATCTTCGCCATCAACGAGGGCGGCCCCGACCGGCTCACCGAAACGCTGCCGATCTACGCCTTCACCGAGGGCGTCGGCAATCTCCACTTCGGCATGGGCGCCGCGATCTCCCTGCTGACGATCGTGGTGCTACTGGCCATGACCGCGTACTACCTGCGGCTGACGGTCACCCAGGAACAGCAGGAGGAGAACGAGTCGTGAAGCACTCCCTCGCCGGCCGGGTCCGGCACAATGCCACGGCGGCCGTGCTCGCCCTCGGCTTCGTCTTCCCGGTCTACTGGATGTTCAACACGGCCTTCAAGCCGACCCGGGACATCATCACCGAGGACCCCGTGTGGTTCCCCGTCCACGGCACCCTCGAACACTTCGCGACGGCCGTGCACGCCCCGGACTTCTGGATCCTGGCGGGCAATTCGGTGCTGGTGACCGTCCTCGCCGTCGGCCTGTCGCTGGTGATCGCGCTCTGCGGGGCGTATGCCCTGACCCGGATGCGCTTCCGGGGCCGGAAGGGCATCCTGCTGACGTTCATGGTCGCCCAGATGGCTCCCTGGGAGGTCATGGTGATCTCCGTCTACCTGATCGTCCGGGACGCCGACCTGCTCAACAGCCTGCTGCCGCTCACCTTCTTCTACATGGTGATGGTGCTGCCCTTCACCCTGCTGACGCTCCGGGGCTATGTCGCCGCGGTGCCCAAGGAGCTGGAGGAGTCCGCGATGGTCGACGGCTGCTCGCGCCGCCAGGCGTTCCTCAAGGTGGTCTTCCCCCTGCTGGCGCCCGGCCTGATGGCCACCTCGCTCTTCGGATTCATCACCGCCTGGAACGAATTCCCGCTGGTCCTGGTCCTCAACAAGGAACCGGCCACCGGCACCCTGCCGTTGTGGCTCTCGCAGTTCCAGACCCGGTTCGGGGACGACTGGGGTGCCACCATGGCCGCCGCCTCGATCTTCGCCGTGCCGATCCTGGTCCTCTTCCTGTTCCTGCAACGCAAGGCGGTCGGCGGTCTCACCTCCGGCGCAGTGAAGGGATAAGCAGCTCATGACGCCTCTCGTACGCTCCGTACGCCCCGCCGACACCCTCACCCGCGATGCCCTGGCCGTCCTCCAGCCCGGCTTCACCGGCACCACCGCGCCCGACTGGCTGCTGCGGCGCCTCGGCGAGGGCCTGGTCTCGGTCGGCCTCTTCGGCCGCAATGTCGCCGGCCCGGCCCAACTCGCCGCGCTCACCGGCCGGCTGCGCGCCGAACGCGAGGAACTGATCGTCGCCATCGACGAGGAGGGCGGCGATGTCACCCGCCTCGAAGTGCGCGGCGGCTCCTCCTTCCCCGGCAACCATGCGCTCGGCGCCGTCGACGACACCGAAGTGACCCGCGCGGTCGCCCGTGAACTCGGCCGCCGGCTGGCCGACTGCGGCATCAACCTCAACTGGGCCCCCTCCGCGGACGTCAACTCCAACCCCGCCAACCCGGTCATCGGCGTCCGCTCCTTCGGCGCCGATCCGCAGCTGGTCGCCCGGCACACCGCCGCCTACGTCGAGGGCCTCCAGTCCGCCGGCGTCGCCGCCTGCACCAAGCACTTCCCCGGCCACGGCGACACCGCCGTCGACTCGCACCACGATCTGCCGCGTATCGCCGTCGGTCTGCCCACCCTCCAGGAACGCGAACTGGTGCCGTTCCGCGCCGCCGTCGCCGCCGGCACCCGGGCCGTGATGAGCGCCCACATCCTGCTGCCCGCGCTGGACGCCGAGCACCCGGCCACGCTCAGCCCGGCCGCGCTGCACGGTCTGCTGCGGGCCCCCGAAGCCGAGGGCGGCCTCGGCTTCGACGGGCTGATCGTCACTGACGGGATGGAAATGCAGGCCATCTCCGCCACCTACGGCATCGAGCGCGGCAGCGTGCGCGCCCTCGCGGCCGGTGCCGACGCCATCTGTGTGGGCGGCGGGCTGGCGGACGAGGACATCGTGCTGCGACTGCGTGACGCCCTGGTGCGGGCGGTGCGCGAGGGCGAACTGCCGGAGCAGCGGCTCGCCGACGCCGCGGCGCGGGTGCGCGCTCTGGCCGGCCGGATCCGGAGCACGGGCGCGGGGGAGCGGGCCGCACCCGCCCCCGGCATCGGCCTCACCGCGGCCCGGCGCGCCCTGCGCCTCACCGCCGCCGGCCCGTACCGACCCCTGACGGAGC
This sequence comes from Streptomyces sp. NPDC127097, assembly GCF_042724075.1. NCBI lineage: Bacteria > Bacillati > Actinomycetota > Actinomycetes > Kitasatosporales > Streptomycetaceae > Streptomyces > Streptomyces sp. NPDC127097. The sequence continues at coordinate 33,281 of NZ_JBHXFI010000059.1, read as the reverse complement.
CCGTCTACGTCGCCGCCTTCACCCCCCTCGCCAACATCGCCGTGGGCGACGAGACCCCCTGGGGCGTCGCCGCCGAACTGGCCCGCCTCCTCCCGGGCACCGAGACCGCCACCCGCACCGGCGAGGCCGCCGCCGCGGCCGGTACCGCCGCCCTGGTCGACGGCCTGCTCACGGCGGCCGCCGGCCGCCGCCTCGTCGCCGTGGTCCGCGACGTCCACCGCCACCCCTGGATGGCCGACGCGCTCCACACCCTGCTCGCCGCCCGCCCCGACACCGCGGTCGTCGAAATGGGCGTCCCCCAGGCCCCGCCCCAGGGCGCCCTCCACGTCGCCACCCACGGCGCCGCCCGCGTCTGCGCCCAGGCCGCGGCCGAGGCCCTCACGGGCCGGACGCCGTCGCCCGACGCGTGACCAGGAGCGCCGGCCCCTTCGGCGCACGGCGCGGCCCCCCAGCCCCCCGGCAGTGCCTACAGGCCCTGCCACTCCGGCTTCGCCGCATACGTGGCACGGAAGTAGTCCGCGAGCTTCAGCTTGCCGGCCGCGGCCTCGTCCACGACGACCGTCGCATGCGGGTGGAGCTGAAGTGCCGAGGCCGGGACCAGCGCGGCGACCGGGCCCTCGACGGCATGGGCCACCGCGTCGGCCTTGCCCTCGCCGGTGGCGAGCAGCACCAGATGGCGGGCCTCCAGGATGGTGCCGATGCCCTGGGTGATGACGTGGTGCGGCACCTCGTCGAGGCTGTCGAAGAACCGGGCGTTGTCCTCCCGGGTCTGCCGGGTCAGCGTCTTGATGCGGGTACGCGAAGCGAGCGAGGAGCAGGGCTCGTTGAAGCCGATGTGCCCGTCCGTGCCGATACCGAGCAGCTGGAGATCCACCCCGCCCGCCTCGCGCAGCGCACGGTCGTACGCCTCACAGGCGGCCTGCACATCCTCCGCCGCACCATCGGGGCCCATGAAGGACTCCTCGGCGAGACCGAGCGGTTCGACCACCTCGCGCAGGACCACCGAACGGTAGGACTCGGGGTGCCCGGCCGGCAGTCCGACGTACTCGTCGAGCTGGCAGATGCGCGCTCGCGAGGCGTCCACCGCGCCGGCCCGGACCTTCGCCGCCAGCGCCTCATAGATGGGCAACGGGGTGGAGCCGGTGGCCACACCGAGCAGTGCGTCGGGCTTACGGCGCACGAGGGTGGCGATGGCCTCCGCGATCAGCTCGCCGCCCGCCACGGCATCCGGAACGATGACAACTTCCACGCTTGGCCTGCCGTTCTGGAGAGATCCATGTGGTATAGACCAATCTAGCAGAGGACGGCTCCCGGAACTCGTCGGCACATCCGAACGGCCGGTCAAGTTTTCCGCCGCCCGGCACGCCTCCGTCCGGCGGCCCGCACGGCGGCCCGGACCGGCGGCCCACGCCCCCCAACGGCACTCCGTCGGACCGCCGGACGGCACTCCGTCAGAGCAGCGCGCCACCCGTCGCGTCGATCCACTGACCCGTCACCCAACGGCTGTCGTCCGAGGCGAGGAAGGCCACGATGTCGCCGATGTCGGTGGCGTCCGCGACCCGGCCCAGCGGGGATATCTCGCTCACCTGCTGCCGCGCCGCGGCACTGGCCTCGCCCCGCAGCCATCCGGCATTCATATCGGTGTTCACCACGCCGGGCGCCACCGCGTTGACCGTGATCCCGCGCGGGCCCAGGTCCTTGGCGAGGGTCGAGGTGAAGACGTCGAGCGCGCCCTTGGTCATGGCGTACGCGATCAACTCGGGCTTGGCCGCGCCCCGCGTCAGGCCGGTCGAGGTGTTGATGATCCGTCCCCCGTCCCGCAGCCGGGGCAGCGCCTGCTGGGTGATGAAGAACGGCGCCGTGGTGTTGACCGCGAAGAGGGTGTCGAAGTCCTCCCTCGTCACCGCGTCGATCCGCTTCAGGGTGCCGTCCACGGCCTTGTTGATCCCGGCGTTGTTGACCAGGATGTCCAGCCCCGCGGCCTGCGCGTCGAACGCGCTCCACAGTGCTTCGGCGTCCCCCGGCACCCCCAGCTCGGCCTGGAGCGCGAAGGCCAGGCCCCCGTCGGCCTCGATCGCCGAGACCGTCTCCTTGGCCGCGGCCGCGTCCCGGCCGTAATGCACGCCGACCCGCGCGCCCTCCCTGGCCAGCCGTTCCGCGATGGCCCGGCCGATCCCCCTGCTGCCGCCTGTCACCAGTGCCGTCTTGCCGCTGAGCGCACTCATGGCAGTCCCCTCCCGATCCCTGTGCGGATGTCCCCGGACGTCTGCGGAGGCACGCCGACGTGCACCGACGCACGCACCCCCGCATCGAGCGATTTCTATATCGCTCGTTACAGAAAAACCGTAGCACGCGATCCGTACCGACCGCTATAAAATTCTTCCCATGGCGACCAAGGAGACGAAACAGCGCGGGCGGCCCCGGTCCTTCGACCGCGAGACGGCCCTGGAGCAGGCGGTCCGGTCCTTCTGGGAGCAGGGCTACGAGGCCACCTCGATCTCCGACCTCACCCGCGCCATGGGCATCAGTGCCCCCAGTCTCTACGCCGCCTTCGGCGACAAGCGGGCCCTGTTCAGCGAGGTCGTGGCCGAGTACGGGCGGCTCTACGGAGGCTTCCTCTCCCGCGCCGTGGCCGAGGAACCGACCGCCCGCCGGGGTGTCGAACGTGCGCTGCGCGAGGCCGCGGCCGAATACACCCTCCCCGGCCGACCCCGCGGCTGCCTGGTCATCAGCGCCGCCCTGAACATCTCGCCCGCATCGGCCGAAGTCGCCGACTCCCTGCGGGAGATGAGGCTGTCGAACGTCCGGGAGATCGCGGGTGCCATCCGGGCGGACATCGCCTCGGGCGAGCTGCCCCCCGATACGGACGCCGGCGCGCTGGCCGCCTACACCGGCGCCGTCATCCAGGGCCTGTCCCAGCAGGCACGCGACGGCGCGGAGCGGACGGAGCTGGAGGCGATCGCCGAGCTGGCGCTCCAGGCGTGGCCGCGGAAGACGGGCGGGGAGGTCCGCTGAAGACCCCCGGAAGCACCCGCGGGCCGCGGCGCCGGGACAGGACCCTCAACCTGTCCGGCACCGCAGCCCGGAGCTGACATCGGCCGACCCCGCCTAACGGGCGGGCGGCGCCCCTGTGTGCGGTAGGGGTGCATCCCGTCCTGGGACCGGTCGATCGGAGGCCCCGGCGCAGTCAGGGCAGAGAGCGCCTTCGGCCTCGTTCCGCTCTCCTGTGCGGGGAGAGCGGAGGTCTTTGCTGAATTCTGGACTAGACCATTCTCACTTGTCCATGCCCGTGCAGATACAACACATACACCGTACGCCGGTAGGCTCCAAGACGTGCCCTCCATGAACGATCTCGTACGCCAGCACACCGCTCTGAGCGACACCGACCTCGAGTGGCTCCATCTGCTGGTCTCGGAGTGGCAGCTGCTCTCCGACCTCTCCTTCGCCGATCTCGTGCTGTGGGTGCCCACTCTCGACGGCACCCGCTATGTATCGGTGGCCCAGATGCGGCCCAATACGGGTCCCACCTCCTACCAGGACGACATGGTCGGCCATCTCGTTCCCCGGGGCCGCCGCCCGATGCTGGACTCCGCCCTGGACGAGGGCCGCATCGTGCGCGAGGGCGACCCGGAGTGGCGGGAGGAGGTGCCGGTGCGGGTCGAGTCCATCCCGGTGCGCCGCGAGGGCCGGGTGCTCGGGGTGATCGCCCGCAACACCAATCTGCTGACCGTACGCACCCCCAGCCGGCTGGAGCTCACCTACCTCCAGAGCGCCTCCGACCTCGCCCAGATGATCGCTGCCGGAACGTTTCCCTTCCAGGGCCAGCAGGTCGACATGGATGCCTCGCCGCGCGCCGGCGACGGACTGATCCGGCTCGATGCGGACGGCATCGTCCAGTACGCCAGCCCCAACGCCCTCTCCGCCTATCACCGGCTCGGTCTCGCCGCCGACCTGGTGGGCCACCACCTGGGCCAGGCCACCGCCGAACTGGCGCCCGCCCGCGGCCCGGTGGACGAGGCGCTGGTCAAGCTCGCCAGCGGCTGGGCCCCCAGGGAGTTCGAGGTCGAGGGCGACGACGGCGTGATCCAGTTGCGCGCGATCCCGCTCAAGCCCAAGGGGACGCACATCGGTTCACTGGTCCTGCTGCGTGATGTGACCGAACTGAGACGTCGCGAGCGCGAGCTGATCACCAAGGACGCCACCATCCGGGAGATCCACCACCGGGTGAAGAACAATCTCCAGACGGTCGCCGCGCTGCTGCGGCTACAGTCCCGCCGGATGGATTCCGAACAGGGCCGCGAGGCGCTCAACGAGGCCGTACGCAGGGTCGGTTCGATCGCGATCGTGCACGAGACGCTGTCCCAGACCCTCGACGAACGGGTCGAGTTCGACGAGATCGCGGACCGGGTGCTGGCCATGGTGGCGGAGATCTCCCCGGGCAAGGTGACCACCCGCCGCACCGGACGCTTCGGCATCCTGGACGCCGAGGTGGCCACTCCGCTGTCGATGGTGCTCACCGAGGTGCTTCAGAACGCCCTGGAGCACGCCTTCGACCAGGTGGAGCGGGGTGTGGTCGAGGTCGGCGCGGTGCGCGGCGGCAGCCGTACCGAGCCGCGGCTGCTGGTCACCGTCCAGGACAACGGCCGCGGTCTCCCCGAGGGTTTCGATCCGCACCGCGCCGGAAACCTGGGGCTCCAGATCGTCCGGACCCTGGTGGAGGGGGAGTTGGGCGGAAAGTTCGACATGGTGCGGGCGCCCGAGCGCGGTACGCAGGTCATCCTCGACGTCCCGGTGCGCGCCGAGAAGCAGCACTGAGCTCCGGGGCCGGCGCCCGGCGGCCGCGTCCGCCCCGGCCCTGAACAGCAGGAAGCCCCGGACCATGCGGTCCGGGGCTCAAAGCTGTGTCGATGCGATAACGACCGGGCTTTTCAGCGCCGGGGGTGCATCGGGTGTACTGCGCGCTGCGGCTCGGGGGCCACGGGGCTGCTGGCTCAGGCGCTGGCGTTGCGCGCCCGGTTGCGAGCTGCACGGCGCTTCATCGCGCGGCGCTCGTCCTCGCTCAGACCACCCCAGACGCCGGAGTCCTGGCCGGACTCGAGCGCCCACTGCAGGCACTGCTCCATGACGGGGCAGCGGCGGCAGACGGCCTTGGCTTCCTCGATCTGCAGCAGCGCAGGACCGGTGTTGCCGATAGGGAAGAAGAGCTCGGGGTCTTCCTCGCGGCAAACGGCGCGGTGACGCCAGTCCATGGCTGCTCCATCTCCTCGTGTGACGGGATCGTTGCTTGTGAATGTGAACGCTTTCACGAATCCCTCCACAAGGGAAGGGCCGAAATCCAGTCGTGAACTGGCGCGGTCCTGTGGAATGAGGAGGAGGATTCGGGCTCTCAAGGGGGCCGGTAGAGCGGCCGTCCCGATCGCCATGAAGAGACTCGCAAACCTCGGCGGCGGATACAACCCCTTCCGGAAACTTTTTTTTGAATCCTTGGTGTCGCCTAGCTCACAGCCGTCATTCCAGGGGGTGGAAACCAGTCTAAACGTTCGAGTGAAAGGACTTTGGGCCCTACTGCTCACACAATCACACGCAGTGCACGGCGTACGCCTGTGAACGTCACACTCGTACGCAGTCCCAGGTGGTCACCGTCCATCTGGAAGGGCAGAGGAACCTGCGAATGCAAGGTGAAGTTCGTGAGGTCGTGAAGTGAGAGGGCGTGCTTGCCGTGGGGCCCGCGCTCGGGTGTGGACGTCAGCAACTGGGTCGCATAGCGGGCCACCGCGGACGGTGAGAGCTTGCTCAGTGCGAACAGATCCAGGGCCGTGTCGAACGAGGCGTCCGGGGACGGATAGATCGGACGGTTGCCCAGGTAGGTCCACGGGGCGGTGTTGCAAATTATGGCGAGCGTCAGGTTCTCGACGGTCTCCGCGTCGCCGTCGGCCCCGCCCGGACGTTCGAGGCTGAGGATGCCCCGCCGGCGGTTCGCCTCCACCAGGAACTGCCGTACGACCTGTCGCACGTACAGGGCGTGGGTCGAACGCTTGCCGCGTTCGCGCTGCTGCTCGACCCGGCCGACGACGCCGGCGTCGAAGCCGAAGCCCGCGCAGAAGGTGAACCAGCGCTCCGGTACGCCCTCGTCCTCGCTGCCCGGGGTGCCCGCGGCCAGCCCGAGGCCGATCGTCCGCTCGCTGCCGTCGCGCAGCGCGTCCAGCAGGGCGCCGGTGGCCTCCACGACGTCGTTGGGGAGCCCGAGCGCGCGGGCGAAGACATTGGTGGAGCCGCCGGGGACGACCGCCAGCCGGGGGTGCGAGTCGGGATCGGGGCCGTTGGCCAGCAGACCGTTGACGACCTCGTTGACCGTGCCGTCGCCGCCGAGTGCCACGACCAGGTCGGTCTCGCCGGCCTCGGTGGCCTGCTGGGCGAGATCACGGGCGTGCCCGCGGTACTGCGTCTGTGCGACCTCCAGCTTGAGGTCGCTGGCGAGTGCGTGGGTCAGCACCTCACGGGTGCGGGCACTGGTGGTGGTTGCTGCGGGATTGACCACGAGAAGTGCGCGCATATGCAGCAGCGTACCTACCTGCGGGTACCGGCCTCACGCCCCGTCCGGCTCCGGGGCGTCCCCGGAGGCCGGGACGGCCGGCGCTACCCTGCTGGGGTGAGCAGTCAGCAGAAGCAGTCCGCGTCCCGAGCCGCCGGCGCCCCCGCGACGGCCGCGTCCACCGCGCCGGCCGGCCCGCGACCCGCCCGGCTGAGCGCCGCAGCGGCGCTCACCGCGGTCGAGGGGCTCGCCCTGGCCGCCCTCGGCGGCTACATGCTGATCATGGGGATCGCCGGTTCGCCGGACAGTCCGCAGCAGGCGGAGATGGGCGGGCTCACCGTCCTCGCGCTCGCCGTGCTGCCGCTGGTGGCCGCCCGGGGGCTGTGGCTGCGCCGCCGCTGGAGCCGGGGCCCCTCGCTGATCACCCAGATCGTGGCGCTGCCGGTGGCCTGGACGCTGGTCAACGGCGGCGGTGCGCTGATCGCGGCCGGCATCGGACTGGCCGTGGCCGCGCTGGTGGTGCTCGTGCTGCTGGTCAACCCGACGGCCACCGAGGCGCTGGGTATCGGGCCGCGCGAGACGCCCTGAGGTGAGTGCGGGGCGCCCGCCCCGGCAGAACCCTGGAACGCACGGTGGGCGGGGCCCTCGAAGGCCCCGCCCACCGTATGTGTGCGCCGTTCACTCCTCGACGAGGAGCTTGTCGCGCAGCTGGGCCAGGGTGCGGGCCAGGAGGCGGGAGACATGCATCTGGGAGATGCCGACCTCCTGGGCGATCTGCGACTGGGTCATGTTGCCGAAGAAGCGCAGCAGCAGGATCTTCTTCTCCCGCGGCGGGAGATCCTCCAGCAGCGGCTTGAGGGACTCGCGGTACTCCACGCCCTCCAGCGCCTCGTCCTCGGCACCGAGGGTGTCGGCGACCGCCGGGGACTCGTCGTCCGTGTCCGGGACGTCCAGGGAGAGGGTGCTGTAGGCGTTGGCGGACTCCAGGCCCTCCAGGACCTCCTCCTCGGAGATCGCCAGATGCTCGGCCAGCTCATGGACCGTGGGCGCCCGGCCGTGCCGCTGGGACAGCTCGGCGGTCGCGGTGGTCAGCGACAGCCGCAGTTCCTGGAGGCGACGCGGGACGCGGACCGCCCAGCCCTTGTCGCGGAAGTGCCGCTTGATCTCGCCGACGACGGTGGGGGTGGCGTACGTGGAGAACTCCACGCCGCGCTCCGGGTCGAAGCGGTCGACGGACTTGATCAGACCGATGGTGGCGACCTGGGTCAGATCGTCCAGCGGCTCGCCGCGGTTGCGGAACCGCCGGGCCAGATGCTCGACGAGCGGGAGGTGCATCCGGACGAGGGTGTTGCGCAGCTCCGCGCGCTCCGGGGAGCCGTCGGGCAGCTTGCGCAGCTCATAGAACATCGCCCGGGCGCCGCTGCGGTCCTGCGGCTCCTGGGAATGCTGTGGATCCTGCCGCTGTTCGTCGGGGGCCGGCGCATCGTGCTGCTGCGCCTGCTGCCCCGGCTGCTCGCTCTGCTCCATGTGGTCCGCCCGCTCTGCCTGCTCCGCCGCGTCCAACCGGCCGCCGTGGTCGTCTACGCCCACCGGATGCGGCCGGGCCTGCTGCTCGGGGATGGTCGCACTCGACGCCATCCTCCCGCCGCGTTCGAGATCTTTCACGGGGCCCCCTGTTCGGTCATGACGGTCCGGGACCGGCGCCGCGCTCCTTGTACAGACTGATGGTGACCGTTTGGTCCTCGGAGACGGTGGAATCGACCTTGCCGGCGAGCGCGGAGAGCACCGTCCAGGCGAAGGTGTCGCGCTCCGGGGCGCGGCCGTCGGTCGTCGGGGCCGACACGGTGACCTGAAGTGCGTCATCGATGAGGCGGAAGACGCAGCTCAGCACACTGCCGGGGACGGCCTGTTGCAGGAGGATCGCGCACGCCTCGTCGACCGCGATACGCAGATCCTCGATCTCGTCGAGGGTGAAGTCCAAGCGGGCTGCGAGCCCGGCCGTGGCCGTACGCAGCACGGACAGGTAGGCACCCGCAGCGGGCAGACGGACTTCCACGAAGTCCTGAGTCCCGGGCTCGCCTGCGATCTGGGACACCCTCACCTCCAAGGTGGCACAAGCTGGTTGAGCTGGAATGCGCGATATTCGCGTTGTTCGGGATATTCGCGCCGAACTTTTCTCCCCTCGGACGAAAGGAGAACGATTCGGCGCGACACATGGTTCGGCTGTGACGCTATCGCGATCTGTGGGCCGGTGTCGCCCGGAAGGAGCACCACTGCCGTCCGCGCGGCGATCCGGTCCCGGGTCGCCCGGCACCCTCACTGTCACTGATTGTAAAGCCACGGGTACGGACAGTGGCTAGAGGTGTGCACTGTCAAATCGATACCGATTACGCTCCGTTGACGCGCGAAGCGTCCGCAAGGTTGTGCAGTGCCTTTCCAGTGAGCCGGAAGACCGTCCATTCGTCCATGGGCTGCGCGCCGATCGACCGGTAAAAACCGATGGACGGTTCATTCCAATCCAGGACTGACCACTCGAAACGCTCATAGCCGCGGGCCACGCAGATCTTCGCGAGGGCCGCGAGCAGGGCCTTGCCGTGGCCGCCGCCGCGCGCTTCGGGGCGGACGTAAAGGTCCTCCAGATAGACACCGTGCGTGCCCGTCCATGTCGAGAAGTTCCGGAACCACAGGGCAAAGCCCACCGGGGCGTCGCCGTCCTCCGCGATCAGTGCGAAGGCGGCCGGCTGCGGGCCGAAGAGGGCCTCCTTCAGCTGCGGCTCGGTGGCCTGCGCGGCCTCGGGGGCACGCTCGTACGCCGCCAGCTCGCCGATCATGGCCAGGATGACGGGGACATCGTCGGGTGTCGCTTCGCGGATCATGTGTGAAGGCTAAACGGACGCAGGTGATCGCTTCACACCAGTTTCTGGTCGGTGAAGCACCAGCGCCAGGAGTCGCCCGGTTCGAACGTCCGCATCACGGGATGGCCGGTCTCCTCGAAGTGCCTGGTCGCGTGCCGGAACGGTGAGGAGTCGCAGCAGCCGACATGGCCGCAGGCCAGGCAGAGCCGCAGTTGTACGGGGTGGCTGCCGACGGCCAGGCACTCCAGGCAGGTGGCGCTCTGTGGTGCCGGTTCGGGGCGCGGCAATTCGGCAACGTGCGTGCACTCGCTCATGATGGCCAGGTTAGATCGCCGGAATGCTCGGTGACGCGTACGGGGACGGGACGGGCCGATGGCTGTCATGCCGCTGTTTTTGCTGGTCGCGGGAAGCGCGGCGGTGGCCGGGCTGGCGCGCCGTACGCCGGTCCCCGCGCCGCTGCTCCTGGTCACCGCGGGGCTCGCGGCCTCCTACGTCCCCGGCATCCCCGACTACACCCTCGATCCGCACATCGTGCTGCCGCTGGTGCTGCCCCCGCTGCTGCACACCGCGGCGCTGGACAGCTCGTATCTGGGACTGCGGGCAAATCTGCGGCCGGTGACGCTGCTGTCGGTGGGCTATGTACTGTTCGCGACGTTCGTGGTCGGCTATGCGGCCTATCTCGTCATCCCGGGGCTGCCGCTGACCGCCGCCCTCGTCCTGGGGGCCGTCGTCGCCCCGCCGGACGCCGTCGCGGCCACCGCCATCGCCCGCAAAATCGGGCTGCCGCACCGGATCACCACGATCCTTCAGGGCGAATCGCTGTTCAACGACGCCACCGCGATCACCGCGTACAAGGTCCTGGTGGCCGCGGCGCTCGGGGCGGGCGTCTCCTGGGGCGACGGGATCAAGCAGTTCGCCATCGCGTCCGTGGGCGGCATCGGCGTCGGCCTCCTCCTGATGGTGCCGCTGCACTGGCTGCGCGTCCGGCTGCGGGAGTCGGCGCTGCTGGAGAACACCCTCTCGCTGCTCATCCCCTTCGTCGCCTACGCGGCCGCCGAGCAGCTGCACGCCTCCGGGGTGCTCGCCGTCGTCGTGGTCGCCCTTTACCTGGGGCACCGCTCCTGGCAGGTCGACTTCGAGACCCGGCTCCAAGAGGACGCCGTCTGGAAGATGGTCTCCTTCATCCTGGAGTCCGCGGTCTTCGCGCTGATCGGGCTCCAGCTGCCCGTCGTGGTGCGCGGGCTGGGCGAGTTCAGCGGGGCGCAGGCCCTCGAGTACGCGGCGGTGCTGTTCGTCGTCGTGGTCCTGTCGCGGTTCGTCTGGGTCTTTCCCGCGACGTTTCTGCCGCGCCTGCTGTCGGCCCGGATCCGCGCCCGCGAGCCGGAGGTGACCTGGACCGCGCCGGTCATCGTCGGCTGGGCCGGGATGCGCGGGGTGGTGTCGCTGGCCATCGCGTTCTCCATCCCGGCCGCCCTGCACGGCGGGGCGGCCTTCCCGGCGCGCAACCTCGTGCTCTTCCTGACCTTCACCACCGTCATCGCCACCCTCGTCGTCCAGGGGCTGACGCTGCCGCCGCTGATCCGGGCGCTGAAGCTGCCCGGCCCGGACGCCCAGGCCGAGACGCTCGCCGAGGCGCAGGCCCAGAACGAAGCCTCGCGGGCCGCCGAGGAGCGCCTGGAAGAACTCCTCCAGGACCCGCGCAACGCCCTGCCGGGGCCTCTCGTCGACCGGTTGCGCAGTGTTTTGGAGCGCCGCCGCAACTCCGTGTGGGAGCGGCTCGGCCCGCCCAACGAGGTCACCGGGGAGTCCGCCGACGAGACCTACCGGCGGCTGGCCCGGGAGATGATCGAGGCCGAGCGCGGGGTGTTCGTCCGGCTGCGGGACGGCGGGCGGATCGACGACGAGATGCTGCGGACGCTGCTGCGCAGGCTGGACCTGGAGGAGGCCACGGCCTATCGGGAGGGGGCGTCTTAGGGCCTGGCGCCGCGTTGCGGGCCGGGCCGCGACGGCCGGGGGAGTGGCCGGTCGTGCGAGGTGCTCCGGCCAGGTGATCCATGCGGGTCAGGGCCGTGGTCGGCGGCCGCGGCCCGGGGCGGCTCACGGGGTGCCGGTGATCACGGCGGCCACGGTGCTGCCGGGGGCGAAGGCGCCCTCCTCGGCCAGGGTCGTCAGACCGTAGAGCAGCTTGGCGACGTAGATCCGCTCCAGCGGCAGGCCGTGCCGGTCCTCGAAGGCTGCCGCGAAGGCGTCGAGTTCCGGGGTGCGGCGGGCGTATCCGCCGCAGTGGAAGCGGTCCTCCAGCCGCCAGTCGCCGCGCGGTCCGCCGAACGCCGCGCGCTGTAGTTCCTCGACAGTCTCCTGGAGGAAGTGCGGCCGGCCGCCCTTCAGTACGGGGAAGCCCAGCGCACGTTGCCCCGGGCCCAGGCCCGCGGCGAGTCCGGCGAGGGTGCCGCCCGTGCCGCAGGCCACCGCGACCGTGTCCGCGGCCCCGCGCAGCTCCCGGCCCAGCTCCGTGCAGCCCTGCGCGGCAAGGGCGTTGCTGCCGCCCTCCGGTATGAGCCGGAACGCGCCGAAGCGGTCGCGCAGCTCGGCGAGCACCTCCGGGTCGGACCTCTGGCGGTAGCGGGCGCGGTCGATGAAGTGCAGCCGCATCCCGTCGGCGGCGCAGCGGGCCAGCGACGGATTGCGCGGTGCGTCGGCCAGCTCGTCGCCGCGGACCACGCCGATGGTGGCGAACCCGAGCAGCCGGCCGGCCGCGGCGGTGGCCCGCAGATGGTTGGAGTACGCGCCGCCGAAGGTCAGCAGCGCCCGCTCACCCGCCGCGGCCGCGGCCCGCAGATTCGGCGCCAGCTTGCGCCATTTGTTGCCCGGCAGCTCCGGGTGGATCAGATCGTCCCGCTTGAGCAGCAGCCGTACCCCGCGGCGGGCGAACGGTGCGTCCTCGACCTCCTGGACGGGGGAGGGCAGGCGCGGGCGCAGGGCGCGCGGGTCCGGCAGCGGGCCGGGGGCGGTGCTGGTCACGCGTCCATTGTCCCGGGTGCCGGGTGCCGGGTGCCGGGGCAGCCCATGGGTACGCCGCGGCTCCACCGCTCGGCGGAGTGCTCCACGAACGGTCGAACCCGGCAGGCACCGCTAGTCGTGCGCGTGCAGGAACGCGTCGCCGTGGGCGTTGACGTGCGCCTCCAGGGTGTTGAGCGCGTCCTGGGTCGCCTCGGGGGAGCCGCTGCCCCGCCGTTCGGCGAAGTACGCGGCGCCCAGCTTTCTCAGCAGCTCGGTGCCGGCGCGGTTCTGCTGCACCTCGTCGACCTTCTGCTTGCCCTGTGCCAGACCCTGTCGGGCCTGCTCCTTGGCGCGGTCGAGAAACCCTGACATGTGCCACCTCCGTGCGGTCCGTGTCGTAAGGGATCAACGGCGCGGACGGCCGTGGGGTTCCCGTGCCAGGCTGGGGCATGTGGGCGAAACGCGCGACTTGAAGGGGCCATCCGGCGTACCCGGCGGCTACCAGGAGCGTGCCTCCCGGGTGGCGGGTGCGGTGCTGTGGACCCGCACCGTGCCGCCTTCCGCCCGGCCGGTGCTGCCCGACGGCTGTACGGATCTGATCTGGAGCGCGGGCCGGCTGCTGGTGGCGGGTCCGGACACCGGGCCGCAGTCCGTGGGCGCGGTGCCGCCCGGTACCCCCTTCGTCGGGCTGCGCTTCGCGCCCGGCCAGGGGCCCGCCGTCTTCGGCGTACCGGCCCGGGAACTGCGTGACCGGCGGGTGCCGTTGGCGGACCTGTGGCCCGCCGGCCGGGTACGGGAGCTGACCGAGCGGCTGGCGGCCGCCGGGGAGCCGGGCGGCGCGGCCGGTATCGGCCGCCTGCTGGAGGAGACCGCCGCGGCCCGCCTCCGAGAGGGCGCCGGGGACGACGGCCGGACCGCCGCCGTCGCCGCGGAGCTCGCCCGCGGCCGCCCGGTCGCCGAGGTCGCCCGCGCCGTCGCGCTCAGCGAACGCCAGCTGCACCGGCTCAGCCTGGACGCGTTCGGCTACGGCCCCAAGACCCTGGCCCGGGTGCTCCGGCTGGTGCGCGCGCTCGACCTGGCGCGCTCCGGGATGCCCTGGGCACAGGTCGCCGCGCGCGCCGGATACGCGGACCAGGCGCACCTCGCGCGCGAGGTGAAGTCGCTGGCGGGGGCCCCGATGGGGGTGCTGCTCGCCCCGGGTTAGCGTGTCCGTCATGGACTACCAGGCCGTTCTCGAGGAGGTAGCGGCCCATGCCCGGCCGTTCGTGCGACAGGGGCGGGTCGCCGACTACATACCGGCCCTCGAGCGGGTGTCCGCGGACCGTTTCGGGATCGCGGTGGCCGACATCCACGGCGAGGTGTACGGGGTCGGCGACTGGGAGGTCCCGTTCTCCGTCCAGTCCATCTCCAAAGCCTTTTCGCTGGCGCTGGTGATGGCGCAGAGCCATGGCGGCCACGATGACGGCATCTGGCGGCGGGTGGGCCGTGAGCCGTCCGGTACGCCGTTCAATTCGCTGGTCCAGCTGGAGGCGGAGAACGGCATTCCGCGCAACCCGTTCATCAACGCGGGCGCCCTGGTGGTCACCGACCGGCTCCAGACCCTCACGGGCGACGCCAGCACCTCGATGCTGCACTTCCTGCGGGAGGAGAGCGGCAACCCGGACCTCGCCTTCGACCAGGCGGTGGCCGACTCCGAGGCCGAACACGGCGACCGCAATGCCGCCCTGGCGCACTTCATGGCGTCCTTCGGCAACCTGGAGAACCCCGTCCCCAGCGTCATCGAGCACTACTTCTGGCAGTGCTCGATCGAGATGAGCTGCCGGGATCTGGCCGTCGCGGGCGGCTTCCTCGCCCGCCACGGGCTGCGCGCCGACGGCAGCCGGCTGCTGGAGGCCCGCGAGGCCAAGCGGATCAATGCGGTGATGCTGACCTGCGGGACGTACGACGCGGCCGGGGAGTTCGCCTACCGCGTCGGACTGCCCGCGAAGAGCGGGGTCGGCGGCGGCATCATCGCGGTCATCCCCGGCCGCTGCACGCTGTGCGTCTGGAGCCCGGGACTCGACGCCCGCGGCAACTCCGTCGCGGGCGCCGCGGCCCTGGATCACTTCACCACCTTGACGGGGTGGTCCGTCTTCTGAGCGGGGGCGTGGGGGTTCCGGCCGGGGGTCCGGGGGTTGTCCCCGGGGGATGCAGTACCACCTTGACGGGGTGGTCCGTCTTCTGAGCGGGGGCGTGGGGGTTCCGGCCGGGGGTCCGGGGGTTGTCCCCGGGGGATGCAGTACCACGTTGACGGGGTGGTCCGTCTTCTGACCTGCACCGCGAGGCCCCGCCCCCGGGCCCCCGTTGGCGTTGTGGCCTGCGAACCGCTGGCGCATCGTGGGCGTAGGAGGTGCACCGTCATGGAGCACGAGATGCGCGCTGAGTACGAGGAAGGCGTTCTGCCGCACGCGGACACGCCGGTGAAGATCTGGCACATGGTGCGGCTGGACGGCACCACGGCGATGTGCGGACGGGAACTGGCTCCGGCAGCCGCCACCCAGACGGCCGACGTCTGGGGCACGCCCCAGGGGGAGCCGTTCTGCCACAGCTGCGGCGCGATGTACCTGCGCGAGCACCCCGGGGACATCGGCTAGGCGCTTCCGCCCTGCCGTCTTAGGGCAGCGGGGCGAAGAGGTCGATCCCATGGCCGTCCGGGTCCTGTACGACGGCGTAGCGCTGCCCCCAGAAGGCGTCCCACGGCGGCTTCTCGCCCGTGTAGCCGGCGTCGGTGAGCTCCGCGTAGAGCTTGTCGACCTCGGCGGGGCCGGTGCACTCGAAGGCCAGCCCGGTGGGGGTGCCGCCCTGGGGCGGGGTCCAGTCCGGGTCGATGGCGCGTGCGGTCTCGTGGGTGTCCCACATCAGCCGCAGCCCTCCAGGAAGCGCTGCCTCGGCGTGCGGGGCGGTGTCCGCGTCGGCGGGGATGTCCAGGCCGAGGCGGCGGTAGAACGCGAGGGCGGCGGGCATGTCGGCGACGACCATGCCGAGCGCCGCGAACCGCGGGACGGAGGGGGTGGCGGAGGACGGTGAAGCGGAGGGTGAAGTGGTCATACGGCGAGCGTAGGCAGGCCGCCGGGCCGCGTCTTGAACGAATCGGACGCGGGGACGGCCCCGCCTCACGGACGGAGGCGGAGCCGTCTCGTCTCACGGACCGTGGTGGGGCCGGGACCGAGGCGGGGCCGTCCCGAGGTGGGGCCGGGACCGAGGCGGGGCCGGCCCGTTTCCCGGACAGCCGCCGGTCCGGCCCGTCTCACGGGCAGCGGATGACCTGTCCCGCGTACGACAGGTTGCCGCCGAAGGCGAACAGCAGGACCGGGGCGCCGGAGGCGATCTCGCGCCGCTCGACCAGCTTGGACAGGGCGAGCGGGACAGAGGCCGCGGAGGTGTTGCCGGAGTCGACGACGTCCTTGGCGACCACCGCGTTGACCGCGCCGATCCGCTCCGCGACCGGCTCGATGATCCGCAGATTGGCCTGGTGCAGCACCACACCGGCGAGATCGGCGGGGGTGATCCCGGAGCGTTCGCAGACCTTGCGGGCGATGGCCGGCAGCTGGGTCGTGGCCCAGCGGTAGACGGTCTGGCCCTCCTGGGCGAACCGGGCCGGCTCGCCTTCAATACGGACCGCGGCGCCCATCTCCGGCACCGACCCCCACAGCACCGGGCCGATCCCCGGCTCCGGCGCGGCGCCGACCACCGCGGCGCCCGCCCCGTCGCCGACCAGCACACAGGTCGAGCGGTCCGTCCAGTCGACCACGTCGGTGAACTTCTCCGCCCCGATGACCAGGGCATGGGTCGCGGACCCGGCCCGGATGGCGTGGTCGGCGGTGGCCAGCGCATGGGTGAAGCCGGAGCAGACGACGTTCAGGTCCATCGTGGCGGGGGCCTGCAGCCCGAGCCGGGCGGCGACCCGGGCCGCGGCGTTCGGGCTGCGGTCGTGGGCCGTGCAGGTGGCGACCAGCACCAGGTCGATGTCCTGCGGGGCCAGGCCGCTGGCGGCCAGGGCCTTGGCCGCGGCGGCGGCCGCCATCGAGTCCACGGTCTCGTCCGGGGCGGCGACATGGCGGGTACGGATGCCGACCCGGCTGCGGATCCAGGCGTCGTCGGTGTCGACGATCTTGGCGAGGTCGTCGTTGGTGAGCACGCCGGAGGGCTGGTAATGGCCGAGGGCCAGGACGCGTGACCCGGTCATGAATTCCCCTGTACGTGGGTGGTCGGTATGCCCACCAGTCTCACCCCTCGGTGCCGCCCGGCGGCTGCGTGAACTGCCAATGTTCCGTCGCCAGAACTGGAGACAGTTGTCAGAACCGGGGCACGGCGGCGGCCCGTTACGGAAGGGCCCGGCCACGCTCCGTTACGGCGCCGGCCCGGCCCCCCGTTACGCCACCGCCCGGCCCCGGCCCCTCCCCGTCACGACAGCGCCCGGAAGCGCCGCAGCCGCAGGCTGTTGCCGACGACGAAGACCGAGGAGAAGGCCATCGCGGCACCGGCGATCATCGGGTTGAGCAGGCCGGCCGCGGCCAGCGGCAGCGCCGCGACGTTGTAGCCGAAGGCCCAGAACAGATTGGTCCGGATGGTGCCGAGCGTCGCCCGGGCCAGCCGGATGGCGTCCGCCGCGGCGCGCAGATCGCCCCGTACGAGGGTGAGGTCACCGGCCTCGATCGCGGCATCCGTGCCGGTGCCCATCGCCAGCCCCAGGTCGGCGCGGGCCAGTGCGGCCGCGTCGTTGACGCCGTCACCGACCATGGCGACCGAGCGGCCCTCGGACTGGAGCCGGGCGATGACCTCGACCTTGTCCTCGGGGAGCACCTCGGCGATCACCTCGTCGATCCCGACCTCGTTGGCCACCGTCTTCGCCACGGCTTCGTTGTCGCCGGTCAGCAGGACCGGGGTCAGCCCCAGGGCGCGCAGCCGGCGCACCGCCTCGGCGCTGGTGGGCTTGACCGCGTCGGACACGACCAGCACCGCGCGCGCCGCGCCGTCCCAGCCGACGGTGACCGCGGTACGGCCCTCGGCCTCGGCCGCGGCCTTGGCGGCCGCCAGCTCCGGCGGGAGGAACTGGCTCCACCGGTGCAGCAGCTGCTCACGGCCCACCAGGACGGCATGGCCGTCGACCACTCCCTGGACGCCCAGGCCCGGGACGTTCACGAAGTCCTCAGGGGCGGGCAGGGTGGCGCCCCGGGCCTCGGCCCCGGTGGCGACGGCGCGGGCGATGGGGTGTTCGGAGGCGTGTTCCAGCGCGCCGGCCAGCCGCAGCACCTCCGGCTCCGTCTCTCCCTCGGCGAGATGGACCCCGGTCAGCGTCATCACTCCGGTGGTGACCGTGCCGGTCTTGTCCAGGACGACGGTGTCCACCCGCCGGGTCGACTCCAGCACCTCCGGGCCCTTGAGCAGGATGCCCAGCTGGGCGCCGCGTCCGGTGCCGACCATCAGCGCGGTCGGGGTCGCCAGCCCCAGGGCGCACGGGCAGGCGATGATCAGGACGGCGACGGCCGCGGTGAAGGCGGCCACCGCGCCGTGGCCGGTGCCGAGCCAGTAGCCGAGGGTGCTCAGCGCGAGCAGGATCACCAGCGGGACGAAGACCGCGGAGATCCGGTCGGCCAGCCGCTGCGCCGCGGCCTTCCCGTTCTGGGCGTCCTCGACCAGCCGCGCCATACGGGCGAGCTGGGTGTCGGCGCCGACCCGGGTGGCCTCGACGACGAGCCGGCCGCCCGCGTTGACGGTGGCGCCGGTGACGGTGCCGCCGGGGGAGACCTCGACGGGGACCGACTCACCGGTGAGCATCGAGGCGTCGACGGCGGAGGCGCCCTCCACCACCGTCCCGTCGGTGGCGATCTTCTCGCCGGGCCGTACGACGAAGCGGTCCCCGACGTGCAACGTGCTTACGGGGACGCGGACTTCACGGCCGTCCCGTAGTACCGCGACGTCCTTGGCGCCCAGCTCCAGCAGTGCCCGCAGGGCCGCGCCCGCCTTGCGCTTCGCGCGCGCCTCGAAGGAGCGGCCGGCCAGGATGAAGGTGGTGACCCCGGCCGCGGCCTCCAGGTAGATGGCGCCGCTGCCGTCGGTGCGGGCGAGGGTCAGCTCGAAGGGGTGGGTCATGCCGGGCATGCCCGCGGTGCCGAAGAACAGCGCCCACAGCGACCAGCCCAGGGCCGCGAGGGTGCCCATGGAGATCAGGGTGTCCATCGTGGCGGCGCCGTGCCGCAGGTTCGTCCAGGCGGCCCGGTGGAACGGCCAGGCGCCGTACGCGACCACCGGGGCGGCCAGGGTCAGCGAGAGCCACTGCCAGTTGGTGAACTGAAGGGGCGGCACCATCGCCATCAGCACCACCGGGACGGTCAGCACGAGGGAGACCAGCAGCCGCTGGCGCAGCGCGGCGAGCGCCGGGTCGTCCCGGCCGTCCGCCGCGTCCCCGGCATCGCCGCCGGAGGGTTCGGCGGCCGGCGGCTCCGGAACCGTCGCGGTGTAGCCGGTCCGCTCCACGGTGGCGATCAGGTCGGCGGGCGCGACGGCGCTGCCCTCCGCGACCGTCACCTGCGCCTTCTCGGTGGCGTAGTTGACGGTGGCGGTGACCCCTTCCATGCGGTTGAGCTTCTTCTCGATGCGGGCGGCGCACGAGGCGCAGGTCATCCCGCCGATCTCCAACTCGACGCCGTGCGCTCCGATCGCGGTGGCCATACCTGCTCCTCGGTCTGCTGCGAGTGCTTGTCTCCGGCGTCAACCATATACCCCCCTAGGGTATTCCCGAGGGTGGTATCACGACGTCGCGCCCCCGTCCCCGCCTCCGTCCCCGTCCTCGCCCGCCGCCCGCTGGGCCCGGCCGCCCATCGCCCGCAGATACGCGACCAGCTCCGGCGGTTCGTGCACGGTGAACTCGTGCCCCAGCAGGGCCAGCCGGACCGCCAGCCACTCCAGCGCCTCGGGGCCGCTGTGCCAGCGGCAGGACGCCTCGTCGACCGGTTCGAGCTCGCCGGCCGCCGCGCCGCCCAGCCGGGGGGCCACCTCGGAGGCCGGTGCGTACACGGTCGCCACCGCCCGGTACGTCGCGGCCGCCGCCTGCATCCGCTCCCGCACGTAGGCGCCCGCGTCGGCGGCCGGCAGGGTGCGCGGCGGGGTGCGGACGCCGGTGGGGAACGGCTCGCTCAGCCGGTCCACCCGGAAGATCCGCCAGTCCTCGCGGTCGTTGTCGTACGCCACGAGATACCAGCGGCGCCCCGCCGCGACCAGGCGGTGCGGCTCCACCAGGCGCTTGCTGCGGGTGCCGGCCCCGGCCCGGTAGCGGAAGCGCAGCCGCTCATGGTTGGTGATCGCCGCGGCGAGCACCGTCAGATGCTCCGGGTCGACGGTCGGGTGGTCGCCGTACGGCAGCGCGACGGTGGCCGTGCCGAGCGTGCCCACCCGCCGCCGGAGCCGGGCCGGCAGCACCTGCTCCAGCTTGGCGAGCGCCCGTACGGACGCCTCCTCGATGCCCTCGATGGTGTGCCCGGCGGCCGAGCGCAGACCGACCGCGATGGCCACCGCCTCGTCGTCGTCCAGCAGCAGCGGCGGCATCGCGGCGCCCGCCGCCAGCCGGTAGCCGCCCTCCGCGCCCATCGTGGCGTGCACGGGATAGCCCAGCTCGCGCAGCCGGTCGATATCGCGGCGGATCGTCCGGGTGGTGACCCCCAGCCGCCCGGCCAGCTCACTGCCGGGCCATTCGCGCGGGGTCTGCAACAGGGACAGCAGATTCAGCAGTCGCGCCGATGTCTCACTCATGGGACCGATGATGGCGGTCCCAGTAGGACCAGTGCTGTCCTATATCGGGCCTAGTGTCGAAGACCTCGACGCCCCGGCCGGCCACCGCCCGGCGGCACCGGCGTCCGTCACCCCTTCCTTCCGCACCGGCTCCCCTGGAGAACGCCCATGACCACGACCGTGCCCGCGGCCCCCGAGGCGGCCGTCCCGGCCCCCGCGCCGGCCGCCCGCAGACGCTGGATCGCGCTCGCCG
Source organism: Streptomyces sp. NPDC127097 (assembly GCF_042724075.1). Classification (NCBI taxonomy): domain Bacteria; kingdom Bacillati; phylum Actinomycetota; class Actinomycetes; order Kitasatosporales; family Streptomycetaceae; genus Streptomyces; species Streptomyces sp. NPDC127097. Next base: position 12,874 of record NZ_JBHXFI010000059.1, on the reverse strand, counting down.
TCCTGCTGACCGCGAGCTTCATGGACCTGGTCGACGCGACCATCGTCAATATCGCCGTCCCGAGCATCCAGCGGGACCTCGGCGCGGGCTTCAGCGCCGTCCAGTGGGTCACCGCCGGCTACGCCCTCGCCTTCGCGCTCGGTCTGATCACCGGCGGCCGGCTGGGCGACATCTACGGCCGCCGGAAGCTGTTCCTGCTCGGGATGGGCGGCTTCACGCTCGCCTCCGCGCTGTGCGGCGCCGCGGCGGGTCCCGGGATGCTGATCGGCGCGCGGGTGCTCCAGGGGGCGATGGCCGCGCTGATGGTGCCGCAGGTGCTGGCGATCATCCACGTCACCTTCCCGGCGGGCGAACGCGGCAAGGTCTTCGGGATGTTCGGCGCGGTGGTCGGACTCGGCGCGGTCTGCGGCCCGCTGATCGGCGCCCTGCTCACCGAGGGCGATCTGCTCGGACTGGAGTGGCGCCCGATCTTCCTGATCAATCTGCCGGTCGGGATCGCCGGGCTGCTCCTCGGCCGCCACTTCCTGACCGAGTCCCGGGCCCCGCGCGCCCTGCGGGTCGACCTCCTCGGCACCGCGCTGGCCACCGTGGGTCTGCTGATGCTGCTCTACCCGCTCACCCAGGGACGCGAGTCCGGCTGGCCGTGGTGGGGCTTCGGGTCGATGGCCGCGAGCCCGCTCGTCCTGGCGGTCTTCGTCCGCTACGAGCGGATCAAGGCCCGCAGGGACGGCTCACCGCTCGTCGAACTCGCCCTCTTCCGGGTGCGGACCTTCGCGGCGGGCGCCGGCGTCCAGCTGACCTTCGGCGTCGTCAGTGGCCTGTTCTTCCTGGTCTGGACGCTCCATATGCAACTGGGGCTGGGCTGGGGCCCGCTGCACGCCGGGCTGACCGGGGTGCCGTTCTCGCTCGCCTGCTCCGCCGCGGCCGGGCTGTCCGTACAGAAGCTGGTGCCGCGGTTCGGCCGTGCGGTGCTCCAGGCCGGTGCGCTGACCATGCTCTGCGGTGCGCTGCTCTATCTCTGGGAGGCCGGGCACTACGGCACCGCCCTGGAGTCCTGGCAGATGGCACCGGCGATGCTGCTGCTGGGGGGCGGGATGGGCCTGATCGTCGCCCCGATCACCGACGCGGCGATCTCCGAGGTCCCGGCCGAGCACTCCGGATCGGCCTCCGGCATCTTCAACACCACCGGCCAGCTGGGCATGGCGCTCGGTCTCGGCCTGTCGTCGGTGGCCTTCTTCGGGGTCGTCGGCGGTACGGGGGAGACGCGCGGCGCGGCGGCCGCGGCCCTCGCCCCTTCCTTCGTCGACGCGACGACCCACGCCCTGTGGTGGATCTCCGGCGGCCTGGTCCTCATCTTCGGGCTGCTGTTCCTGCTGCCGCGGCGGGCGCCCGCGGTGCCGGCCCCGGACGCGGCGGACGCCCCCGACGCCCCGGACGCGCCGGACGCGCCGGAGCGGACGGACCGGGACGCAGCCGGAGCGGAGGAGCGGCCCGCCCTGGTCTCCTGACGAACGGCCCCGCACCGGGGCGGCCCCGCAGCCCGCGGCGCGCGCTGCCCGGATTCCGCCCGGCGGACGGCCCGGCCGCCCTCGTACGGCGCTATCTGTACGCGTACGGCCGGGCGGCAGGCCGGGAACTTCCCCGTGCTGCTGATCGACGGCACGGTCGCCGGCGTCTGGCACCAGCGCCGCTCCGGGCGCCGGATGATTCAGCTCACGGTCGAGCCGCTGACACCGCTGACCGCCCGGCAGCGGCGCGCCCTGGACGCCCAGGTGCGGCGGGTCGGCGAAATCCTCCAGGGCACCGCGGAGTTGACGATCGGCACGGTCGGCGTGGGGCCGCACGCCTAGCCGGGGACCCCGGAACACGCCGCGCGACCCGGGGTCACCGCCCCGCCCCGCCGGGTAAAAACGGCCGCTTCGCCGTACCGTTCGCGGCCTCCGGCTTGCCATACTGGCCGGGTGTCGATGATCAGCAACCTCCGCAAGGCCGTGCGGCTGCCGCAGCCGCGCCGCCGGGGAGTCGACCTCAGCCACCCCGCGCGGTCGCCGCTCGGCACCGCCGTGGTGAACTGCGCGGTGTACGTGGACGGTGTGCGGCAGAAGGGCGACCACCCGGCCGATGTGGCGATCCAGCGGGTCCGGAAGACCGGCCGGGGATTTGTCTGGATCGGGCTGCATGAGCCGTCCGAGAAGGAATTCGCCGGAATCGTCGAGCTGTTCGGGCTCCACCCGCTCGCCGTCGAGGACGCGGTCTACGCCCACCAGCGGCCCAAGCTGGAGCACTACGACGACTCGCTCTTCACCGTCTTCAAGACCGTCTGCTACGTCGATCACGACCGGCTCACCGACACCAGTGAGGTCGTCGAGACCGGTGAGATCATGGTCTTCACCGGCACCGACTTCGTGATCACGGTGCGGCACGGCGGGCACGGCTCACTGGGCCCGCTGCGCGAGCAACTGGAGAGCAACCCCGAGCAGTTGGCGATCGGCCCGTCCGCCGTGCTGCACGCCGTCGCCGACCTCGTCGTGGACGACTACCTCGATGTCACCTCCGCCGTCCAGAACGACATCGACGACGTCGAGAGCGAGGTATTCTCCGTCCGCGGCAGCGGCGGGGCCGGCCGGATCTACCAGCTCAAGCGCGAGCTGCTGGAACTCAAGCGCGCGGTGGCCCCCCTGGACCGGCCGATGCAGGAGCTGGCGACCCAGCCGGTGTCCGAGGTCGACCCGCGGATCAAGACGTACTTCCGGGATGTCGCCGACCATCTCGACCGGGTCACCGAGCAGATCACGTCCTTCGACGAACTGCTCAACTCCATACTTCAGGCCCATCTCGCCCAGGTCACCGTCGCCCAGAACGAGGACATGCGCCGGATCAGCGCCTGGGTCGCGATCCTGGCCGTACCGACCATGGTCTGCGGGGTCTACGGCATGAATTTCGACCATATGCCGGAAAAGCACTGGACCTTCGGCTATCCGCTGGTGATGAGCGTGACCGTGGCCCTCTGCTGGGTGATCCACCGCGGCTTCAAGCGGAACGGCTGGCTTTAGGCGGAACGGCCGGCTCCCTGGGGTGTCCCTTCGGTCTCCCCAGGGGTCTCCCTTCGGTCTCCGCCGATCAGTCTGCGGCGGCACCGGCGGCGGAGCGGCGGTAGCCTGAGAGCGCCGATGATCTCGGGAGACACATGGACGAGCGACGCCGCCGGGCGGCCCCCTGGCGGGGGCAGTGGCCGGTGATCGGTGCGGTGGCCGCGGGCGGCGGCATCGGCGCCGCGGCCCGCTACGGCGCCGCCCTCCTCTGGCCCACCGGCGACGGCTCCTTCCCCTGGACGATCCTGGCCGTCAATGTCGTCGGCTGTGCGCTGATGGGCGTACTGATGGTGCTGGTCACCGAGGTCTGGCAGGCCCACCGGCTGCTGCGCCCCTTCCTCGGCACCGGGATTCTCGGCGGCTTCACCACCTTCTCCACCTACGCCGTGGACATCCAGCGGCTGATCGACGCCCGGCACCCCGCCCAGGCCATGGCCTGTCTCGCGGGCACCCTGCTCGCCGCGCTCGCGGCCGTATGGGGCGCGGTGACCGGCACCCGGGCACTTCTCGCACTGAGGCGGCGGACGGTATGACACCCGGCACGGCACACCCCGGCGGCACCCCGGCGCTCCGGCTCACGGTTTTCGTCGGCGAACAGGACGGCTGGCACCACAAGCCGCTGTACGCGGAGATCGTGCACCGCGCCCGCGACGCCGGACTGGCCGGGGCCAGCGTCTTCCGTGGCATCGAGGGCTTCGGCGCCACCTCCCTCGTCCACACCCAGCGGCTGTTGTCGCTGAGCGAGGAGCTGCCGGTCGCGGTCGTGATCGTCGACACCGAGGAACGGATCCGCGGCTTTCTCCCGCAGCTGGACGAACTCCTCGCGGGCGGCGGCCTGGTCACCCTCGACCCGTGCGAGCGGATCAGCTATCCGCGCACCGACGGTCCGGCTCCGGCGGAGGGCGGGCGCGGGTGAACTGGCTGCTGGTGGTGGCCGGTGCGGCGGTCGGGGCGCCGCTGCGCTATCTCACCGACCGCTATGTGCAGTCCCGGCACGACACGGTCTTCCCCTGGGGGACGTTCACCGTCAATGTCGCCGGCTCGTTGATCCTCGGCCTGCTGACCGGCGCGGTCGCCGCCGGTGCCGCCTCCTCGCACGCCCAACTGCTGCTCGGCACCGGCCTCTGCGGCGGGCTGACGACCTACTCGACCTTCTCGTACGAGACGCTGCGGCTGGCGGCCGACGGGGCGCGGGGCTATGCCGCCGCCAATGCCGTGGCGAGTGTGGCGGCCGGGCTCGCGGCCGCGTTCGCCGGGGTGGCCGCCGCCCGGGCGCTGTGGGGCTGACCCGGCGGCCCTGCGGCCTGCGGCAGACGAAACCGGCAGACGAAAGCGGTGGGGCTCCGGGGGGAGCCCCACCGCGGGGGCGGCGCACGATGCGAGGGCTGGTGGGGTACGAGGGCCGGCCGCCAGGTTCCGGCACTCGACAGCCCCCAAGCCGTTCGCGGACCCGGCCACCGTCAGCTCGGTCAGGTCCGCGGGCCGCCGCCGGACTCGTTACGTCAGCGGGACGGTCGGGGAGGTCAGGAGAGCTTGCCGAAGCGGACGCCCGCCAGGCCGTTGGCCCAGAGCTGGTCCACCTTGGCGCGCTCGTTCGCGTCCGGGTTGGCGTTCTGGCACGAGGTGCCGGGGCCGCCGCCGGACATCAGCTCGCTGCACGGGCCCTCGTAGTGGTCCGGCAGGCCCAGCACATGGCCGGTCTCGTGCGCGGTCACCCGGGTGGAGTTGTACTCCTGGTTCTGTGCGTAGTCCAGGAAGACGAAGCCCTTCCCGTGCCCGTCGGTGCTGGCGTACGAGCCGCGCGGGTCGTTGCCCTCGCGGTACTCGAAGTCGCCGCCGCTGCCTTCCTGGAGCTTCACGTTCTGCACCGCGCCGTTCCAGATGGAGGTGCTCTGCGCTATCTGGTCCGCGAACTTCGGGGCCTTGCTCGCGTCATAGGTGACGGTGACCGAGGCGGTGTCCGGGTGCGCCTTCATCTTCGCCTTGGCCGACTTGATCACGGCCTCGAAGAACGCCTTGGTGTCCGCCTTCTCGGCGGCCGAGCCGTTGTACGCCGCGATCGAAGCGGCGGTGCTGTGGGAGGACTTGGTGGGGGAGGGGGAAGCTGCCGAAACCGGCGCCGCGGCTGCGAGCGCGGCGACGAGGCCCAGACCGAGCGCCGCCGACAGCGCCGTCTTGGGAGATCTCATGTGGGGGCTCCTTAATTTCCGAGGGCCGTACGGTCGCCGTGTGGGGCGGCGACCGGGGCCCTGCGGATTTCTTGGTGCCGTTGAGTCTGGACGGAGTTCACCCGGAAGACGGAGATGTCAGGCGGCGATAGCGCCAGCCAATACCCTGCGAAAAAAACGGAGTTCAGACGGGTTTGAGAGTCTGGTGTCACGTATGCCGACGTCGTTATGCTCCGGATGTGGAGCTCGAGGTAAGGCATCTTCGCGCATTGTGCGCCATCGCCGACACCGGCAGCGTACGCAAGGCTGCCCGGCAGCTCGGCATGACCCAGCCTTCCCTGACCACCCAGCTCCACCGCATCGAGAAAGCCCTCGGTGGCCAGCTCTTCTTCCGTGAACCGAGCGGCAGCCGGCCCACCCCGCTGGGGCATTCGGTGCTGTGCCGGGCCCGGCCGATAGTGGCCGAAATGCGGGCACTTATTGACGAAGTCGCCTCGGCCTCGCAGCGCGAACAGGGCACCCGGCTGCATATCGGCAGCACCAACAGCCCCGCCGTCGCCGGCTGGCTGCGGAGGCTACGGATACGGCTGCCGCAGACGGACACCACGATAAGAACCGATGTGTCCGCCAACGCCCTGCTGCACATGGTCTCGACGGGGCAGCTCGACGCCGCCTTCGTGCACGAGGTCGAGGGCGCGCCGCTGCGGGTCCCCGACGGCCTGGCCGAACATGAACTCATCGCCAGGGAGCCGCAGTTCATCGCCCTGGCGGACACCCACCCGGCGGCCGCCCAGGAGGTCATCCGGGTGGCGGATCTCGCCGAGGACCAGTGGATGGTCGACCCGACCGTGGACGGCGAATGGGCCGGACTGCGCCGCATCTGGGCCGCGGCCGGAATCAACCCCCGGGTCGTGCACGGCGACTACCTCACCACGGTGGATCTCGTCACGGCCGGCGAGGTGGTCACCCCCTGCCAGCCGACCGCCCGCTCCCGCCACGGCATGGCGATCCGTCCCCTGTACGGCGACCCGCTGGCGGTCCGCCTGTTCATGGCCTGCCGCCAGGACGACACCCCCGCGGCCCCGGCGGACGACCTGTTCGCCGACCTGACCGCCGCGTACATGGAGATCGCCTGGGCGAGCGACGCCTACCGGGCGTGGCTGGTACGGCACGACGGGCCGCTGCCGGTGGGGTCCTAGGGCCCCCTTCCCCGCCCCCGGGGCGCCGGTGCCGCCAACCGTGTGAAAGGCGCGGGGCCGGTCTTCCCGGAGCGGCCGGGGGGCGCGGGGATGGCCGAGAGTGGGAGGTCCGAGCGCCGGCCCGGCCAAGCCTGGAGACCCCGTGGACAGCACGCTTTCCCTGGTTCTGCTTCTGCTGTTCCTGTGGTGCCTGTGCTCGCGGCGGATGGAGCGCTTCGAACTCACCGCGCCGGCCGCCTTCGTCCTGCTGGGCCTGCTGCTGGGCGAGGGCACCGGAGCCCTCGATCTCGCCCTCCCGCACCAGACGGTCAAGGCGCTCGCGGAGGTCACCCTGGTCTGGGTGCTGTTCACCGATGCCGCCCGGCTCTCCTTCCGCGCCCTGCGCCCGGAACTCGGGCTCTACGTACGGCTGTTGGGGATCGGACTGCCGCTGTGCGTGGGCCTCGGCGCGCTGCTGGCGGCCGTCCTGCTGCCCGGGGTCTCGGGCTGGTCCGCCCTCTACGTCGGCGCCGCGCTGGCCCCGACGGACGCCGCGCTCGGCGCCACGATGATGGTCAACCCCGTGGTGCCCGCGAAGATCCGCCGGGTCATCAACGTGGAGAGCGGCCTCAACGACGGCATCGTCACGCCGCTGGTGGTGCTCGCCCTGGCCGGGGTGGTCGCGGCCGAACACCACGCCGGGCCGGACGCCGCGGGGCATGCCGTGGTGGAGCTGGCCGTCGGCACGGCGTACGGCGCGGCGCTCGGGCTGGCCGCCGGATGGCTGCTGCGCACCACCCTCCGCAACGGCTGGGCCGCCGAGGACTTCGCCGGCGCCGGCGTCCTGGCGCTCTCCCTCCTCAGCTACACCTCGTCCCTCGCGATCGGCGGCAACGGCTTCGTCGCCGCCTTCGTCGCCGGCCTGGCGTTCGGCACGACGCACGGTGCGCCCCCGCGGGTGCTGCTCTACGTCGAGCAGTCCGGGGCGCTGCTCTCCGTCCTGGTATGGCTGCTCTTCGGCGCCGTGCTGCTGCCCGATGCGTTCGCCCACCTCACCTGGCAGGCCGTGGTCTACGCCGTCCTGAGCCTGACGTTGATCCGGATGGTGCCGGTGGCGCTGTGTCTGGCCGGCAGCGGGCTGGACGCCCGGACGGTGGGGTTCATCGGCTGGTTCGGCCCCCGCGGACTGGCCTCGATCATCTTCGGCCTGCTCGCGGTCGAGGAGCTCACGCCCGAAGGGGCCCGGCAGGTCCTCCCGGTGATCGCCTGCACCGTCCTCCTCAGCGTCCTCGCCCACGGCCTCACCTCCGCGCCGCTGGCGAACCGCTACGGCGCGAAGGCCGGGGAACCGGCCCCGGCCGGCGCCCCGCCCCAGGAACTGCCCGTCAGGGGCATGGCGGCGGGCGGGTTCCGGCACCGGCGCCACGGGGGCGGCCCGTCCGTGTCGTGAGGGTGCACAGGGCTACGACCGGCTGAGCGGCTTCAGCCGCATCCCTTCGGCCCCCTGGCCCTGGCGAGGCAGGCAGGTGTATTCACTTCGCCCTGCGGACCGTGCCAGGTCGTAGAACTCCCGCAGGCACTCTCCCAGCACCTTCTGGCCGTAGGAGTTGGGGTGGAAGGACTCCTCGACCTGCCCTTGTGAGTGTGCCGCTCCGTGGGACAGGTAGCGCATCCACTCCGCGTCCCGGGTGGGAATGGGAGAACTCAGCGTGTCACCGCTCCTGGCCTGGCGGACCCCCCTGGCGCAGACCTCGTGGCCGTTGAAACTCCACTGGAGGTCCAGGTAGTGAATGTTCTTCTCCGCCGCGACTCCCTCCAGCATGTCGGCGATTCCCGTCACCAGATCCAGCCGCGCCCAGTTGGTGTCCTGGTCGTAGAAGGGACAGCCGCCCGGACTGTAGCGCTGGGAAGAAAAGCTGACGCCCTGCGCGTAGCGATATGCGGCGGACAGTGGAACCGGCGAAGGATAGGACTGGAGCGCCAGTGCGTAGGAGGAGTCCGGGTGGCCCGTGTCCCGCATGACCCTGCGGATCTGGTCGATCACGTTTTTCACCTTGGCCGGAACTTCTCTTCTCAGCTTCTCCTTGACTTCCCAGTCGAAATTCTTCCAGCAGTATTGCCCGAACGGGCCGTAGAGGAATCCCCGGATGCAGCTCTCGATGATATGGCTGAAGCCCAGGTCATTTCCGCCGATGGAGACCTGGATCAGCTTGATGTCATGTGTGTTCGCGAGGGTCTTCAGCTGATCCGCCTGGGGTGGCTCCCCCTTGAAGCGCCGGCCGCCCGCCGCCGCGGGCAGGAGGTTGTCCGTGACCGCACCCGAGCAGGCGAGATTGAATTTTCGCTGCACCGGGATGTGCGACTCGATGATCTCCGCGACGTCCGATCTGTGGCAGCCGTTTTCTTTCCCGGTCTCCGGATTCAGATAGGAATTATCCACATAGACCCGGTTCGGATCCTTCCGGCATCCGGAGGGTCCGCACACGGTGGCCCGGTCCGTGCCGAACAGGCTGTCCGTCTCGCTGTACGGTAAGTCGACGTTCCCCTGCCATCTGCCGCCCTCGCCCGATATGAAGCTGTCGCCGAGCGAAACGACTGCGGTGGGCTTTGCCGCGCGGCCGCCGGAGCCTTTCGGCGACGCCGAGGAATGGGTGGACGACACCGCCAGGACGGCTGACAGGATTGCGGTGACCGACGCCGTCGTCATCGTCCTGCGGCCGATGCGGAACCCGGGGCCGGAATGCCGGGGGTGGCCGGAGCTCGTGGCGTGCATGACTTCTCCTCGTCCGGAAGCATTTCTGGGCGAATCGTCATTTCCGTTGCTTGCGAGCGGTGGCGCGGAATCATTGATGCGTCGGCCGGGCAGGCGGGGTGCGCCGGCCGGTCCGACGGCGGGCTCGCGGCCCGGTGGGAGTGGCGGTGCGGTGTCCGGCACGCACGCATGGGTTCGCTGCCTGCGGTGGCCGCAGGCAGCGACATGCACACTCGGCTCAGCCCAGGGAGACCCGGGCGTACTGGTAGAACGTCTGGCCGTTCTCGTCCCCGTTGTGCTGACGCCCGGTCATGACCTCTCCGGCGCCGGCCCTGGAGTGGCTGGAGCTCTCCCTCTGGCCCGGGGTCCAGCGGTACGAGGTCAGTGTCACCGCTCGCCCCTGCCAGGTCATCGAGGCGGTCGCGTACCTCGTCTGTCCGTTCTCGTCGCCGGAGTGGACCCGGCCGACCAGAGCCTTGTTCGGGGCGGCCGCGAAGAAGGAGTTGCTCTCCCGCTGGGAACTGCTCCAGGTGGGCGGGCTGACGTGGACGAGCTCGCCGTAGATGAGGATGAAGCCGCAGTAGTACGTCGTGTTGCCGTTCTCGTCGCCGGAGTGACTCCGGCCGATCAGGACCTGATACGCCGGGCACTCGACGGGGGTGCCGGCCGATTCCCGCACCGTCCGGGTGTAACCGTCGATGATTTCGACCTCGGCGGCCGGAGCCGCACTCACCTCGGCGGCCGTTGCCGTGCCCACCCCGAGGGACAGGAGGGTGGCAGCCGCGAGGGCCAGGAAGCGGCTACCGGTTCGCGATAATTGAGGCACGAATTCCCTTTCGCAAGAAGCTGATGGGGATGCGCCCGGGCCGAAGCGTCATGGCGTCAGAGGCGCACAGGACGGACGATGTCGGACATAGCGCCGCCGTACCAGCGCGCCTGAGGGGCGTACGGGGAGCAGGCCAGGGCGCTCGAACGGGTGTCCGCCCCCGGCTCGGGCCGCGGGCGCCTGGTGGTCCAACGTCCCTTTTCGGCAGGGGATGCCGCCCCGGCGGCAGGGCGGGGGCGGGGTGCTCGTGCCGGGCAAAAGAAGACCGCACCCGCTCCGTCATGACCGCCGTGCTCGGCGGTACGCGGACCGGGTGCGGACAGATCGGCTGGGCCACCCGCGAAGCCGCGGGTCCGCCTGGCCGGGGTCAGGCCTTCTTGGTCTCCCAGAAGATCTTGTCGATCTGGGCGATGTAGTCCAGGGCCTTCTGGCCGGTGGCCGGGTCGTTGGAACCCTTGGCGGCGCTGAGCGCCTTGAGGGTGACGTTGACCAGCTGGTGCAGCTCCGGGTACTTCTCGAAGTGCGGGGGCTTGAAGTAGTCGCTCCACAGCACCGAAACGTGGTGCTTGGCCAGCTCGGCGCGCTGCTCCTTGATCAGAACGGCGCGGGTGCGGAAGTCCGCGTCCTCGTTGGCCTGGTACTTCTCCTGGACGGCCTTGACCGACTCGGCCTCGATGCGGGCCTGGGCGGGGTCGTACACACCGCAGGGCAGGTCGCAGTGCGCGCTGACCTTGACCTTGGGGGCGAACAGGCGGGAAAGCATGCTCAGTCCTTCCTCGTGATCGTCTTCTCAGGTGCGAGATTACTCGGTGCGGGAAGGCTTTTCTCGGGCGGGCCGGGGGTCTTAGGGCAAAAGTCCGGTGTCACGCCGGGACTGTTGGAGGATGGGCCGGTGAGCGAAGCGAGACGGGGGTGCCCCCGGACGGAGTCCGGGGGAGGGTCGGACCGGGAGGTACGGGATGCCGGAGCGGGTACACGAGCGCGAGCCGGAGCGGGACGCGGACGCGGGCCAGGAGCGGGGCGGCCTCCTTCGCGCCTTCGGGCTGGCCGAGGTGTACAACCCGTCGATGGTGCCGACGCTCCAGCCCGGGGACCAGCTGGTGGTGCGGTACGGGGCGGTGGTGCGGCCCGGTGACGTGGTCGTGCTGCGGCATCCGTTCCGGCAGGATCTGCTGATCGTCAAGCGGGCCGTGCAGCGGCGCGACGGCGGCTGGTGGGTCCAGGGGGACAATCCGTTCGTCGAGAACGACAGCCGGGAATTCGGGGTGGTCCCGGACGAACTGGTCATCGCCCGCGCCTGGATCCGGGTGCGGCCGCCGCGGGGCATTCAGCGGTCGGCCGCCGGGGTGCTGTCCTGGGTCGTCTCGGCGGTCCGGCCGGTGCGGGCCGCGCGTTCGCTCTCCAGTCGCTTGCGGGCGCGGTAGGCGGCGACATTGGCGCGGGTGGCGCAGCGGTCGGAGCAGTAGCGCCGGGAGCGGTTGGTCGAGGTGTCCAGGTAGACGTTGCGGCAGGGCCGTGCCTCACAGATGCCCAGCCGGTCCACGCCGAGCTCGGTGAGGTGGAAGGCCAGCCCCATGCACGCGGTCGCGGTGAAGCCGGCGGTCGCGTTGGCGGCGTGATCGGCGATGTGCATGTGCCAGTCGGGGCGGCCGTTGTCGTCCCGGAACTCGTGGCCGGAGATCTGCGGGCTGACCGGGAACTCCATCATCAGGGCGTTGAGCAGGTCCACGGCCAGCACCTCGTCACCGGCGTCGGCGGCCTCGAAGACGGCGCGCAGCCGGGCGCGGACCGTGCGCAGCCTGGTGACGTCGCTGTCGGTCGCGCGCCGGGCGGCCTGCTGGGCGGGGCCGAAGAGTTCCCGGACGACCTCGACCGAGGTGAGGGTGTCGGTGCCGCGCTCGGGCTGTTCGGTGTTGACCAGTCGCACGGCATAGTCCGAGTAATAGGCCAGTTCCACTTGTAGTCCTTACGGGCGGAGGCTAGGGTACGGGTACATGCCCGTAGTAAGGGGTGTCCTCACTACGAGGGTATTACGGCCTGGAGGGGAAGCGATGACCGAGACCGTCGTCGGCGCCGATTGGCAAGCGTGGCAGAACAGTTGGGACCGCCAGCAGGAGTGGTACCTCCCCGACCGCGAGGAGCGGTTCCGGGTGATGCTGGACATGGTCGAGGCCCTGGTGGGTCCCGCGCCCCGGGTGCTGGACCTGGCATGCGGCACGGGCAGTATCTCCGACCGGCTGCTGACGCGCTTCCCCGAGGCCACGAGTGTGGGCGTCGATCTGGATCCCGCGCTGCTGGCCATCGCGGAAGGGTACTTCGAAGGCGAGCCCCGGGTCCGCTTCGTACGGGCCGATCTCAAGGACCCGCGGTGGACGGACAAGCTGCCGCACGACACGTATGACGCGGTGCTCACCGCCACCGCGCTGCACTGGCTCCACACCGAGGATCTGCGCGCGCTCTACGGGCAGCTCGGCACGCTGGTGCGGGACGGCGGGGTCTTCCTGAACGCCGACCACATGCCCGAGGAGGGCACCCCGCGGATCAACGCCGCCGAGCGGGCCTTCCGGCATGCGCGGAGGGAGGCGGCGAAGGCGGCCGGCGCCGTGGACTGGGCCGAGTGGTGGCAGCTGGCGGCCGCCGATCCACGGCTGGCCGCGCCGACCGCCGAGCGCTTCGAGATCTACGGCGAGCACGCGGACGGCGACACCCCGTCGGCCGCGTGGCACGCCGCCGTGCTGCGCGACGCGGGCTTCGCGGAGGCCCGCCCGGTGTGGGCCTCGCCCACCGACGCCCTGGTGCTGGGCCTGAAGTAGCCCGGCCCGGCAACAACGGAGCGCGCCGTCCCGGTGGAACCCTCC
>NZ_JBHXFI010000058.1:0-48827 GCF_042724075.1 Streptomyces sp. NPDC127097 | reverse complement strand
TGTCCGTACTAAACGCTAAGCTGCCCGCACACCCGGCCCCGGAGGTCCGTCACCGCACCCCGACAGCCCCGCGCAGCGGACCCCGCCCGCCGCAGGCGCAACGGCGAGAACCCACCACGGCGGGGAAGCCGACCACGTGGGGACGAGGGCAAAGCGCAGCGAACCGGCTACCCCGACGGCATGCGCCCACGTACGGTGAACCCATGACGAGCATCGGTGGAACCGAGATGGTCGACTGGAACCTCGCGGTCGCGACCGCGACCCGGTTCGTGCGGCCGGGGCCAGAGGTGAGCCGGGACGAGGCGCGGGCGATCGTCGCCGAGCTGCGCAAGCACGCCAAGTCCTCCGAGGCGCATGTCCGGGCGTTCACGCGGATGGCACAGCCCGACGCGACGGGCGAGGAGCCGCATGACACGCCGGTCCTCGTCGTGGACCGGCCCGGCTGGATCAAGGCGAATGTCGCGGGGTTCCGGGCCGTGCTCAAGCCGCTGCTGGCCAAGATGGAGGACCGCCGCTCGACGGTCCCCGGGGGCGCGGTGCTCGGCGCGGTCGGCGGCAAGGTGACCGGCGTGGAGCTGGGCATGCTGTTGTCGTTCCTGGCCTCGCGGGTCCTCGGCCAGTACGAGACGTTCGCCCCGGCCTCCCGGGATCTGCCGGCCGCGGCGCAGGGCGGCCGGCTGCTGCTCGTCGCGCCGAACATCGTGCATGTGGAGCGCGAGCTCGAAGTGGCCCCGCACGACTTCCGGCTGTGGGTGTGCCTCCACGAGGAGACCCACCGCACCCAGTTCACCGCCGTCCCGTGGCTGCGGGACCACATCGAGGGCGAGATCCAGTCGTTCCTCGGTGAGACGGACATCGACCCGGGCGCCCTCCTGGAGCGGCTGCGCGAGGCCGCCCAGTCGCTGGCCGGTGCCAAGCCCGAGGGCGAGGAGGGCGAGGACGAGGGCCGCTCCCTCGTCGATCTCGTCCAGACGCCCGCGCAGCGCGAGATCCTCGGCCGGCTGACCGCGGTGATGTCCCTGCTGGAGGGGCACGCGGATTATGTGATGGACGGTGTCGGGCCCGATGTCGTGCCGTCGGTCGCCGAGATCCGGGAGAAGTTCCAGAAGCGCCGGGCCAGCGGCGCCGGCCGGCTGGACCAGGCGCTGCGCAAGCTGCTCGGCCTGGACGCCAAGCTGCGGCAGTACCGCGACGGCGAACGGTTCGTCAGCGCCGTCGTCGAGGAGGTGGGCATGGAAGGCTTCAACCGCGTGTGGACGTCGCCGAACACCCTCCCGACCAAACAAGAGATCGCCAAACCGGCGGACTGGATCGCGCGGGTGCACCGCAAGACGGACGGGGCACCGTAAGCGAATGGTGTGAGCTGGGCACGCCACGTGGCAGTAGAGCGCCCCTTCAATCACCCGTCTGAGGGACCGTTACCGAGGGATAGGCGTGCAATGCTCGGGGAACCGCTCGCCTCTGTCACCATCTAGGCACTCTGTGTGACGAAGCCGTCCACGGCCCGAGGCTCCCCAGCTGAACGATTGGAAACGGACATGGGTCCCCATCCAGCGGTCGCCGCGATACGCCTGGCGGTCCGCCGCGTACTCCACGACGTGCTCACCCACCACTCCGCGCACGACCGGCACGAGCCCCCGCTCGTGCTCGTCGCGTGCTCCGGCGGCGCCGATTCGATGGCGCTCGCCTCCGCCCTCGCCTTCGAGGCCCCCAAGCTCGGGGTCCGCGCCGGGGGCGTGACCATCGACCACGGCCTTCAGGAGGGCTCGGACCTCCGCGCCGCCGAGGTCGCCCTGCGACTGCGGGCCCTGGGACTCGACCCCGTAGAGGCCGTCGCCGTCGACGTGGACGAACCGAACAGGGTGGCGCACGGCACCGGTTACCGCGGGAGCGGCGGCCGGCAGTCGGGCGGGCCGGAGGCCGCCGCCCGGGACGCCCGCTACGCCGCCCTGGACGCCGCCGCCGAGCGCCATGGCGCCACCGCGGTCCTCCTGGGCCACACCCGCGACGATCAGGCCGAGACGGTGCTGCTCGGCCTCGCCCGCGGCTCCGGGACCCGCTCGCTCTCCGGTATGGCCGCGACCAGCGGCCGGGACGGGCGCTATCGCCGGCCCTTCCTCGACGTGGACCGCCAGACCGCCCGTAAAGCCTGTCTGATCCAGGCGCTGCCCGTCTGGGACGACCCGCACAACGCCGACCCCGCCTACACCCGCTCACGGCTGCGGCACGAGGGCCTGCCCGCCCTGGAGAAGGCGCTCGGCAAGGGCGTCGTCGAGGCGCTGGCCCGTACCGCCCAGCTCTCCCGTGACGACGCCGACGCCCTGGACGCCTGGGCCGCCGACGCCGAGGGCTCGGTCCTCGACGACAGCGGCTCCCTCGACATCGCCGCCCTGTTCGCGCTGCCCCCCGCGGTGCGCCGCCGGGTGCTGCGCCGGGCGGTCATCGGCGCGGGCTCACCGGCCGGTTCGCTCTTCGCCCGCCACATCGAGGAAGTGGACCGGCTGATCACCGCCTGGCGGGGGCAGGGGGCCATCAACCTCCCCGGGCGCGTAGGTGTGCGACGGCAGGGTGGCAGACTGGTCATTCGGCAGGGCTGAGCCGCAGACGCTGCCCCGCACCGAAGTCTCACGACTGACGCGAACACCGAACAGAGCGAGAGTGGCACGGGTGGACGACAAGGACATGGGCTCCGACCTTCAGTCGGTACTCATCAGCAAGGAAGAGATCGACGCGAAGCTGGCGGAGCTGGCCGCGAAGATCGACGCGGAGTACGCGGGCAAGGACCTGCTCATCGTCGGCGTCCTCAAGGGCGCCGTGATGGTGATGGCGGACCTGGCGCGCGCGCTGTCCACCCCCGTCACGATGGACTGGATGGCCGTGTCGTCGTACGGCGCGGGCACCCAGTCCTCCGGTGTGGTCCGCATCCTCAAGGACCTCGACACCGACATCAAGGGCAAGCATGTCCTGATCGTCGAGGACATCATCGACTCCGGTCTGACGCTGTCGTGGCTGCTGTCGAACCTCGGCTCGCGCGAGCCGGCCTCGCTGGAGGTCTGCACGCTGCTGCGCAAGCCGGACGCGGCCAAGGTCGCCATCGACGTGAAGTGGATCGGCTTCGACATCCCCAACGAATTCGTCGTGGGATACGGGCTCGATTTCGCGGAGAAGTACCGCAATCTGCCGTTCGTCGGTACCCTCGCGCCGCACGTCTACGGCGGCTGAGGGCGTTCCGCGCTCGTCCGGCCGTGGCGGCCGGGCGGGCCTCGGACCGTCCGCTGCGGCCCGGCGGGAACCCTTCGGGGCCTCCCGCCGTTGGAGCAGGGAGAGCGGTTTCCCCGGCTGCATGTTCACCCTCGGCGCAGGCGCCGGGTGACAATGCTGGGGTACCGTCCGAAGGCAGTTCTTTTTCGGGCCAGTAATACACCGTACGCAACGCACGACCAGCCCTCCCGAGGGCGTTGTGCCTCACTGTGGCAGGAGGGACGGGGCCTCAGCGGCTCCGTATGGATGGACGTGAAGCGATACTTCCGTGGGCCGGTCATGTGGATCGTGCTGGCCGTCCTCGCCGTGGTCGTGTTGATGCAGGTCGTCGGCTCGTCCGGCGGCTACAAGACGGTGGACACCGGTCAGGTCGTCAAGGCGATCGCTGACAACAAGGTGAAATCCGCCGAGCTGACGACCGGTGACGAGAACAAGATCAAGATTGAGCTGTCGGGCTCCAACAAGATCGACGGCTCCAACAAGCTCCAGGCGAGCTACATCGGCGACCAGGGCGTCGACGTGGCCAAGAACCTTCAGGCCAAGTACCAGACGGGCGAGATCAAGGACGGGTACACCGTCGAGCCGTCGAAGCAGAACCCGTTCGTCGGTGTGCTGCTCTCGCTGCTCCCGTTCGTCCTCATCGTGGTCGTCTTCCTGTTCCTGATGAATCAGATGCAGGGCGGCGGCTCCCGGGTGATGAACTTCGGGAAGTCCAAGGCGAAGCTGATCACCAAGGACACCCCCAAGACGACCTTCACGGACGTCGCGGGGTCGGACGAGGCCGTCGAGGAACTCCACGAGATCAAGGAGTTCCTCCAGGAGCCGGCGAAGTTCCAGGCCGTCGGCGCCAAGATCCCCAAGGGCGTGCTGCTGTACGGCCCGCCCGGAACGGGCAAGACGCTGCTCGCGCGAGCCGTCGCCGGCGAGGCGGGCGTCCCGTTCTACTCGATCTCCGGTTCCGACTTCGTCGAGATGTTCGTCGGTGTCGGTGCCTCCCGGGTCCGTGACCTCTTCGAGCAGGCCAAGGCGAACGCCCCGGCGATCGTCTTCGTCGACGAGATCGACGCCGTCGGCCGGCACCGCGGTGCGGGTCTGGGCGGTGGCCACGACGAGCGTGAGCAGACCCTCAACCAGCTGCTGGTCGAGATGGACGGCTTTGACGTCAAGGGCGGCGTGATCCTGATCGCCGCCACGAACCGCCCGGACATCCTCGACCCGGCGCTGCTGCGTCCCGGCCGTTTCGACCGGCAGATCGCCGTCGACCGTCCGGACCTCCAGGGCCGTCTGGAGATCCTCAAGGTCCACCAGAAGGGCAAGCCGGTCGCGCCGGACGTCGACCTCTCGGCCGTCGCCAAGCGCACCCCCGGCTTCACCGGTGCCGATCTGTCCAACGTCCTCAACGAGGCCGCGCTGCTGACGGCCCGGAGCGACGAGAAGCTGATCAACAACCACTTCCTGGACGAGGCGATCGACCGCGTCGTGGCCGGCCCGCAGAAGCGGACCCGGATCATGTCCGAGAAGGAGAAGAAGATCACCGCGTACCACGAGGGCGGACACGCCCTGGTCGCGGCGGCCTCACCGAACTCCGACCCGGTCCACAAGATCACGATCCTGTCCCGCGGCCGGGCGCTGGGCTACACCATGGTCCTGCCCGACGAGGACAAGTACTCCACCACCCGCAACGAGATGCTCGACCAGCTGGCGTACATGCTGGGCGGCCGCGCGGCGGAGGAGCTGGTCTTCCACGACCCGACCACGGGTGCCGCCAACGACATCGAGAAGGCCACCGCCACGGCCCGCGCGATGGTCACGCAGTACGGCATGACCGAGCGGCTCGGCGCGATCAAGTTCGGCACCGACAACTCCGAGCCCTTCCTGGGCCGTGAGATGGGTCACCAGCGCGACTACTCGGAAGAGGTCGCCGCGCTGGTCGATGAGGAAGTCAAGAAGCTCATCGAGACCGCGCACAACGAGGCGTGGGAGATCCTGGTCGAGAACCGCGATGTGCTCGACAACCTCGTGCTGACGCTCCTGGAGAAGGAGACCCTCGGCAAGGAGGAGATCGCCGAGCTCTTCAAGCACGTGGTCAAGCGCCCGGCCCGCCCGGCGTGGACCGGCTCGTCGCGCCGTACGCCCTCCAGCCGTCCGCCGGTGCTGTCGCCGAAGGAGCTGGCCCCGGCCAACGGCGCGGTGACCACCACCGCCACCGTTTCCACGGAGAAGGCGGAAGTACCCGAGGAGCAGCGTCCCGAGAGCTGATCCCGTGGCCCTCAGGGGCCCCGGAATAAATGCCGCGCCCCCCAGGTTTAGCCTTGGGGGGCGCGGCATTCCGTGCTTCACCGCGATTCGAGCGGGCGCAGAAGGAACGAGGCACCACATGACGGACCCTGTGACGCTGGACGTCGGCGGCAAGATCGGCACTTTCGACGAGAAGCGCGCCGAGAACGCCGTGCGAGAGCTGCTCATCGCGGTGGGCGAGGACCCGGACCGTGAGGGGCTGCTGGAGACGCCGGCGCGGGTGGCACGGGCGTACCGGGAGATCTTCGCCGGGCTGTGGCAGAAGCCGGAAGACGTGCTGACGACCACCTTCGACCTGGGCCACGACGAAATGGTGCTGGTCAAGGACATCGAAGTGGTCTCCAGCTGTGAGCACCACCTCGTCCCGTTCGTCGGTGTGGCCCATGTCGGCTACATCCCGTCCACCGACGGCAAGATCACCGGTCTGTCCAAGCTGGCCCGGCTGGTCGATGTGTTCGCCCGTCGCCCGCAGGTCCAGGAGCGGCTGACCACGCAGATCGCGGACTCGCTGATGCAGATCCTGGAGCCGCGCGGCGTGATCGTCGTCATCGAGTGCGAGCACATGTGCATGACCATGCGCGGGGTGCGCAAGCCGGGTGCCAAGACGACGACCTCGGCCGTGCGCGGCCAGCTGCGGGACGCCGCCACGCGCGCCGAGGCGATGAGCCTGATACTGGCCCGCTGAGGCCCCGGGCCGCGGGCCCGTACGGCCGGTCCGTCGCGCGTCCTTCCTCATAGACGACCGGACGGCCGGGCCCCTCCCAGGAGGGACCCGGCCGTCGTCGGTGCCGGGGCGCGACGCCGGCCTCAGGCCCGGAGGTGGTTGCCCAGCCACTCCAGGGCGGCGGGGATCTCCCGGCGCCAGGTGTTGAAGTTGTGGCCGCCGCTGTCGAGGATGATCGACGAGACCCGGCTCGGCGACTTCGTCTGCTGGATGAACCGCAGCGTCTCCTGGTAATTCCCCTCGCCCTGCTTGCTGCTGGTGACCAGCAGGTTCACCGGGGGCGCGGGCAGATGCCGCTGACGCCACAGCAGATTGTTCTCGCGCTCCAGCTGCCGGCTGCCGCCGAAGAGGTCGCCGGTGGTGGCGTCCCGCGGGGCCTTGTAGGCGCCGGAGAGGGCGACGGCGCTGGAGTACGCCTCGGGGTGGCGCATGGTCATCTTCAGCGCGCAGTAGCCGCCGGTGGAGTCACCCACGACACCCCAGCTCTTGGCCTCGCGGCCTATTCGGTAGTGCTCGGAGATATCCGCGCGCAGATCCTTCGTGAAGAAGGTCTCGGTCTGCGGGCCGTTCGGTATGTCCATGCACTCCGTGTCGCGCGGCGGTGCGACGGTCGGGCGCATCATGACCAGGACGGTCGGCCGCATCTTCTGGTTCTTGAGCAGTTCGTGCTGGGTCTGCGGGAAATGCAGCTTTTTGTAGAGCGCCTCGGCGGTGCCGGGGTAGCCGGTGAGCACCAGGGCCGCCGGGAATTTCTTCCCGGCGTATTTCTTCTGGAAGTACTGCGGCGGCAGATAGACATACGCGGGGCTGGCGATCTGCGAGTGTTCGCCGCGGACCAGCACCTTGTCGATCCGGCCGCCGGTCGCCGGCCGGGAGCCGTTCTGTACGCTGACCCGCTCGGTGCCCAGCATCCGCAGCTTGGTGCCGCCCGGCCCGGTCTGGTAGTCGGTCACCACGCCCGGCTCCTGCTCCTGGCCGAAGAGGTCGGCCCAGGACGCGTAGAAACCGAAGGAATTGTTGGCGTACAGACCGATGGCGGCGAAAAGGGAGAGCTGCGTCGCCACCAGGAGCCCGATGCGCCCGAGCACGGTGCGCCAGTTCCCCTTGGAGAGGCGCGGCCAGAGCCAAATGGTGAGGACGAACAGTGCCACCGCTACGAGGACGGCAAGAAGCAGCACTTTCTGACTGGTGAGACCCATGTGGTGCTTTCTTCCGGGCGGCCGGGCCATCCGTACCGCTGGTGGAACCCCGAGCCCTGAAACGCCGTCATACAGGGCGCAAAAAGTCCAGATGCTGCGACAAGGCTCGCACGTTCTCTCGACCGGGGCGACGGGAAAGTGATGTCTGACAGGCTAGATGGCGAAAAGTCGGAGACGGTTGCGTGGCGTGGACCACGCTGGCTCCGCGGCCCGCGGCCCGAAACGGTGCCGCGGATCGTCGGTACGGCCGGCGCGGTCGTCGGCCTGCTGAACCTGGCGGCAGGGGTGTTCCCGCGGTTCCGGCACAGCCGGATGCACGCCCTGGCGGAGGTGCTGCCGGGCGCGGTGAGCCCGCTGGCGGCCGCCGCCTCCATCGTCGTCGGCATCCTGCTGCTCCTTCTGGCCCACGGGCTCAAGCGGCGTAAGCGGCGGGCCTGGGGGGCGGCCGTGGCGCTGCTGCCGGTGGGGATCGCCGCCCAGCTGGTCTACCGCCACTCCGTGTTCGGGGCGGTGCTCTCGCTGGCGCTCCTGGTGTTCCTGGTGTGGCACCGGCGGGAGTTCGCGGCCCTGCCCGACCCGCGCAGCCGCTGGAAGGCGCTGGCCAACCTCGTCGTCCTCGGCGGGTTCAGCTTCGGCATCGGGCTGGTCATCGTCAGCTCGCACCCTCACAAGACGATCGGCTCGCCCTCCCTCTGGGAGCGCGCCGAGCACGTCCTGTGGGGCCTGTTCGGCTTCGAGGGCCCGGTCGCCTACACCCACCACGTCGACTACACCGTCGGCTACTCGCTCGGCGCGCTCGGCCTGCTGACCGTCGCCACCACCGCGTACCTCGCCTTCCGCCCCGAGCACCCGGCGGCCCGGCTGACCGACGAGGACGAGCAGCGGCTGCGCGCCCTGCTCGACCGGCACGGCGCCCGGGACTCGCTCGGCTACTTCGCGCTGCGCCGTGACAAGGGCGCGGTCTTCTCCCCGACCGGCAAGGCCGCGGTCTGCTACCGGGTGATCTCCGGGGTGATGCTCGCCAGCGGCGACCCGATCGGCGATGTCGAGGCATGGCCGGGCGCCATCGAGCGCTTCATGGAGGAGGCGAAGGCGCACTCCTGGACCCCGGCGGTCACCGGTTGCAGCGAGACCGGCGGCCAGGTGTGGACCCGGGAGACCGGCATGGACGCGCTGGAGCTCGGCGACGAGGCGATCGTGGACGTCGCCGACTTCACCCTCACCGGCCGTGCGATGCGCAACGTACGGCAGATGGTCAAGCGCATCGAGCGCAACGGCTACGAGACGCGGGTGCGGCGGGTGCGCGACCTGGCGCCGGACGAGCTGGCGCAGCTCCAGAAGGCCGCGGACGCCTGGCGGGACACCGACACCGAGCGCGGCTTCTCCATGGCGCTGGGCCGGATCGACGCGGTGGCCGACGGCGACGCGGTGATCGCCACCGCGCATCTGCCGGCGGCCGAGGGCGAGGAGCCCGGCCCGTACGGCGACCTCAAGGCGATGCAGCACTTCGTGCCGTGGGGCGACAGCGGCATCTCCCTGGAGCTGATGCGCGCGACCGCAGCGCCGACCCCGGGATGAACGAGCTGCTGATCGTCGCCGCGCTCCAGGCCGCCCCAGACCTCCGGATCAAGCAGGTCTCGCTGAACTTCGCGGTCTTCCGCTCCTCTCTGGAGCGCGGCGAGAAGCTCGGCGCGGGGCCGGTCATCCGGGTCTGGCGCGGGATGCTGATCTTCCTGTCCCGCTGGTACCAGATCGAGTCGCTGTACAAGTTCAACGACAAGTTCCGGCCGCGCTGGGAGCCCCGCTTCGTGGTCTTCCGCAACAGCCGCGACATCCCCCGGATCGGCCTGGCGGCGCTCCAGGCCGAGGGCTATCTGGAGCTGGGCCTGCCGCGCGTACTGCGGCGCCGGAAGACCGTGGAGCCGCGGCCGTGCGCACACATGCCGCGGCCGGCCGCCGCGCCGGGCGCGGTCGAGCGGGCCGCCTGACCGAAAGGCCCGCCGGCCGGCCCCTCCGGCACGGCCTCCGGGGGGCCGGCGCCGCTGAAGTCCCCGCATGCGGTGGCCGCAATCCGGCCGGTCGGCACACGGCCTACGCTGGTGCCATGAGTACCTTGCGTGGCCGGGTGGCCGGACTGCCGGACTGGGACCGCTGCGCGGTGCTGGGCGTCGTCAATGTGACGCCCGATTCGTTCTCCGACGGCGGCGACTGGTTCGATACCGAACTCGCCGTCAAACACGGTCTCGACCTGGTGGCGCAGGGCGCCGACATGGTGGACGTGGGCGGTGAGTCGACCCGGCCGGGCGCGGCGCGGGTGGACGAGGCCGAGGAGCTGCGCCGGGTCGTGCCGGTCGTCCGGGAGCTGGCCGCGGCCGGTGCCGTGGTCTCCGTGGACACCATGCGGGCCTCGGTCGCCGAGCAGGCCGTGGCGGCCGGGGCGCGGCTGGTCAACGACGTCAGCGGGGGCGCCGCCGACCCGGCGATGGTGCCGGTGGTGGCCGCCCACCATGTCCCGTTCGTCGTGATGCACTGGCGCGGCCAGTCCATCGACATGAACAACCGCGCCGTCTACGGGGACGTGGTCGCCGAGGTCGTCGACGAGCTCGGGCGGAGCATGGAGCGCGCGGTGTCCGGCGGGATCGACCCGGACCGGATCGTCATCGACCCGGGCCTGGGCTTCGCCAAGGAGGCCGGGCACGATCTCGCGCTGGTCGCCCAGCTGGCGCGGCTGCGGACGCTGGGCCGCCCGCTGCTGGTGGCCGCATCGAGGAAACGGTTCCTGGGCAGGGTGCTGGCAGGTGGCGAGGGAGCCGCCCCACCGCCGGCCCGGGAGCGGGATGCCGCGACGGCGGCGGTGTCGGCGATCGTGGCGCGAGAGGGGGCCTGGGCGGTGCGGGTGCACGAGGTCAGGGCGAGCGCGGATGCGGTACGGGTGGCCCGTGCCGTGGAGGGCGCGGCAGCGGCCGGCGGCAGTGAAGCGAGCGGGACGACGGCGAACACGACGGGAACGGTGTGAGCGGCTTGGGCCCTCAGACGGACATCGAACTGGTTGAACAGGCGAACACCACCCTGTACGAGACCATCGAGCGCGGTGATCACGAGGCGCTGTCCGAACTGTGGCTGGACGGCCAGGTGAGTGTGGTCCACCCGGGGTGGCCGGTGTTGCGGGGGCGCGGCGAGGTGCTGCGCTCGTACGCCCTGATCATGGCGAACACCGAGTACATCCAGTTCTTCCTCACGGACGTGGAGATCGACGTCGTCGGGGACACCGCGCTGGTGACCTGCACCGAGAACATCCTCAGCGGCGGGCCCGCCGAGGACGACGGCTCGGTGGGGCCGCTGATCGGCCAGCTGGTCGTGGCGACCAATGTCTTCCGGCGCACGGAGGACGGCTGGCGGGTGTGGTCGCACCACGGCTCGCCGGTGCTGGCGGACCGCGAGGACGAGGACGAGGACGACGAGGGCGGGGGAGCCGGCGAGGGCGGCGAGGAGGCCCTCTGAGCGCCTTCCCGGGAGTCGGGGCGGGGAGCCCCGGCCGGCTCCCGGAGAGCGTGGCGGGCGGCCCCCGGCGCGGGCCGGTGTGAGCCTTGCCATGGCCGCCCGCCCTTGCGTCCGGGGCGCGGGCCTGTGCGGCCTTCCTGGGCGGACGTCAGCCGTCCGGGTGAGGGCGCACCCGTTCGAGCCAAGTGCGGCACGGGTAGGGGTGGGGCGTGGGCAGGGGGGTAAGAGGGCCGCGCGGACGATCTCCCGGCCCGCTGGCCGCTGCCCCGCCAGGTAGCGCTTAGCAGCAGGACGGGGTCTTGTCCATAGCCCCCGTGGGCGAGGACTGCCGGTACTCGAAGGTAGATTCGACGGCGGGGCAGTGTTGCCGGATCGCTCCGGCGGCTGCCCGGAATCCGACGAACAGTGGCGCCAGAGGTGCCGTGGACCAGTGGGAGTGATTCGCGTGGATCGTGTCGCGCTGCGTGGGCTGAAGGCCCGAGGCCACCACGGGGTGTTTCCCCGGGAGCGCGAGGAGGGTCAGACCTTCATCGTCGACGTGGTGCTCGGTCTGGACACCCGCCGGGCCGCGGCGAGCGACGATCTCGCGAAGACCGTGCACTACGGCGTCGTGGCCGAGGAGGTGGTGGCCGTCGTCCAGGGCGAGCCCGTCGACCTCATCGAGACCCTGGCTGAGCGCATCGCCGAGCAGTGCCTCAAGCACGAGGGCGTGCAGGAGGTGGAGGTGGTGGTGCACAAGCCGGACGCGCCGATCACCGTCCCCTTCGACGACGTGACCATCACCATCACTCGGAGCCGAGTATGAAGCCCACCCGCCACCCGACCACCACTCCGCACGGGGCCGCCGCCGGGCATCCCGGTATGGGTGATCCGACCGTGCAGCCGGTGCCCGCCTCCGTAGTGGAGCAGGTGGACGCCGCCGATGTGACGCTCTCCAACCCCAAACGCGCCGTGATCTCCCTCGGCAGCAATCTCGGCAACCGCCTGGAGACCCTCCAGGGCGCCGTCGACGCGCTTGAGGACACCCCGGGGCTGCGGGTCAAGGCCGTCTCCCCGGTCTACGAGACCGTGCCGTGGGGCGTGGACCCCGGCTCCCAGCCGTCGTACTTCAACGCCGTGGTGCTGATCAAGACGACGCTGCCGCCGTCCTCCCTCCTGGAGCGCGGGCAGGCGATCGAGGAGGCTTTCGAGCGGGTCCGCGACGAGCGCTGGGGCCCGCGCACCATCGACGTCGACATCCTGGCGTATCAGGACGTGGTCTCCGACGACCCGCGGCTGACGCTGCCGCACCCGCGCGCCCATGAGCGGGCGTTCGTGCTGGTGCCGTGGCACGACATCGACCCGGAGGCCGTGGTCCCCGGGCGCGGCGCGGTGGCCGAACTGCTGTCCGCGGTGGGCCGCGACGGTGTGGAACCGCGGGCGGACCTGGAACTGCGGCTGCCGGAGTAGTCGTTAAGGTTGCGGGCCGGCTCCCTGCGGGATGCATCCGTACGGACCGGACGAGGCGGCCAGGACGACAAGGACGGCCGTGACGGCACAAAAGGTCATGACGGCGCGAGGGGCGATCGCTCGGTGAAGCAGCTACACATCAAGGTGCTGGTCGGGCTGTTTCTGGCGGCCGGGGTGCTGGCCTGGGGCGGCGCCCGGCTGTGGGACTCGTTCGGCACCCTGCCCAGCGTTCCGGTGGCCGCCCCGATCGTGCTGGCGCTGATCGCCGCGGTGCTCGCCGCCACCGCGTTCTCGCTCCGCTCGCGGCTGCGCGCTCAGCGGGAGCGCCGGCCGGGCGCCAAGGGCGTCGAGCCGATGATGGCCGCCCGGGCGGTGGTCTTCGGGCAGGCCAGCGCGCTGGTGGCGGCGCTGGTCGCGGGGCTGTACGGCGGCGTCGGCGTCTTTCTGCTGACCGCCGGGCTCGATGTCGCACCGCGCCGGGACCAGGCGATCTACGCCGCGCTGTCGGTGGTCGCCGGAGCGGCGGTGGTCGCCGCGGCGATCTTCCTGGAGCGGGTGTGCAAGCTGCCCGAGGACGACGGCAACGGGAACGGCGGGGTCGACGCCTCGGTGTGACGCCGGTCGGGGCCCGTGGGCGTGGTCCGGGCCCGCGGAGGCGTGCTCCGAGCCCGTGGAGCGGCGCCGCGGTGGGCCGCCGCGCGGATCAGCCGGCGGAGCCCTGGGCCGGGACGCCGGGGCCCGGGACCGTATCGAGTGACACCTCGCCGCGCGGGACCCGCGCGGCGTCCGCCGTGGTGGCACGGCGCAGCGCGGTGTGCAGCCGCGCGGGGGTGAGGACCCCCAGGAAACGGTCGCCGTCCTGGACCGCGACCCAGCCCGCGTCGTGCTGGAGCATCGTGCTCAGCGCCTGCCTGAGCGGGGCGCCGAGCGGGAGCCGGGCGTCCATCCGCCGGGCGTGCGCGCGGACGGTGGTGCCCCGTGGGGCGCGCTTCTCGAATGCCGGCCCGGCTCCGTCCGCCGGCGCCGCGCCGGCTCCGGTGAGCGCCGCGGCCGGGACCCAGCCGTGCAGCGCCCCGTCGGCGTCCAGGACGACCGCCCAGGAGGCCCCGTCGGCGGCGAGCAGCGCGGCGGCGCGGTCCGCGGGGTCGTCGAGGCGGACGACCGGGGGCCGTTCCAGGTCGCCGGGCTCGACGGGCGTGACGGAGAGCCGCTTCAGGCCCCGGTCGGCGCCGACGAACTCGGCGGTGTAGGGGGTCGCGGGGGCGCCCAGCACCGTCGCCGGGGTGTCGAACTGCTCGATGCGCCCCGCCCCGTAGACGGCGATCCGGTCACCGAGCCGGACCGCTTCCTCAAGGTCGTGGGTGACGAAGAGGACCGTCTTGCGGAGCGTGGACTGAAGCCGCAGGAACTCGTTCTGGAGGTGCTCGCGCACGACCGGGTCGACCGCGCCGAACGGCTCGTCCATCAGCAGGACGGGCGGATCGGCGGCGAGCGCGCGGGCCACTCCGACGCGCTGGCGCTGCCCGCCGGAGAGCTGCTCGGGGTAGCGGTCGCCGTAGGCGGACGGGTCCAGGCCGACCAGGTCGAGGAGTTCGGCGGCGCGCGCCCGTGCCTCCTTGCGGGGCCGGCCCAGAAGGTGCGGGACGGTGGCGGTGTTGTCCAGGACGGTCTTGTGGGGGAACAGGCCGACCTGTTGGATGACGTAGCCGATACGGCGCCGCAGTTGCACGGGGTCCAGGGTGGATATGTCCTCGCCGTCGAGGAGGATGCGGCCGCTGGTGGGCTCGATGAGCCGGTTGACCATCTTCATCGTCGTGGTCTTGCCGCAGCCCGAAGGCCCGACGAGCGTGACGAGTTCGCCCTCGGCGACCTCGAACGAGAGGTCGTCCACGGCCGTGGTGCCGTCGGGGTAACTCTTGGTGACGTGCTCGAAGCGGATCATGCATCCCCCCAGTGGTGTACGGCCCATTGTGGCCGGGCGGTCGTGAACGCGGTGTTGCGGGTGCATGGCGAAGCGGCCGGTGAGCTGCGGGAGCGGGCCGGTTGTCAGTGGTCGGGGTTAGGGTCGCAGACAGTCACCGGATCGGTGAGCGACCGGGGCGGGGGAGGTGACGCGCCATGCGTGGTGGTGCTGCCGGGCCGAGCTGC
Source organism: Streptomyces sp. NPDC127097 (assembly GCF_042724075.1). Lineage (NCBI taxonomy): Bacteria > Bacillati > Actinomycetota > Actinomycetes > Kitasatosporales > Streptomycetaceae > Streptomyces > Streptomyces sp. NPDC127097. Next base: position 34,247 of record NZ_JBHXFI010000058.1, on the reverse strand, counting down.
CTGGAGACGAACGACTGGATCTGCGGTGAGTATCTGCGCACCCGCAGCCAGGAATTGGTGGACGCGACGGTCCAGCATCTCGGTATCACGGCCGTGTCCGTGCTGCTCGGCCTGCTGGTCGCCTTTCCGCTGGCGCTGGTGGCCCGGCGGTGGCGGGGCGCCGCGGGGCCGGTCCTGGGGCTGACGACGGTTCTCTACACGGTCCCCTCGCTGGCGATGTTCGCGCTGCTGACCCCGGTCTTCGGGGTCTCGGCGGCCGTGGTCGTGACGGGCCTGGTGCTGTATTCGCTGACGATCCTGGTGCGCAACATCCTCGCCGGTCTTCAGGCCGTGCCCGCCGAGGTGCGGGAGGCCGCCCGGGGGATGGGCTACGGTCCGGCGCGGCTGTTGTACGAGGTCGAACTCCCGCTCGCCCTGCCCGCGTTGGTGGCCGGACTGCGGATCGCCACGGTCTCGACGGTGGCGATGACGACCATCGGCTCCGTCGTCGGCTACGGGGGCCTGGGCAATCTGATAGCCGACGGCATGGCGGGCTTCTTCAAGGCGGAGGTGCTGACGGCCTCGGCGCTGTGTGTGCTGCTGGCGCTGCTCGCCGATCTGCTGCTGATGGGGCTCCAGCGGCTGCTGACGCCCTGGACGCGGGTGCCGGGACGGGCGGCGAAGGCCGGTGCGCGGCGCGGCGCCCGTACCGCGAAGGTGGTGGGCTGAGCGATGGGGGCGATCACGGGCGCGTGGCAGTGGCTGGCGACGGCCGCCAACTGGGCCGGGGAGAAGGGGGTGTGGCACCGGCTCGCCGAGCATCTCTGGCTCAGCGGGCTGTGCCTGGTCCTCTCCTGTCTGATAGCCCTGCCGGTGGCGCTCTGGCTGGGGCACCTCGGCAAGGGCGGGGCGCTGGCGGTCAATCTCTCCAACGTGGGGCGCGCGGTACCGACCTTCGCGGTCCTGGTGCTGCTGACGCTCAGTCCGCTGGGCAGGCAGGGCGACTGGCCCACGGTCATCGCGCTGGTGCTCTTCGCGGTGCCACCGCTGCTGACCAACGCCTATCTGGGCATGCGGGAGGCGGACCGCGATGTGGTCGAGGCGGCGCGCGGGATGGGCATGTCGGGGCCGCAGCTGCTGCTGCGGGTCGAGATACCGCTCGCCTATCCACTGATCATGACCGGTCTGCGGTCGGCCACGGTCCAGGTGATCGCGACCGCGACGCTGGCCGCGCTGGCCGGCGGCGGAGGGCTGGGCCGGATCATCACCGCCGGCTTCGGCAACTACGACACCGCGCAAGTGGTCGCGGGCGCGGTGCTGGTGGCCGTGCTCGCGCTGGCCGTGGAGGGCGTGCTCGTCCTGGCGGAGCGGCTGCTCGACCCGATGCGGGGCCGGCGGCGCGCGGCGCGTACGGCGTCGCGGCCCGCCAAGGGAGCGGGCACGGGCGCGGCCCCTGGTGCACCGGGTGCCGGCGTACCCACGCCTGGCGTACCCCCGCCTAGCGCACCGGCCCCTGGCCCCGCGACCGCTGGCGCACCGACCCCCGGCGCACCGACTTCGGCGAGCGCCCCCCGGGCGACGACCCGACCCGATCCGGCACGACTCGACCGGACCTGATCCGAACGGACTGAATGGTGGCATCCATGAGCAGCACGTCGCGTGTGGCGCGCACCGCGGTGGCCGCGGGCGCAGTGATCACCCTGGCGGCCGGCCTGGCCGCGTGCGGGGGCCAGAGCCTGGAGGAGAAGGGCGGCGGCGGGAAGGGCGGTGGCAAGGGCGAGCTCGTCATCGGCTCGGCGGGTTTCACCGAGTCGAAGGTGCTCGCCGAGATCTATTCCAGGGTGCTGACCGATGCCGGATACCGCACCCGGGTGCAGACCCTGGCCAATCGCGAGCTGTATGAACCGGCCCTGGAGAAGGGCCAGATCGATGTCGTTCCGGAATACGCCTCCACCCTCGCCGAATTCCTCAACGCGAAGGCGAACGGCAGCAAGGCGAAGCCCGTCGCCTCCAGTGACATCGGCAAGACGGTGACGGCCCTGGAGAAGCTCGCTTCGCCGCGTGGGCTGAAGGTGCTGCCGGCGGGCGGTGCGACGGACCAGAACGCGTTCGCGGTGAGCCGGGAATTCGCCGCCGAGAACAGCCTCAAGAACCTCTCCGACCTCGGTAAATCGAAGCAGAAGGTGAAGCTCGCGGCGGGGGAGGAGTGCGAGACCCGGGTGTTCTGCAAGCCCGGCCTGGAGAAGACGTACGGCATCGACATCACGGCGCTGGATCCCAAGGGCGTCGGGACCCCGCAGGCCAAGCAGGCGGTCAAGGACGGCACCGATCAGCTGGTGCTCACCACGACCACGGACGCCACGCTCGGCACCTTCGGTCTGGTGCTTCTGAAGGACGACAAGAAGCTTCAGAACGCCGACAATGTGCTGCCGGTGGTGAATGCCAAGAGCGCCGGTGACAAGGAGATAGCCGGCGCGCTCGGGAAGCTCACCCGGACGCTCACGACCGAAGACCTGATCAACTTGAACCGCAAGGTCGATGCCGAACGACTCAAGCCCGCGGATGTCGCACAGGCTTATGTGGAGTCCAAGAATCTGGTCAAGAAGTAACCAGCGGGAAACGGATCGGCGTGCGGGGCCCCACAGGTCCCGCACGCACGGTAAGTTTCTGGCCATGCCACGAGGACGCCACCGCCAATCACCACCCCTCCACCGGCTGCTTCCTCCCGCGACGGTCGCCGGTGCGTCAATTGCCTGCGCCGCGGGCGCGTGGTTTGTCGGCGACGATCTGGTGCAACGGGTGCTCGCCGCGGGCGCGGCCGCCGCCGCACTGACCGGCGCCGTCCTTCTGCGGACCTGGGACCGTACGGCCGGCCGGCAGGTCGCCGAGCTCCACCGCGCCCGGGTGCGCGACGAGTGGCGTACCGAGGAGCGGATAGCCGAGCTCGAAACGGACGTCGAGGAATCCCGCGAGATCCGGGCCGGCCTGGAGGCCAAACTCCGCGCCAAGCGCGCCGAGTTGGCCCGACTGCGCAGCGAACACGCCGATCTGCTCCGCCGCTACGCCACCGCCGAGACCGAGCGGGCCAGCGCCCTGGAGGGCCGTCGGCTGCTCGCCATCGAGGCCGCCGCCCCTGCCAAGGCGCTGCCGGCCGTCGCCGGTCTCTCCCTGGCGCTCCACGCGTCCCCCAAGCTCGCGACCGCGCACCCCAGTTCCCCCCTGCGTCCGGACAAGGGCGACGGCCCCGCGCAGGGCGGAGCGTCCCGCGCAGGGGCGACCGCCGTCCCGGCCCGGCGCGCGCCCGCCACGACCCCGGACCGCCCGGCCCCCGCCACCTTCGCGCAGGCCGACCAGGCGCTGCGCCGGCTGGCGCGCAACGCCGCCCGGCAGCGCGCCGTCCAGAAGGCCGCGCAGCTGTCGAAGACCGGTGCCGGGGCCGACGGGGCCGGCCGCTCCGGACCGCCCGCCGCCCGCGACGCCCAGGGCGGCCAGGATGGTGAGCAGGGCCGGGGGAAGGCCCCGGCGGCAGCCGCACCGCGCGCGGGCGAGACCGACCCCGCCCGTACGGCCACCGCCGCCGGACCCGCGCTCCGCCCGGTGCCGGCCACCGCCGCTGCCATCGCCCCGTCCCGCCCCACCACGTCCCGTGCGACGGGCGGCTTCGACTTCTTCGGCAACGCGACCGACGCCGGCCCCCGGCAGCTGACCGCCCCGCTGGAGGAGGACCTGGCGGACGTCGTCGGGGAAGAGGCCCTCGCCGAACAGTCCGCCCGTACGCGGCCGGTGGAGTCCGACGCGGCCGAGGACACACGGACCGACGGGGCGACGACCACCGGCAGCGGCGAGGTCATCGACCTGACCGCCCACGACGAGACCGAACAGCTCGACCTCGCCCCCCTGCGCACCGCCATCTCCTGACCCGGCCGCACAGGCCGGCCGCACGGCTCGACCGCAGAGCTCGACCGCACAGCCACCCGGCCCCGGAGCGTTCCTCAGCTCCGGGGCCGGACCGGTTTCCGGGGCGGCGGACCGCTGTCCACAGGCTGTGGACGGCCGTCGGCGAATGCGGACGCCGAGCAGCGGCCCCCTACTTGTCGATGTCCCCGACCACGAAGAACAGCGAGCCGAGAATGGCGACCATGTCGGCGACCAGGGTGCCCGGCAGAAGCTCCACCAGGGCCTGGATGTTGTTGAAGGACGCCGAGCGCAGCTTGAGGCGGTAGGGCGTCTTGTCGCCCTTGGAGACGAGGTAGTAGCCGTTGATGCCGAGGGGGTTCTCGGTCCAGGCGTAGGTCGCGCCCTCGGGGGCCTTCAGGACCTTGGGGAGCCGCTGGTTGACCGGGCCCGGCGGCAGCTCCGCGAGGCGGTCCAGGCAGGCGTCGGCCAGATCGAGCGCATTGTGGCTCTGTGCCAGCAGGCACTCGAAGCGGGCCAGGCAGTCGCCCTCCTCCCGGGTGACGACCCGGAGCGTGGAGCGGAGCTCCCCGTACGCCAGATACGGCTCGTCGCGCCGCAGGTCGAAGTCGACACCGGAGGCGCGGGCGATCGGCCCGGAGACCCCGTACGCATGCACCGTCTCCGGCGCGAGCACCCCGACCCCGCGGGTCCGGCCGCGGAAGATCTCGTTGCCCAGGACCAGGTTGTCGTAGACGTCCATCCGGGAGCGCACATCGGCCACCGCCTGCCGGGCCCGGCCGAGCCAGCCGGCCGGCAGATCCTCCTTGAGGCCGCCGACGCGGTTGAACATGTAGTGCATCCGGCCGCCGGAGATCTCCTCCATGACGGTCTGGAGTTCCTCCCGCTCCCGGAAGGCGTGGAAGACGGGGGTGATGCCGCCCAGCTCCAGCGGGTACGAGCCGAGGAACATCAGATGGTTCAGCACGCGGTTCAGCTCGGCGAGCAGGGTCCGCGTCCAGACGGCACGCTCGGGCACCTCCATGCCCAGCATCCGCTCGACGGCCATCACCACGCCCAGCTCGTTGGAGAACGCCGACAGCCAGTCGTGCCGGTTGGCGAGCATGATGATCTGGCGGTAGTCGCGCGCCTCGAAGAGCTTCTCGGCGCCGCGGTGCATATAGCCGATCACCGGCTCGGCGTGCTGGATGCGCTCGCCGTCCAGGACGAGGCGCAGCCGCAGCACGCCATGCGTCGAGGGATGCTGCGGGCCGATGTTCAGCACCATGTCGGTGCTCTCCGCCGCGCCGCCGATGCCGACCGTCGTCTCCGTCATGGGAACAGTCTTGCAGGACGCCCGCCGGGCAGAAGCCCTGGCCCTCAGGCGTCCCACCCCTTGAGCAGCCCCGCACACTCCCCGCCCACCGGCTCCACGAGCCAGCCGAAACCACCCAGGCCCGCCGGGTCGGTCAGCTCCGCCGCCGCGCCGGCCGCGCCGAGCGCCCGCACGTACCCGGCAGGGTCACTGGAGGCCAGGGTCAGCGGCGGGCGCCGGCCCGTCACCCCCAGGGCGTGCAGCGCCGCGCGCTGGGTCAGCCGCTCCGCCGACGGCCCGGCGCAGGCGTCCAGCGCCACATGTGCCGTGATGTCGCAGCTGCCGTCCGGGACGGGCGGCACCTCGCGGCCGTCCCGGAAGCCGGTGAGCGTGCCGAACAGCGGACGGTCGCCCCGTTCGTGCGCGTAGTCGGCGGCGACGGCCAGTCCGGCGCGCAGCGTACGGACGGCCCGTGCCCAGGCCGCGTCCCGGGGGCGGCCGATTTCGGCGCGCAGCCCGGGGGCGCCGCCTCCGGTGGCGTCGGCAGACAGGGGCGGGGCCCACCAGCGGCGGAGCCAGTCCGCGTCCGCGCCGTCCACCGGCTCGCCCAGCCGCTCCGTGCCGTCGGCGCGGACGAGCACCCGGCGCGCCACACCGTTCTCATCCGTCTCGACGACCTCGACCGGCACATTGTCGAGCCATTCGTTCGCGAACAGCAGCCCGGTGACCGAACTCGGCGCGGGCAGCTCGCCCCGCCAGTCGATCCGCGGATCGAGCCCCTGGGGGCGCGACGCGCGCTCGACGGCATACGGGCGCACCCGTGCGGACACCTCCGCGGGCAGCGCCGCCAGCACGCCCGTGAGCAGTTCGCCGCGCCCCGCGCCCACATCGACCAGCGCCAGCTCGTCCGGCCGGCCGAGCGCGGCGTCGACACGTCCCAGAAGTGCGGCGACGGCGCCCGCGTAGAGCGGCGAGGCATGCACGGAGGTGCGGAAGTGGCCGGCCGGGCCGGGGCCGCCGGGCCGGGTGTAGAAGCCGTTGTCCGGGCCGTACAGCGCCCGCTCCGTGGCCTCGCGCCACCCGCACCACTCGTTCGTCATCTGCCCCACGGTACGGGCGGGCGCCGGGCCGGCCGACGGCACGAGGTGCCGGGCGTCCAGCGGTCCACCACACGTGGTGCAGGGATTCTCCACCTTGGGGAGTAGGCCCGGCGCACAGGATCGCTCGTGCGGTTGACTCGTACACGTATTCACGGTGCCTACGCTGGGTTACGTGCAGCGCCTCTACGACTTCCTCCGCAGGCACCCGACAGGGGTGGACACCTTCTGGGCCGTCCTCCTCTTCGGGTTCACCAGCCTGTGGGTCGGGTTCCGGTTCTCCGGCGCCCATCAGGCCATCGGCATGATCTTCACGATCGGTCTGTGCGTCGTCGTCGCGCTGCGCCGCAAGGCCCCCGTGAAGATGCTGCTGCTGACGGCCGCCATCGGCGTCGGCCAACTGGTCTTCAGCATCGGGACCTACCCCGGCGACGCCGCGATGTTCGTGATCACCTACACCGTCGCGTCCGGGCCCACGGTCCCCCGCTGGGCCTCCCGCTGTGCGCTCGTCGGCGCCATCTTCGGTCCTGCGCTCTCCTACTGGCGCTTCGGTGAGTTCGCCGACGGCCGGCGGATGGTGACGAACCTGTTCGTCACCGTGCTGCTCACCGTGCCCTTCGTGCTGGCCTGGGTGCTCGGCGACTCCATGCGCACCCGCCGCGCCTACTGGGCCCAGCTGGAGGAGCGGGCCGCCCGGCTGGAGAAGGAGCGCGAGGCACAGGCCCGGATCGCGGTCGCGGCCGAGCGCGCCCGTATCGCCCGCGAACTGCACGATGTCGTCGCCCACAACGTCTCGGTGATGGTCGTCCAGGCCGACGGCGCCGCCTATGTGCTCGACAGCGCACCCGACCAGACCCGGCAGGCCCTGGAGACGATCTCCGGCACGGGCCGCCAGGCACTGGCCGAAATGCGCCGCCTGCTGGGCGTCCTCCGCACCGGCGAGCAGCCCGAGAGCGGCGAATACGTCCCCCAGCCGGGCGTCGAGCAGCTCACCGACCTCATCGACCAGGTGCGCAGTGCGGGGCTGCCGGTCGACTTCCGGCAGGTGGGCGAGCCCCGCGAGGTGCCCAGCAGCGTCGAGCTGACCGTGTACCGCATCGTCCAGGAAGCGCTCACCAACACCCGCAAACACGGCGGCCCCGATGTCGGCGCGACCGTCCGGCTCTGCTACCGGGACGACGAACTCGATCTGCTGGTCGAGGACGACGGGCGCGGCGCGCAGCGCGAGCTCTACGAGGAGGGCGGGGCGGACGGCCTCGGCCACGGCCTCATCGGGATGCGCGAGCGGGTCGGCATGGTCGGTGGCACCCTGACCGCGGGGCCGCGGCCGGGCGGCGGCTTCCGGGTCAGCGCCGTGCTCCCGTTGAAATCGGCCCGGTGAGGAGGCCAACCGGTCCGGCCGGGACGGCGTCCTTTGGTGCGGACCACCGACGCACCCGCCACCCGCACCCACCCCGTACGCTCAGCCCCACTCCTGTCCGAAGGGACCCTTGCACATGACCATCCGCGTGATGCTCGTCGACGACCAGGTGCTGCTGCGCACCGGTTTCCGGATGGTGCTGGCCGCACAGCCCGACATGGAGGTCGTCGCGGAGGCGGGCAACGGTGTGGAGGCCCTGGAGGTGCTGCGCGGCACCCAGGCCGACGTGATCCTCATGGACGTCCGCATGCCGCATCTGGACGGGGTGGAGACCACCCGCCGGATCTGTGAGGGCGGGCAGAAGAAAGACGCCCCCAAGGTGCTCATCCTGACCACCTTCGACCTCGACGAGTACGCCTTCTCCGCGCTGAAGGCCGGGGCCAGCGGCTTCATGCTCAAGGATGTGCCGCCGAGTGAACTGCTCGCCGCGATCCGGGCGGTGGAGAGCGGCGACGCGGTCGTCGCGCCGTCCACCACCCGCCGGCTCCTCGACCGGTTCACGCCGATGCTGCCCGCCACCTCCGGCGAACCGTCCCGCCCCGAACTGGACCGGCTGACGGACCGCGAGCGGGAGGTACTGCTGCTGGTCGCCCAGGGCCTGTCGAACGGCGAGATCGCGGCGCGGCTGGTGCTCTCGGAGGCCACGGTCAAGACCCATGTGGGCCGCATCCTGACCAAGCTGAGCCTCCGCGACCGGGTCCAGGCGGTGGTCCTGGCCTATGAGACCGGGTTGGTCCGGGCGGGAGGGACGGGGGCTTAGGGGGCTGCCTGTGGGGGCCGCCTGTGGGGGCCGCTGGGCCCTTGGCTCTCAGCGGAGCACGCCTTCGAGGAAGTCGCTGCCCAGGCGGGCCACCACCTGGAGGTCCAGTTGGTGGAGCACATAGCGCCCGCGGCGCCGGGTCTGGATCAAGCCGGCCTTCTTCAGCGTCGCGATGTGCCGGGACACCTCCGGCGAGGTGATGCCGAACGCCTCCGCCAGCTCCCCCGTCGAATGCGGCCCGCGCGACAGCGTCCGGCACAGCTGCATCCGCATCGGGTGGCCCAGGGCCTCCAGCCGCTGCTGGACGAGTTCCAGGGCGGCCGGCGCAGGCAACTCCGGGCTCGCGACGGGGTACTGGAGCACCGGGCGCCAGCCCTGGGCATGGGCGAACACCAGATGCGGCCAGCCGAACGACGTCGGCAGGAAGGTGACGCCGGGATCCGCAGGGTCCGCGAACGCCGTCGTACGCCCCTGGGCGAGCTTGTCCAGGACGATGCGGGTGCTGCTGCCGCCGCCACCGTCCCGGGCGTCCTCCAGCCACAACGCCCGCGAGGTCGCGGACAGCGTCTCGGCCAGGCCCTTGCGGCGCAGCAACTCGGTCTTGTGCCGGGCATCGGCCGCCAGCTGGATGCCCACCCGTCGCCAGATGTCCCCGAAGAACGCCTCCTCGCAGTCCTCGAACAGCCGGCGCAGCCACACCCGCAGGCCGTCGGGGTCGGTGAGCATCCGGTCGGTGAAGGCCGCCTGCCGGGGGCCGCGCGCGGCGGCCATCTCCCGTATGCGCGCCCGCTCGCCCGCGTCGACCAGGGGCGACGGGGTGGGCTGGGTGTAGCGCGGCGAGCAGGTGATCTCGAACGCGGCGGCCACGAACCGCTCGTCGTCGATCTTGTCCAGCTCGTCCAGGTCCTCGGCCAGCGTCGCCCCGGGGCGGGCCGGCAGCAGGATGTCGGAACGGGAGGACCGCCACAGGATGTCCGCCTCGCACAGCCGGTCGGCGAGGTCGGTCTTCAGCGCCGCGTTGGTGGCGGTGACCCAGCCGTGCAGCCCGGGGTGGTGTCCCGGCTCGGACAGCGCATGCAGCGCGGCGCCCAGCTCCGCCAAGGGGGACGGGGTGAACACGACGCGCTCCGGCGGCAGCCCGGTGATGTCGATGACGTTGGCCATGCGCCCATCATGCGCGAGGCCCCCACCTGCGCGGACGCCGATTGACGGCTCTCGTCAATCGACGCGCCCCGAGCGGCCGGACCGCCGCACAGTGAGGCACATGAACGCCGGTCAGCAGCACCTCCTCGACCTCTACCGCGCCGCCCAGCGAGGCGAAGCCGCACCGCCCGCCCCGGGCACCCACACCGTCCGCACCGCCCGCGAGATCCGGCAGTGGCACCGCTTCCGAGCCGTCGTCACGGCCCCCGCCGGCCACCTGCCGTCCCGCATCCGCCGCGCCGTACGCTCAGCCGCCACGGCCCTGCTCCACCGGGAGGCCGGCGCCGCGGGTGCCCGGGACGGCGCACCCGCCCGCCTCGGCTCCTGAACGCCCCCTCTCGGCTCCTGGCCGCGCGCACTACCTCGTGACGACCCACCTCACCTCCTGGCCACGTGCCTCACCTCGTGATCACTCCCCAGCTCCTGACACCCCCTCATCTCCTGTCGACACGCCTTGCCTCGTGACGACCCGCCCCGGCTCCTGACGCCCCACCTCCCCGCCAGCCGTGCCCACCCACCTCAGCTCTCGCCAGGCCCGTTCACCTCACCCGCCTCGTGCCGTACGAAGTCCATGAACTCCCCGGTCGCCGACCTGATGTCCCCCTCCGCCCAGTCCAGGGCACCGGCGCCGACCGTGAGTTCCGTCATCGACACCCCCGGCGGGCCGGCCGGCCCCGCCTCGTCCCAGGGCCCGAACAGCGCTGTGCCGGTTTGCTCCGCCTGGCGCACGACGGCCTCGTTCAGCAGCTCGGGCGGGTGCGGCAGCCACACCTGGAACTGGTGGGTGTGCGGCACCGCGGGGTGCACCCGGAACCACGGCACACCGGCCGCGGCCAGGCCCTCGCCCAGCGCACGGGCCACCACCTTCGCGTGGGCCACGTACGCGGGCAGCCGCGGCAGCTCACGGTCCAGCCCGGCCAGGGCGGCCAGCGCGACCGGCCACTGCTGGAACAGCCGGCCGCCGTACCGGTGGCGCCAGGCCCGCGCCTCCTCGGCGAAGTCCTCGGTGCCCGCGAGCGCCGCGCCCGATATGCCGCCCAGCGACTTGTAGAAGGAGACGTACACACTGTCCGCGAGGGCCGCGATCTCCGGGAGCGGGCGGCCGAAGTGCGGGCCGCACTCCCACAGGCGCGCGCCGTCGAAGTGCACCACCGCCTCGCGGTCCCGCGCGGCCTCCACCGTCGCGGTCAGCTCGTCCCACGTCGGCAGCACGAATCCGGCGTCCCGCAGCGGGAGTTCGAGGGCGAGGGCCCCGAACGGCTCCGGCAGGTCGTAGATCTCCGCGGCGGTCGGGGGCCGCGGAGCGTGGGTCGGATGCACCATGCGCAGCCCGCTGACCACCGCCCAGGCATCGCCCTCGTGCACCTCCATGTGCGACAGCGGATGGCCGGCGACCGTCGCATTGCCCGTACGCCCCGCCCAGCAGCGCAGTGCCACCTGCTGGGCCATCGTGCCGGTCGGGAAGAAGACGGCGGCCTCGGTGCCCAGGGCGCCGGCGGTCCGGCGCTCCAGCTCGCCGATGATGCCGTCGTCGTTGCCGTAGAGATCCGTCCAGCAGTCCAGGTCGTAGGCGGCCGGGGCGTCGGCCACCAGGCGGTCCAGCCGCTCGCGGACCGTCTCCCTCCGCGCGCCGGCCGGCAGCACCCGCCGCGCGCCGCGGAACGCCGCACGCATCCGCTCCCGCCGCCCTACGCGAGCGCCACCCGCCCCGGCCGCCGCGGCACCGCGGGGCGTACCGACCCCGCCGGCCCCGCCGCCCTCCGAGCCCCCGCCTGACTCCTCCCGCGCCACGCCGCTCGCCGAACTCCCCGAGCCCTGCCGAGTCACCCCGCTCGAAGCCCCGCCCGAAGCTCCCCCCCGAGCCCCCGTCCGTGCCGCGTCCGCCTGCTTCCCTCATCCGCCTCACACCCCCCGGTCCTGCCCTCGCCCCGCGCCTTCGCGCGCCGTCGCATCGATGGTCGCCCAGCCCCGCGCGGCCCCGCGACCCCTGTGGATAACTCCCGGGCGAGACCCAGGTCTCACCTTCCGCACAGCTCTGAAGTCACCGGAAACACTCGCGTAGCATGGCGAGGAATCGTCCGGTACCCCCCGCGGACTGGAACGGAAGGCCATAGCCGCGTGAATGCACCCCCACCCCTCGAGGCCCAGGACCGACCCGCCCGGCTGACCGTCGGGGTCGTGGGCGCGGGCCGTGTCGGGCCCGCCCTGGCCGCCGCGCTTCAGCTCGCAGGTCATCGCCCGGTTGCCGTGTCGGGTGTGTCCGACGCCTCCGTACGCCGCGCCGCCGAGCTGCTGCCGGACGTTCCGCTGGTCCCCCCGGCCGAGGTCCTCGCCCGCGCCGACCTGGTCCTGCTGACCGTCCCCGACGACGCCCTGGCGGGCCTGGTGAGCGGCCTCGCCGAGACCGGTGCCGTACGGCCCGGCCAGCTGCTGGTGCACACCTCGGGGCGGTACGGAACGGGGGTCCTGGACCCGGCCACCCGGGCCGGCGCCCTGCCGCTCGCCCTGCACCCGGCCATGACGTTCACCGGCACCTCCGTGGACGTCCAGCGGCTGGCCGGCTGCTCGTTCGGGGTGACCTCGCCCGACGAGCTGCGGATGGCCGCCGAAGCGCTGGTCATCGAGATGGGCGGGGAGCCCGAGTGGATCGCGGAATCCGCCCGTCCGCTCTACCACGCGGCGCTGGCCATCGGCGCCAATCACCTGGTCACGCTCGTCGCCCAGTCCATGGAACTGCTCCACGAGGCCGGGGTGCAGGCCCCGGACCGGATGCTGGGACCGCTGCTCGGCGCCGCCCTGGACAACGCGCTCCGGTCCGGTGACGCGGCGCTCACCGGACCGGTCGCACGGGGCGACGCCGGCACCGTCGCCGCCCACATCGCCGAGCTGCGCCGGCACGCGCCGCAGAGCGTCGCCGGGTATCTCGCCATGGCCCGTACGACCGCGGACCGGGCGCTGGTCCACGGTCTGCTGAAGCCGGAGCTGGCCGAGGACCTGCTCGAAGTGCTCGCGGACTCCGGCGACGGCCCCGGCACCACCCCGGGCGCCCCCGACACCTCCGGCCCGGACCCCGACGCCCCCGGCCACGGCCCCGAGGGAGGCGACCGATGACCGCCTCGCCCCTGAGCCCGCCCCCCGAACCGGGCCCCCACCCGGACGCCACTCCGGCACCGGACACGTCCGTGCCCCAGGAGCCCGTGAACCAGGAGCCGGACCAGCCCATGGACGAGAGCCGCCCCACCCAGCCGGCCCGCCCCGCCCAGCCCGTGCGGCTCCTCCACACCGCCGCCGCCCTCCGCGAGCAGCCCCGGGGCAGCGGAGCCCGCGCCGTCGTCATGACCATGGGCGCGCTCCACGAGGGCCACGCCACCCTGATCCGCGCCGCCCGCCGCCGGGTCGGCCCGCAGGGCCAGGTCGTCGTCACGGTCTTCGTCAATCCGCTCCAGTTCGGGGCGGGCGAGGACCTGGACCGCTATCCGCGCACCCTGGACGACGACACCGAACTGGCGGCCGCCGCCGGCGCGGACGTCGTCTTCGCCCCGTCCGTCGACGAGGTCTACCCGGGCGGAGAACCGCAGATCCGGGTCGCCGCGGGCCCCATGGGCACCCTCTTGGAAGGCGCCAGCCGCCCCGGGCACTTCGACGGGGTGCTGACCGTCGTCGCCAAGCTGCTGCATCTGACCGCGCCGGACCTCGCCTTCTACGGGCAGAAGGACGCCCAGCAGCTCGCCGTCATCACCCGCATGGCCGCCGACCTCAACTTCCCCGTCGAGATCATCGGCGTCCCCACGGTGCGCGAGGAGGACGGCCTCGCCCTCTCCAGCCGCAACCGCTACCTCTCCGCCCCGGAGCGGCGCACCGCGCTCGCGCTGTCCGCCGCGCTGTTCGCGGCCCGCGACCGGCTCACCGCCGAGGAGGCGCTGCGCGCCCGCGCCGCCTCCACGGGCCACGCGGCACAGGACCGGGCCGCGGCGCTCGCCGCCCTCGGCGAGGACCGGGCCGCCGCCGACGCGCACGCCGTCGCCTACGCCGCCGCGGGACCCCCGCACGGCCCGTCCGTGGCCCGCGCCGCGGCCCGCGCCGTCCTGGACGACGCCGCCCGGCTGGAGCCGCCGCTCACCCTCGACTACCTGGCCCTGGTCGACCCCTCCGACTTCACCGAGATCCCGGACGACTACGAGGGCGAAGCCATCCTCGCGGTCGCCGCCAAGGTCGGCACCACCCGGCTGATCGACAACATCCGTCTCGACTTCGGAGCCGGGCGCTCCGGGCCGGCGCCCGCCCACCAGGACGGCACCCGCACGGACACCGCCCCTTCCGACGCACCCGCCACACCTCCCCCCACTCCCCAAGGCCCCCTCGGAGCGACCCGATGACCGGCACCGGAACAAGCACCGACCTCAGCCCCGCAGCAGGCACCGGCATACGCCTGACCGCCCCCGCCCCCGGCTGGTCCATCGCGGCGGATGTCGTCGTGGTGGGCTCCGGGGTGGCCGGGCTGACCGCCGCGCTGCGCTGCGCCGCGGCCGGCCGCCGGACCGTCGTCGTCACCAAGGCCCGTCTGGACGACGGCTCCACGCGCTGGGCACAGGGCGGGATCGCGGCCGCGCTCGGCGACGGCGACACCCCGGAGCAGCATCTGGCCGACACCCTCGTCGCGGGCGCCGGACTGTGCGACGAGAACGCGGTACGCACCCTGGTGACCGAAGGCCCGGACGCCGTCCACCGGCTGATCGGCACCGGAGCCCGCTTCGACACCGCACCGGGCAGCGACGAGATAGCGCTCACCCGGGAGGGCGGCCACCACCGCCGTCGTATCGCGCACGCCGGCGGCGACGCCACCGGGGCCGAGATCTCCCGGGCGCTGGTCGAGGCGGTCCGCACCGCCGGGCTGCGCATCATCGAGAACGCGCTGGTCCTCGACCTGCTCACGGACGCCGAGGGCCGTACGGCCGGTGTCACCCTGCACGTCATGGGGGAGGGCCAGCACGACGGGGTCGGGGCGGTACACGCCCCGGCGGTGGTGCTCGCCACCGGGGGCATGGGGCAGGTCTTCTCCGCGACCACCAACCCGGCGGTCTCCACCGGCGACGGGGTCGCCCTGGCGCTGCGGGCCGGCGCCGAGGTCTCCGACCTGGAATTCGTGCAATTCCACCCCACCGTCCTGTATTTGGGGCCGGAAGCGGAAGGCCAGCAGCCGCTGATCTCCGAGGCCGTACGGGGCGAGGGCGCCCACCTCGTCGACGCCGACGGCACCCGCTTCATGGTCGGCCGGCACGAACTCGCCGAGCTGGCCCCGCGCGACATCGTCGCCAAGGAGATCATGCGCCGGGCGCACGAACAGGGCGTCGAGCACATGTATTTGGACGGCCGGCACTTCGGCGCCCAGATGTGGGAGACCCGTTTCCCGACCATCCTCGCCGCCTGCCGCAGCCATGGCCTCGACCCGGTCACCGAGCCGATACCGGTCGCCCCGGCCGCGCACTACGCCTCCGGCGGCGTCCGCACCGATCTGCGCGGGCGCACCACCGTCCCCGGCCTCTACGCCTGCGGCGAGGTCGCCTGCACCGGCGTGCACGGCGCCAACCGGCTGGCCTCCAACTCCCTCCTGGAGGGCCTGGTGTTCGCGGAGCGGATCGCCGCGGACATCGCCGCGACCCCGGCCCCGCAGCCCGCGGCGAGCGGCGCGCCCGGCGCACCGGCGGACGGCGCACGCACCGCCCCGCAGACCGCCCCGTCCGCGCCCCGCACCACCCTTCCGCTGCTCGCCCCGGAGACCCGTACGGCCGTGCAGCGGATCATGGCCGCCGGTGCCGGTGTGCTGCGCAGCGCGGAGAGCCTCGCCCGTGCGGCCGCCGAACTGGACCGCCTCCAGCGGGAGGCGACCGTGGTGGGCGGCCCGTCGGGCCGTGGCGAACCGGCCGGTGCGGCCGCCACCGGGAGCGCCGCCGGCCGCGCCGACCGCAAGGCCCCCGAGCCCGGCGTCGATGCCTGGGAGGCCACCAACCTCCTGTGCGTGGCCCGGGTGCTGGTCGCCGCGGCGCAGCGCCGGGCGGAGACCCGCGGCTGCCATTGGCGCGAGGACCACCCGGACCGGGACGATGTCTCCTGGCGCCGCCATTTCCGCATCACCCTGGATGCGGACCGCGCGCTGACCCTGCATACGACGGAGACCGCCGAGTTCCCGCCGACGGCCACCTCGTAGCCACCGATCCCACCGCCCGCCAAGACACACCGCACCGCACACCCCACCTCCCCAAATACGGAGCGCACCCCGTGAGCAGCACCCCCGACGACCTCCCCCTCCTCCAGATCGGCGGGCCCACCGGCGGCGCCTCCGCCGGTGGCTGCGGCGATGCCTGCGGCTGCGGCGGCGACGACGGCTCGTTCGACCTCGACCCGCTGAGCTGCGGTCTCGACCCCGACCTGGCCGCGCTCCTGGTGGCCGCCGGTCTCGACCCCGTCCAGGTCGAGGACGTCGCCCATCTCGCCCTTGAGGAGGACCTCGACCAGGGCGTGGACGTCACGACCGTGGCGACCGTCCCCGAGGACGCCGTCGCCACCGGCGACTTCACCGCCCGCGAGGCCGGTACGGTCGCCGGTCTGCGGATCGCCGAGGCGGTGCTGTCCCTCGTTTGCACCGAGGAGTTCGCGGTCGAGCGGCACGTCGAGGACGGCGACCGGGTCGCGGCCGGCACCAAGCTGCTGAGCGTCACCACCCGCACCCGCGACCTGCTCACCGCCGAGCGCAGCGCGCTCAACCTGCTGTGCCTGCTGTCCGGCATCGCGACCGCGACCCGGGCCTGGGCGGACGTCCTGGAAGGGACGAAGGCCAGGGTCCGCGACACCCGTAAGACGACGCCGGGGCTGCGCGCCATGGAGAAGTTCGCGGTGCGCTGTGGTGGCGGCGTCAACCACCGGATGTCGCTGTCCGACGCGGCGCTGATCAAGGACAACCACGTGGTCGCGGCGGGCGGCATCGCCGAGGCGTTCACGGCCGTACGGACCGAGTTCCCCGGGGTGCCGATCGAGGTGGAGGTCGACCGGATCGACCAGATCCCGCCGATCCTCGCCGAAGGTGCCGACCTGATCCTGCTGGACAACTTCACCCCCGAGCAGACCCGGGAGGCCGTGGCCCTGGTCGCCGGCCGGGCGATGCTGGAGTCGTCGGGCCGGCTGACCCTCGACAACGCCCGCGCCTACGCCGAGACCGGCGTCGACTACCTCGCGGTGGGCGCGCTCACCCACTCCTCCCCGATCCTCGACATCGGCCTCGACCTGCGCGAGGACGACGGCGAGGGCGAGCGGGGCGCAGCCGACGATGTGCGTGAGGACCGCTGACCGCCATGCTCCTGACCATCGACGTGGGCCCACCCGTCGCCCCACCCACCACCCCAGGCGAGCCCTTCGTGCGTGACATGAACCGGAGGCGGTGCGGAGCATGCTCCTGACCATCGACGTGGGAAACACCCATACGGTTCTCGGCCTGTTCGACGGCGAGGAGATCGTCGAGCACTGGCGGATCTCCACCGACGCCCGGCGCACCGCCGATGAGCTCGCCGTCCTCCTCCAGGGCCTGATGGGGATGCACCCGCTGCTCGGCGACGACCTGGGCGACGGCATCGAGGGCATCTCCATCTGCTCCACGGTGCCCTCCGTCCTCCACGAGCTGCGCGAGGTCACCCGCCGCTACTACGGCGACGTGCCGGCCGTCCTGGTGGAGCCGGGCGTCAAGACGGGCGTGCCGATCCTCATGGACAACCCCAAGGAGGTCGGCGCCGACCGCATCATCAACGCCCTGGCGGCCGTCGAGCTCTACGGCGGTCCCGCGGTGGTCGTCGACTTCGGTACGGCCACCACCTTCGACGCGGTCAGTGCGCGCGGCGAGTACGTCGGCGGCGTGATCGCCCCGGGCATCGAGATCTCGGTGGACGCGCTGGGCGTCAAGGGCGCCCAGCTCCGCAAGATCGAACTGGCCCGGCCGCGCAGCGTCATCGGCAAGAACACCGTGGAGGCCATGCAGTCCGGCATCCTCTACGGGTTCGCGGGCCAGGTCGACGGGGTGGTCCAGCGCATGGCGCGGGAGCTGGCCGACGACCCGGACGACGTGACCGTGATCGCCACCGGCGGACTGGCGCCGATGGTGCTCGGTGAGTCGTCGGAGATCGACGAGCACGAGCCGTGGCTCACCCTGATCGGTCTGCGGCTCGTCTACGAGCGGAATATCGCCCGCTCCTAGGGAACGCCGCCGCTCCTAGCGGAAACCGCCCGGTCCGCGGACGTCATTCCCGCGCCGGATGATCGGTGGTGCGGCTCGCGGCCGCGCCACCGTTCACGAATTAAGCGGCTTTTGTCGGAATTGGTCGTAAAGTCGCCACATGCCAATGCCAAACGGAACCCGCGGCGGCATGGCGTTCAGCGCCGATGAGTTGCGTGTGCTCCGTCGCGCCCTCGCCCATGCCCTGAAGACGACGTCCCCGTCCGCCCCGCTCGGCGCCCTCGGGCCCGAGTGGTCCCAGGACATCCAGGAATACCTCCGGCTGGCCGAGGCGGTCGACGAGGCGGTCCGCGAAGGCGGCCGGCTGCGCGCCTTCCTCCTCGCCGACCTCGCCCGCTACCGCGAAGCCCTGCCCGGCTCGGCCACCGGATATCTCGCGCAGCTCAAGGAGGCGCTGGCAGTGGGCCATGTCCCCGGCCCCGACGATCTCGCCGCCCTCCGCTCGCTGCCGGGCTCCGGCGGAACGGCCGAGTGCGAGCGCCGCAGCGCCCTGCTGCGCCACTGCGAGCAGCTCGCCGAACAATCCGTACGGACCCGGCTGCGCGCGCTGCCAGGCGGCCGCTCGGCGACCCGTGGCGGGCGGGAACCGGAGCCCGGGCGGGAGCCGAAGCCGGAGCCGGAGCGCAAACCGGAGCCCGCACCGGCGCCGCGCCCCAAGGGACCGCAGCGCGACCGGCCGATCCCCACACCGGGCGAGGTGTTCCCGCCCCGCCGCAAGCCCGCCCCGCCCCCCGAGAGCCGCACCGCCTGAGCGCTGCGTACTCTGGAATCTCACGCCCCAAAGGAGGCCAAACGCCATGGATTACGTCGCAGCGCTGCTCCCGCCCGTAGTGATGGCCGTGGCCTTCACCGCCCTGATCGTGACGATCATCAAGAGCCAGGGCGGAGAGAACAAGGCCAAGGAGGACGCCGCGGTGGACGCCGCCCTGGCGCGCGCCGAATCCGCTGGTCAGGAGCCCACGGCGCACGGCGCCTGAGCCGCCCGCCGCCCTTTCGGCGGCCCGCGCGCACCGTACGACCCGGGATTGACCGTCCCGGGTCGTACATCCTTTTTCCGGCCCAAACGCAACGAGATCAACGGGCATTCGCGACATCTCCCACTATTGTTCTTGTGTGCCGAGACGCTTGGGTGATCTGGAAGACGCGGTCATGACGCGGGTCTGGGAGTGGAACCGCCCGGTCACCGTTCGAGAGGTCCTGGAAGACCTACAGAAGGAACGGTCCATCGCCTACACCACGGTCATGACCGTATTGGACAACCTTCACCAGAAGGGCTGGGTGCGCCGCGAAGCAGAAGGCCGCGCCTATCGATATGAGGCGGTCTCCACTCGCGCCGCCTACGCGGCCGCACTGATGAACGAGGCATGGTCCGCCAGCGACAACCCCGCGGCCGCTCTTGTCGCCTTCTTCGGCATGATGTCGCCGGAACAGCGGCAGGCCCTGCGCGACGCCGTACGGATGGTCCAAGTCGACGAACCGGCGGAAGACGCGGAACAACCGCCACAAGAGACGGAAGAGAGCACGCCGGCGGAAGAACCCGCGGCAGAAGCGGCACCACAAGGGGCCGATGAAGCCGGGCCCGCCGAAGGGGATGAACCCGGGGCCGGCGCCCCCGGCAAGGGGCGATAGCGTCCCGGCATGCCTCCGCATTCAAAAGGGCTCACCGTCCGCCGGGCCAGGACCAGCGATGTACCGGCCGTACGCCGCCTCATCGACTCCTACTCACGCGACGGCATCCTGCTCGACAAAGCCACCGTCACGCTTTACGAGGACATCCAGGAGTTCTGGGTGGCCGAGCGGGACGAAGACGCCGAGGTCGTCGGCTGCGGAGCACTCCACGTCATGTGGGAAGACCTGGCGGAGGTCCGCACCCTGGCCGTGGATCCGCGGCTGAAGGGGTCCGGAGTCGGCCACCAAGTCCTCGACAAGCTGGTGCGCACCGCGAGCTGGCTCGGAGTGCGGCGCATTTTCTGTCTCACCTTCGAAGTCGACTTCTTCACCAAGCACGGCTTCGTGGAGATCGGCGAAGCTCCGGTAGACGGTGATGTCTACAGTGAGCTGCTGCGTTCCTATGACGAGGGCGTTGCGGAGTTCCTGGGCCTCGAACGAGTGAAGCCCAACACCCTGGGTAACAGTCGGATGCTTCTGCACCTGTGATGAGTGTTCTATGTCCGAATCGCTCCCCTATCTCATGGCTACGGAAGCATGCGTTCCCCGGTCTGCGGGCAAGTGAACCCTACCCAAGGGTTTGTGTTTTTCCCGGAAAAGCGGTTTGCTTTCCGTCGTAATCCGCATTCGATGAAAGGGAAACCGGTGGCACAGAAGGTTCAGGTTCTTCTTGTCGACGACCTCAACGGTGGCGAGGCGGACGAGACGGTGACGTTCGCTCTCGACGGCAAGTCCTACGAGATCGACCTCTCCGACAGCAACGCCCAGAAGCTGCGCGACTCCCTCGCCGACTTCGTGAAGGCGGGTCGCCGTACCGGTGGCCGCGCTTCTTCGGGTCGTGGCAAGTCGCGTGGCGCGGCCTCCGGCGGCAGCCAGGACACCGCGAAGATCCGCGCCTGGGCCAAGGAGAACGGCTACAACGTCAATGACCGTGGCCGTGTCCCCGCCGACATTCGCGAGGCATTCGAGAAGGCCAACGGCTGATCGCCGTACGCGCGGTCCGATTGGGCATTACCAGCACGCATCAACCGGGCACGGTGGCACTCCGTCGCCGCCGCGCTCACGAGTCGTACGAGGTCGGGGACGCCCCTGTCGTCCCCGTTTCCCGCCCCGAACCCCGTGGTGGGCAGGGAATTCTCCGCTTCGTACCCGGGCCGGGGAGGTCGCACCCATCGCGCGGCCTCCCGGGAACCGAATCCGTATGACGGTGCTGCGCCAGTGGGGAACGCCGGCGCGGGCATCCGGTCTCCGGTCCCACGCGCCGTGAGATCGGGGACAAGCGCACCCCACTCCAGCCATTCCAGGATTCCCGGGAGTTCCTCGGCGCCGCCGGCCGCGATGAGCATGAGCAATTTCGGCCGATCCCCGGGGTGATTCCCGTCGCATCCGGCCCGAACGAGCGCCACCGGGCCGGTGTGCGGCAATCGCCGGAGTACGGCACTTCCCGCCCCGGCCGGCATCTCCAGCGCATCGAAGCGCCGCCCCGTCAGCAGCTCCACCGGCTCCGTTCCGGTGGTCGGCCAGCCCAGCTCCTCCTCGTACCACCGGCGAACGGCGGCGAGGGGGCTGCGGGGGCGCGGAAGCACGCGGGCCATGCCCGGTGCAACTCCCGAAAACCCAGGAAGTTACGCTGGGTAGAGGCGCGGATACGCACTGTGCCAGGGGGAGGGGCGCGGAGGGGTACTCGATGGCGTGCGGGTGTTCGCCCGTAGCGGATGGAAGCGGCCCGCGCCGCATGGAGTGTCAGTGGCAGCGGGTAAGACAGTCTCAGTGGGAAGAGACGCTGTGACCGGCGCCCGAGGCGTTCCGCCCCGGCCGAAGACCGACGGCGGACGGCGTGTCGGTGACGGGCGCGTTCGCCACGGGCGTAGTGGCAGAGGGCGTATATGCCTGGCCTGCGGGAACATCGTCTCGCACCATCGAGTTGGAGCAGATGTCAGCTGTTCGGCAGTAAATTTCCCCGCCGGAGCGGGGGTGATCCGGACGGGTGTCGGCAGTTGGAATGAGCTGTCCCGCCCCGCGGGACTAGCATGCGGAAGGACAGGGAGGGGACCGACCCCTAACTGCCTGACCGCTCTGAGGAGCGATTAACGATGTTCGAGAGGTTCACCGACCGCGCGCGGCGGGTTGTCGTCCTGGCTCAGGAAGAAGCCCGGATGCTCAACCACAACTACATCGGCACCGAGCACATCCTCCTGGGCCTGATCCATGAGGGTGAGGGTGTCGCCGCTAAGGCCCTGGAGAGCCTCGGGATTTCGCTCGAGGCGGTCCGCCAGCAGGTGGAGGAGATCATCGGGCAGGGCCAGCAGGCTCCGTCCGGGCACATTCCCTTCACCCCCCGTGCCAAGAAGGTCCTGGAGCTGTCGCTCCGCGAGGCCCTCCAGCTCGGCCACAACTACATCGGTACGGAGCACATCCTGCTCGGCCTGATCCGCGAGGGCGAGGGCGTCGCCGCCCAGGTCCTGGTGAAGCTGGGCGCCGATCTGAACCGGGTGCGGCAGCAGGTCATCCAGCTGCTCTCCGGCTACCAGGGCAAGGAAGCCGCCACCGCCGGCGGCCCCGCCGAGGGCACGCCCTCGACCTCCCTCGTCCTGGACCAGTTCGGCCGCAACCTGACGCAGGCCGCTCGCGAGACCAAGCTCGACCCGGTCATCGGGCGCGAGAAGGAAATCGAGCGGGTCATGCAGGTCCTGTCCCGCCGTACCAAGAACAACCCGGTCCTCATCGGCGAGCCCGGCGTCGGCAAGACGGCGGTCGTCGAGGGCCTGGCGCAGGCCATCGTCAAGGGCGAGGTGCCCGAGACCCTCAAGGACAAGCACCTCTACACCCTCGACCTCGGTGCCCTGGTCGCCGGCTCCCGCTACCGGGGTGACTTCGAGGAGCGCCTGAAGAAGGTGCTCAAGGAGATCCGCACCCGCGGCGACATCATCCTGTTCATCGACGAGCTCCACACCCTCGTGGGTGCGGGCGCCGCCGAGGGCGCGATCGACGCCGCCAGCATCCTCAAGCCCATGCTGGCGCGAGGCGAGCTCCAGACCATCGGTGCCACGACGCTCGACGAGTACCGCAAGCACCTGGAGAAGGACGCGGCCCTGGAGCGCCGCTTCCAGCCCATCCAGGTCGCGGAGCCGTCGCTGCCGCACACCATCGAGATCCTCAAGGGCCTGCGGGACCGCTACGAGGCGCACCACCGCGTCTCCATCACGGACTCCGCCCTGGTCGCCGCCGCCACCCTGGCCGACCGCTACATCTCCGACCGCTTCCTGCCGGACAAGGCGATCGACCTGATCGACGAGGCCGGCTCCCGGATGCGTATCCGCCGGATGACCGCGCCGCCGGACCTGCGCGAATTCGACGAGAAGATCGCCGATGTGCGCCGGGAGAAGGAGTCCGCGATCGACTCGCAGGACTTCGAGATGGCCGCGGGCCTGCGCGACAAGGAGAAGCAGCTCCTGGCCGCCAAGGCGAAGCGGGAGAAGGAGTGGAAGGCCGGCGACATGGACGTCGTCGCCGAGGTGGACGAGGAACTGATCGCCGAGGTCCTGGCGACGGCCACCGGCATCCCGGTCTTCAAGCTCACCGAGGAGGAGTCCTCCCGGCTGCTGCGGATGGAAGACGAGCTGCACAAGCGCGTCATCGGCCAGAAGGACGCCATCAAGGCGCTCTCCCAGGCCATCCGCCGTACCCGTGCCGGCCTGAAGGACCCCAAGCGTCCCGGTGGCTCGTTCATCTTCGCCGGCCCGTCCGGTGTCGGTAAGACCGAGCTGTCCAAGACGCTGGCGGAGTTCCTCTTCGGCGACGAGGACGCGCTGATCTCCCTCGACATGTCGGAGTTCAGCGAGAAGCACACGGTCTCGCGGCTGTTCGGTTCGCCTCCCGGCTACGTCGGCTACGAAGAGGGCGGCCAGCTCACCGAGAAGGTGCGCCGCAAGCCGTTCTCCGTCGTGCTCTTCGACGAGGTCGAGAAGGCCCACCCGGACATCTTCAACTCGCTGCTCCAGATCCTGGAGGACGGTCGTCTGACCGACTCCCAGGGCCGGGTCGTGGACTTCAAGAACACGGTCATCATCATGACGACCAACCTCGGCACCCGGGACATCTCCAAGGGCTTCAACCTCGGCTTCGCGGCCCAGGGCGACACCAAGTCCAGCTACGAGCGGATGAAGAACAAGGTCAACGAAGAGCTCAAGCAGCACTTCCGCCCCGAGTTCCTCAACCGTGTCGACGACACCGTCGTCTTCCACCAGCTGACCGAGGACGACATCATCCAGATCGTCGACCTCATGATCGCCAAGGTGGACGAGCGGCTCAAGGACCGCGACATGGGCATCGAGCTCAGCGGCGAGGCCAAGTCGCTGCTGGCCAAGCGCGGGTACGACCCGGTGCTCGGCGCCCGTCCGCTGCGCCGCACGATCCAGCGCGAGATCGAGGACGCCCTCTCGGAGAAGATCCTCTTCAGCGAGCTGCGTCCGGGCCACATCGTGGTCGTCGATGTCGAGGGAGAGGGTGAGACCGCCAAGTTCACCTTCCGCGGCGAGGAGAAGTCGGCGCTGCCCGACGCCCCGCCGATCGAGTCCGCGACCGGCGGTTCGGGTCCGAACCTCAGCAAGGACGCCTGAGCGGCACCGCACCACCCGCGGATAACCGCCTGAGGCACTGCCCCGGAATCGTTTCTTACGGTTCCGGGGCAGTGCTGTTCCGTAGGGGAGTCCGCTCTTTCCCGCCCCGTTCTTTAGGCGCCGGAAATACAGCACATATTCGCCAGGGGCCATTTTCGGTCATTCGTGCACAGCCGCCATACGGCCCAGCAGCGCGTACGCCGGCCGCACGCTACATCTGCACGACGCGAATGCCCTCGGGAACACCGGTCACCGGCGGAATACGACGGCCGATCCGAAGCGTGTCCAGCCGCGGAAAAGCAGCCAGCCACTCCATGGAAACGCCCAGGTCATAGGCGAGCCACAGCCGCGTCAGCCCCTCGGCCGGGGCGATGCCCGCCACCAGCTGGTCCGGTGTGAACGGCCCGGCGATCCGCAGATGCGGGCGGCCGCCCAGCCGGCGCAGCGTCTGCAGCTCCTCCAGGTCGGCGACCGGGAAATACAGCTCGGCCGGTTCGAGGTGGGCGATGATCTCGCGGGCGTAGCGCGCGGTGTCATGGCGCCGCCAGGCCCCGGCGAGCTGCGCCCGTACGTCGTGATGCGCCCGGTCACGCAGCCCCGTCAGATAGTCGATCGCCCTGTCGTCGGCGATCGAGGTGGCGGTGATCGCGAGCAGATACGCCTCATGATCGGAGACCTGGGTGGGATCGGGCAGCATCTCCAGCACGATCGGCCCGATCCAGCCCAGCGCACGGGCCGCGGCCGGGGTGCTCGGCCGCACCATGTCACGGGTGAAGCGCTGCACCCGCGCCCGCACCGCCGGATCCAGCTCCGTGGCGTGCTCCAGGCAGGCCGCCGCGAGCAGCTTGCGGTGCCGGGCCTCGGAGGCGCGTACGCCGGGGTGCGGGGCGAGCAGACCGTCCAGGAGCGCCGCGCACTCATCGGGGCGGGCCAGCGCCACCGCCATCCGCACCACGTCCTCCCAGTCGTCGTGGTGGGCATGGTCCAGCAGCAGCCCGAAATCGTGCCGCTGCACGGCCGCGCGGGCCGCCAGATAGTCCTGGAAGGTCCGGTGCACGAAGTCGACGGTGCCGGGGGTGGGCTCGCGCAGCAGCCCGGTGCGGTTGAGCAGATGCCGGAAGACGTCCTCGGGGCCGCCCTGCCGGGCCGCGACCGGTATCGACGGCAGATACCGGGCGAGGGTGTCGACCGCGGTCGTCCGGTCCATTTCCGAACGGCCGTTGACCAGCATCCAGTGGGCGAGCTTCTGAAGCAGCTGGATCTTGGGCTGCCGGGTCAGCTCCACCCCGTCGGTGGCGACCATGGCCCGCTCCCGGTCCCGGCGCTCCAGCAGCATCGACAGCGCCGCGTCATACAGCTCTTTCCGGCCATGCGGAAGATAGCCCCGGCGGTCACGGTGCAGGGCACACAGCAGCCCGCACATCAGCGGATTGGTCGCCAGCCGCCCCAGATCGCGGGTGATCCGTACGGCATTGAGCAGCGTGCGCTCGTACTGGCCGAGCCGGTCGAGATCGGCCGGACACCGCTGCGCCGCGGCCCGGTGCCAGCGCTGAATGAACGCGGCGACGTCCTCGCGGCCCATCGGCGCCAGCGACAGCTCGCTGAACCCCTCACCGGCGAGCCAGTTGCCGGGGACCGCGGACGGCCGGGACGTGACGATCCAGACGTTCTCCGGATAGCGCGCGGTCCACTCGGCGAGCTTGCGGCGCACCTGCTCGCGCTCGCTCTCCGGGGCCTCGTCGATCCCGTCGATCAGCAGCAGCGCGCGCCCCGCGTCGAGCACCCGCTCCGTCCAGCCAGCCGGCGCCGCCCCGGCGTCCCGGTGGCCGACGGCGCTCAGGAACGTGCCGGGGGAGGGCAGGCCCTCCCGGGCGAAGCGGCGTACCGGCAGCAGGAACGGCACCCGGCCGCGCAGCCCCGCCAGCGCCTCGGGCAGCTCGTCCCGGGCGGTGGCGACGGCCAGCCACTGAAGCAGGGTCGTCTTGCCCGACCCGGCCACCCCGCGGACCAGGACCTGCCCGCGCCCGGACAGCGCCTGCTCCGCGGGAAGCGGCGGGTCGTCCTGCCCGGCGGCGTCCGGCGAGCCCTCGGCCTCCGGAGGACCGGGCTCGCACTGGAGCCCCAGATAGGCGGCGTCCAGCGGCCAGCTGTCCGGGGAGTGCGTCAGATCGATCCCGAAGATCGTCAGATGGTTGTGGAGGGCGGCGGTGTCCTGGGCGTAGCGGGCTTCGAAGGCGGCGTCTTGGGAGGTGGGGGCGGGGTCGGTGGCTAACGGGGCGGCGTCAGGGACGGTGTCGGTGGTGGGGGAGGCTCCTGCGGTACGGGACGGCTGCGCGGCGGTGGAGAAGGCGGCGCGCTGCCTGTGGATCAGCTCGGTGAGGGTGCGGGTCTGCTCCACGAGCGTCCGGGCGACAAAGGGCGACCGCTGGGTGAAGCGGTGCAGCAGGTGCAGGGCGGCGACGTCCAGCAGCAGGCCGTGCAGCCGGGCGCCGTCATGCGTCAGCTGCCGGGTGACGCCGGGCACCGTCCCGCAGAGGCGCCGGGCGAACTCGGCCGGGAGGAGGCGGGCGGCATCGAGGTCGTCCATCTCGATCTCGGCGAGCGCGCGCAGAGTGCGGGCCAGGGCGGTGGCGACGGCTTCGTTCTCGGCGTCCGTCCGGCCGGCCGACGCCCGCTCGACGAGGGCCGCGGCGATGCCGTGCAGCTCCTCCTCGCTCAGCGTCGGCTTCTCGCCGGTGAAGGACAGCAGCCGGGAGATCCGCACGGGCCGGTCGACCGGCTCGGCGACCGCCCCGTCCGGGGCGAAGAGCTTGCGGATCAGCGGATCGACGACCTGGGGAGTGAGGCGGGCAACGATGTTCGTGGGATCCATGGGTTCCCCGTAACTGCGGTGCTGAATATGGGGGTTGAGGGGCGCGCTGCCGGCCAGCCTATGCGCGGGGGCGGGGGTAGTGGGTGAGTTTGATGTGCGGGGGGAGGGCGTGGCCGGGTTCCGGGCGGAGGTAGGAGAGATGGATCTCCTGGAGTTCCGGCAGTACTGCTGCGGGGGAGAGATCGATGAAGCCAGCGATGACGCCGTAGAGCTGGAGTTTGCGGACACCGGGGAAAGCTGGGAGGGCGGCGCGCAGCAGGCGGCTCATTTCGGACAGGGGAAGGTGTGCCGCGTTGAGCAGGCTGAGCGTTTTCACCTGCGGAATCCGAAGTCCGGCCGGCAGGTGCAGGGGTCCCCCTTCCCTCGCCAGGCCGAACGAGAAATCCTCCAGCTCGCTCAGCGAGGCCAGCGCACCCCATTGATCCTCGCCGAAGTCATCGCTGAGACGCGGAAGTTGGATGCCGCGCAAATGGGGCCAGCGGGTGATGCCGGTGAATTCGGCGCCGACGGATCGGCTGAGGGTCATGTGATTCAACGGGGCATCCACGGGGAGCGCCGCCAAGCCCTCCGGGGGGAGCGTGCAGTGGAGCAGCAGGGTGCGGGGGTGGCGCAGCCGGCGAAGCCCGTGCGGAATCGGGATGTCTTTCTGGGGCGGCCCGGAGACGCTCAAGGTGTGGAGGCGAAGGTCCGTGATCGGGGCGACGCTTTCGACCGCCGGGCAGTCCCAGAGTGACAGCCACTCCAGTGCGGGGAATTCGCGGAGGAAGGTGAGGTCGGCGATCTCCGGGTTCTCCGTGATCGACAGACTTTCGATCAGGTCGAGCGGCAGCGCGCCGAGGAGTTCGGCAGCCGTGAAGGAGCCGCTCACCGAGACACGTGCCCGGCCGAGTGTCCGGAGTGCGTGCAGTTCGGCGGTGGATGTCGCGGTGACGGTCACCTTGGCATCGAGGTGCCGGATGACCTCCCGGGCATAGGTTTCGGTATCGAATTGCTGCCATGACAGGGCGAGTTGATGCTGAGTGCCCGTCGCCGGGTGATTCCGGAAGCGCTTCATGACTTCCAGCGCCGCGTCCGACCCGATGAGCGCCGCGGTCGCCACCACCTCCTGCGCCTCGTCCTCCGCCAGCGCCTCGTCGTTCGCCGGCCCCTCCGGACCGGGCAGCAGCTCCAGTACCAGCGGCCCCACCCCGAAGAGCGATCGCGACTCCTCACGGCTGCGCGGCGGCAGAAACGCCCGCGCGCGCTCGTTCACCTTGTCCCGTACTTGCGGATCGATCTCCGTCGCATGTTCCAAACAGGCCATGGCCAGCAGGTCGACCCGCAACCGGGCGAGGGGGCCATCGATACCGTCCGCGCGCGTCATCAGCCCCCGCAGGATCTCCGCCCGCTCCCGCGGCCTGGCATGCGCCACCGCCATCCGGATCACGTCCTCCCACTGGGAGTCCTCCGCATGCGCCACCAGCAGTCCGAAGTCACCGTCCTCCACGGCCGCCTTGGCGCCCAGGTAGTCCTGGAACGTCCGGTGGACGAAGTCGACCGAGCCGGGGGCCGGTTCGCGCAGCAGACCGCTGCGCAGCAGCAGATGGCGGAAAATCGCCATTGCATCACCTTGCTCCGCCGCGGCGGGCACGGACGGCAGGGCTTCGCCGAGGATGCGTTCGGCGCGCTCCCGGTCGAGTTCGTTGCGCCCGTTGCGGATCAGCCAGTAGGCCAGCCGCTGGAGCAGTTGGATCTGCGGCCCGTCGCTCAGCTCGATGCCCGTGGGGGCGGCCATATCGCGTTCCCGGTCGCGGCGGGAGAGCAGCATGCCGAGCGCCGCGTCGTACAGCTCCTTGCGGCCGGTGGGCAGATAGCCGCGGCGGTCCCGGTGCAGGGCGCAGATCAGGCCGCACATGAGGGGGTTGGTGGCGAGCCGGGCGAGGTCCTGTTTGGTGTGGACGGCGGCCAGGAGGGACTGCTCAAGGGCGTCGAGGAGTGCGGGGTCGTCGGCGTCGCAGCGGGCCGCGGCGTGCCAGCGGCCGATGAAGGCGGCGACCTCGGTGCGGCTCATGGCGGACAGCGTCAGCTCGCCGAAGCCGTCCGCGGCGAGCCAGTCGTCGCGTACGGCGGAGGGGCGGGAGGTGACCAGCCACAGGTTGTCCGGGAAGGCGTCGAGGAGATCGCGCAGCCAGTGGCGGGTCAGCTCGCGCTCGCGCTCGGGGATCTCGTCCAGGCCGTCGATCAGCAGCAGCGCCCGCCCGGAGGCCAGCACGCGGTCCGCCCAGCCCTCGGGCTGCGAGCCGGACACCGGGCAGCCGACGGACGCCAGGAAGCGGTCGGGGGTGGGCAGTGGCGCCCCGTCGCGGGTGAGGGTGCGCAGCGGGAGGACGAACGGGATCCGGCCGTAGAGGTGGGGGAGGGCCGTGTCGCCGGGGGCCTTGGCGCAGGAGACGGCCAGCCACTGGACGAGGGTGCTCTTGCCGGAGCCGGCGACGCCGCGCAGCAGCACCCGGTCGCGGCCGGCCAGGGCCTGGTCGGCGGGCACGGGGACCGGGACCGGCGGCGCGCCTCCGGGGCCGCCCACCCCGTCGAAGGGGCCGACGGCGGTCACCTCGCGGGCGTCCGGGGCCGTCGCCTCCAGGCTCATATACGCGGCATCCAGCGGCCACCGGTCGGGGGAGTGGGCCAGATCGATGCCGTAGATGGTCAGCCGGCCGTGCTTACGGGCGATGTACGCGAGGTAGTCGCGCTCGAAGGCGGCGTCCGCGGCGCGCGGGGACGGATGCCGCTCCAGGAACTCGTCGATGAGCGCGATCAGGCCGTCCAGGCTCCTGCTCTGCTGGACCAGGGTGCGGGCCACGAAGGCCGACCGCTGGGTGAAGAAGTGCACGATGTGCAGGCAGGCGGTGCCGAGCAGGGTGGCGTGCAGCAGCTCGGCGTCCCGGGAGAGCCCGCGGACGGCGTGCGGGCTCGCCGCCTCCAGACGTTCGGCGAGGGCGGTGGGCCCCAGGCGGACGGCCTGTACGTCGTCCATGTCGAGGTCGCCCAGTCCGCGCAGCGTGGTGGCCAGGGCCTCGGCCACCGCCCCGTCCTCGTCCGCGGCCAGGGGGCGCTCGCCGGGCCCGGCGTTCCGTACGGCCCGGTCCACCAGCTCCGCCGCGATTTTGCGCAGGTCCTCGTCGGACAGGGTCCGCCGTTCGCCCTGGAAGCTGACCAGCCCGGAGATCCGGACCGGCTTCGTCACCAGGCCGGCGCCCGGCCCTTCCTTGACGAAGAGCTTCCTGACGAGCGGTGCGACCACGCCGGAGGCGAGTCGGACACCCACTGCTGACGGGTCCATCGTGCGGTCCGCCCTCCCCCGTGGCCGGTGCTGTCGTCGGGCCAGGCTAGAGCGGGGGCCGGGGCGGCGGGTGGTGATCGGCCAGGTGCGCGCGCGGGCGGCCCGCTGTGGCCGCGGTCACGGATTCTGGGCCGCCATTACCGCCCAATTCGGACATTTGGCGGCCTCGGGTAACCCGGGTCACAAAGGTCGGGTAACCCGGGTCACAAATACCGGGTAATGCGGGTCACAAAGGCCGGGTAAGCCACGTCACAAATGCTCGGTTTGCCTGCGCTACGAGGCCCCGGAGCCTCGCGCCGGGCGTCCGGAAGGGGTGAAAAAAGGGGTTGGATCTTGGTTATCGGTGACATGGCACACAGGCGTTTTTGGGCCTACTAAAAGCATTAGGGGAATGGGGCTGCCGGGGCGCGGGGGTTTTCCGGGCCGGGCGAGGGGCTGGGGGCGGGCGGTCGGCGCGGGGGAGGTGGCGCCCGTGCGGCGCATGGGGAAACGGCCTGCTCAAGGGGCGTGTGGCAGGTCCGGACAGCATGGCAAGATGTCCGAATTAGGGGGTTTCGTGCAGAGCTTCGACGGGCGCGCAAGGGCCTCCGTCACCCGGCCTTTCGTACGGGCCGGGTTAGTAGAAAGGCCCCTTGGCGGGGCGGCGAATGCGGGTTACCAAGGAATGGCAATCCCGGTCCGCAGCTGGGAAGCCAACCAATTCACGGAGGAAAACCCGCATGTCGAAGTTCACCGCTCTCCGCAATTCGAAGAAGTCCGCGCTGCGCAATCGCGTCGCCGTTGTCGCCGCCGGTGTCGGCGTTACCGCCGCCCTGGGCGCCGGTATTGCCACCGCCGCCGACGCGGGCCTTCAGAACCTCACCTCGGGTGTCGGCTCGGCCGTCTCCGCGCAGGCCGACGCACAGGTCAAGTCCGCCGCCGACGCCAAGGCCGCCGCGGCCAAGGCCAAGAAGGACGCGGCCAAGAAGGCCGACTCCTGGGTCAAGCCGGTCGACAAGTACACCCTGGGCTCGACCTTCGGTCTGGCCGGCAGCCACTGGTCGCACAACCACAGTGGTCAGGACTTCGTCGTGCCGACCGGTACCCCGGTCAAGTCCGTCCACAAGGGCACCGTCGTCAAGGCCGGCCCCTACGGCGGCGGCGACGGCCCGGCGTACGGCAACGCCATCGTGATCAAGCATGACAACGGCATGTACACCCAGTACGCGCACCTGTCACAGATCGGCGTGAACGTCGGCCAGCAGGTCGGCACCGGCGACAAGATCGGCCTGTCCGGGAGCACCGGTAACTCCACCGGCCCCCACCTGCACTTCGAGGTCCGCACCGGTCCTGACTACGGGACGGGCATCGAGCCGACCGGATTCCTGCGGGCTCACGGCGATGCCGTCTGAGCTGAATCCGGCCGGGCTGGCCGGCGGTTCGGCGGGTTTGCCGCCGTGACCAGTTCTGTGGCGACCTCGAGGATGGCCTTGCGCTTCTCCTCGGGGTCGCCCTCCAGGTTCTGCATCGCGAACATGCCCGCGTGCATGGAGAACAGCGCGGTGATGCAGCGCACCTGATCCGCCAGCTCCGACTCGGGCTCCCTGAGCAGCCCGAAGAGGGTCAGCATGCGCGATTTGAAGCTCTCGCCGATGCTCAGATCGCGCACCGCGGCCTGGTTCTCCTGCATGAAGCGGAAGAGGGGCTCGGCCGAGCGCAGCGACTCGCTGTAGCGGCGGATCAGCTCCTGCTTCGTCTCCAGGGTCCGCGGCTGCCCCTCGGCCCAGGCGATCAGCTCGTCGATGGGCCGGCCCAGGTCCTGGAACAGGCCGATGACGATGTCTTCCTTGGTCTTGAAGTGGTAGTACAGCGCGGCCTTGGTGACCTCGAGCTTCTCCGCGATCTCCCGTAGCGACGTCTTGTCATAGCCCTGTTCGGAGAACAGCTCCAGAGCGACGTCCTGGATGCGCTGGCGGGTGTTTCCCCTGCGCGCCTGTGTGCTCATGGTGCTCTCCCGCGTCGTCGGTACTGGTCAGAGGGCTGCCCCGTGGGGCGTCAGAGAAACTTACTTGACGCCCGGCTAGTTAGTCGCCTACCTTCCTCACCGTACTGAACTAGCCGGGCGGCAAGTAAGTGGGAGTGAGTGATGGGGAAGTCGCGCCAAGCGACCCCGACGGGGGACGGACAGACCTCGGCCGTACAGGCCAGACCGGACACGGCGCCGGGCAAGGGACAGGGAAAACAGCCGGCCAGCGTGCGGATGGTGCTCTTCGCGCTGATGATCGCGATGCTGCTCGCGATGCTGGACAACATGATCGTCGGCACCGCGATGCCGACCATCGTCGGTGAACTGGGCGGACTGGAACATCTGTCCTGGGTGGTCACCGCGTACACGCTCGCGACCGCGGCCTCGACCCCGATCTGGGGCAAGCTCGGCGACATGTACGGACGCAAGGGCGTCTTCCTCACCTCCATCGTGATCTTCCTGATCGGCTCCGCGCTCTCCGGCATGGCGCAGGACATGGGGCAGCTGATCGGCTTCCGCGCCGTCCAGGGCCTGGGCGCCGGCGGTCTGATGGTCGGCGTCATGGCGATCATCGGAGATCTGATTCCGCCGCGGGAGCGCGGCAAGTACCAGGGCATGATGGCCGGCGTCATGGCCGTCGCCATGATCGGCGGACCGCTCGTCGGCGGCACCATCACCGACCACCTGGGCTGGCGCTGGAGCTTCTACATCAACCTGCCGCTCGGCGCGATCGCCCTGATCATGGTCACCGCGGTGCTGCACCTGCCCAAGAAGCGCTCGCAGACCCGCATCGACTACATAGGCGCCGCGCTGCTCACCGTCGGCATCACCTCGCTGGTCCTGATCACCACCTGGGGCGGCACCGAATACGCCTGGCTGTCGAGCCAGATCATCGGCCTCGGCGTCCTCGGCGTGATCGCGCTCGCCCTCTTCGTGGTCGTCGAGCGCAAGGTCAGCGAGCCGGTGCTGCCGCTGCACATCTTCCGCAACGGCAACTTCTCGCTCGTCACGCTCATCGGCTTCCTGGTCGGCTTCGTGATGTTCGGCTCGATGACGTTCCTGCCGCTGTTCCAGCAGACCGTGCAGGGCGCCTCGGCCACCAACTCCGGTCTGCTCCTGCTGCCGATGCTGCTGGCCATGATGGCGGTCTCGCTGTTCGCCGGCCGGGTCACCACCAAGACCGGCAAGTACAAGATCTTCGTCGTGGTCGGCGGCGGGCTGATCACCGCCGGCCTGATCCTGCTGTCCCTGATGGACACCGACACCACCCGCTTCACCTCGGGCGTCTACATGGCGGTGCTCGGCGCCGGTATGGGCTTCCTCATGCAGACCACGATGCTGATCGCGCAGAACAGCGTCGAGATGAAGGACATGGGCGTCGGCTCGTCCTCGGCCACTCTCTTCCGTACGATCGGCGGCTCCTTCGGCGTCGCCATCCTCGGCGCGATCTTCACCCACCAGGTGCAGGCCACGATGGTCGAACGGATCGGCAAGGCCGGCGAGAAGATGACCAGCGGCGGCGCCCAGATGGACCCGAAGGGCCTGGCCCAGCTCCCGCCGATGATCAAGGACGCCTACTCCCACGCGGTCGCCACCGGCACCCACCACGTCTTCCTGTGGGCCGCGCTGATCAGCATCGCCGGCTTCGCCGCCGCCTGGTTCCTCAAGGAAGTCCCCCTCCGCGGCGCCCCGACCACCCCGCCCGAGAGCACGCAGCAAAACGACGCTCCCAAGGACCGAATAGCAGTCCCTGAGTCCGTCTGAGAGTCCGTCTGAGCAAAAGGCCGGTGGGGGGGGCGGGGTGACCGTCCCCCCCCC
>NZ_JBHXFI010000057.1:0-49429 GCF_042724075.1 Streptomyces sp. NPDC127097 | reverse complement strand
CTCCATCCACCGCGCCGGTCCCCGCCGGCCGTCCGGCCCGCACCCCCCCCCCCCCCCCCCCCCCCCCCCCCCCCCCCCCCCCCCCCCCCCCCCCCCCCCCCCCCGGACACCCACCGGGGGGGGGCCCCCCCGCCCCCCCCCCGCCTCGTCACTTCTCCGTGCCGCCCGGTGTCAGGAGGACCCGCCGCCGGTGACTCCGGCCTGAGCCGACTGACCGCCGGTGTTCCCGCCGGTGGTGTTGTCGCCGGTGGTGTTCCCGGTCGTGTTCCCGGTGGTGTTCTCGCCGGTGGTGCTCCCGGTGGTGTTCTCGCCGGTGGTGCTCCCGTTGGTGGTGCTCCCGGTCGTGGTCCCGTTGGTGGTGCTCCCGGTGGTGGTGCCGCCGCCGTTCGGCGAGCCGGTCGTGGTCCCCCCGGTCGAGGTGCCGGTCGTGCCGCCGGTGGTCTCCGTCCCGCCGGTCTCCGTCGGAGAGGTGCCGGTGCCCCCGGTGGGCTGTTCGGTGGACCCGGGTGTGGCCGGCGGCGACTGGCCCGGCGGGGGCTGGGACGAGGTGGGACCGCTGGGGGTCTCGGCCGGCGGGGCCGTTGAGCGGTCCTCGGCGCCGGTGGTGCCGGCAGGGCGCTTGAACCACTTGCCCGTCTTCGGGTCGCGCAGGGTGAATTCCTTGATCTCGGACTTCGTCGGCGTGACGACGACCGAGTTCGAGGACTGGTATCCGGGCCACTTGGTGCCGACCGTCTTCACATCCCCCTTGAGCGCGGTCGGCGGCGTCAGCGGGTTGCCGCACTTGCAGCGCACCCGGGGCACCCCGTACGAGTCGACCATCACCGCGGTGCCGGACTGGAGCACCGACTGGAAGGTGGTGGCCTTGCCGTTCTTGAAGCCGTGGTTGGTGACCCGGGTGTCGTAGGTCAGCTGAACGGGCGTCAGCGACCGCAGATAGGACGGGACGTCCCCCGGCTTCTTGCCCAGGACGCCGGCGAACGCCTGGTTCTTCGCGGGGGCGCTGGTCAGATAGCTGATCTGCTTCTCGACATCGCAGCTCGCGCTGTTCTCGGTCCCGCCGTAGAGGCCGGGCGTCGCCCCCGAGAACTCGCTGTTGCCGCCGCCGGACGGCTTCTTGGGTGTGGCGGACGGGAGCGGGGTGGACTCGTTCGCCGACGACGGGGTGACCGGGTCCTGTCCGGTCGAGGCGGCCGGTTCGGCGAACACCTCACTGGTGCCGCCCCCCGGGCGGGTGAAGACGACGATCAGGATCACCGCCACGACCACGGCGGTGGCGATGATCGCGACCCGGGGCGCGGACCGCCACCAGGGCCCGCCGGCGCCGGCACCCCCGCCGCCGCGCCCGCCGCCGCCCCCGCCGCCTCCGCCGCCCTTGCCGGTGCCGCCCGGTGGCGGGCCGTAGCCGGGCTGGGTGGGCTCCTCCGGCGGTGCCTGTCCGGGCCACGAGCCCACCTGGGTCGGCTCGTGCCCGGGGCTGGACGGCGTACCGGAGAGCGGGCCCGACGGCGGTCCTGTCGGGTGGCTGTCAGGCGGCGGTGGAGATGTCACGGGTGCCTCTTCCGACGCGTGTGGGCCATCCGGCTATGCGAATTTTGCCCGGTTTGTCTAGGTCAAGGACATTGTGTGTCCGGGAGTCGCGCCGTCCGCAAGCGGGGCGGCACGCCGGTGCTTACGGTGGTGCGTGCATGCCGTCCCTGCGGTAAATGCACGGAAACGCGTGTTCCGCGGCACCGGGAAGCACCTTCCGTCGCCCGTCGGCGCATGCGCCACCCCAGGCGGACCGTGGCCACCGCGGTCCGGTGCCCGGCAGAAGAGAGGTTGAGCAAGATGCGAGGCCCCGCGTCAGCCGGTTCCCCGGGCCCGGTGCGCTCCCATGGCGCACCGCCTGCCCTCCGGGCCTGGGCACAAGCGCTCGGCGCGGCCGTGGCGGCCCTGGTCACCATGATCGTGGTCGCCGCCATCGGGCTGTGGGCGGCGGGCGCCACCGACCTCCCGGGCGGGGCGTTCCCGTCCGTGGTCGCGGCCACCGTGCTCGTCGCGGCCGGCGGCTCGGTGGGGCTGTCCGGTGACGCCGGGGTCATCGCCGAGGCCAATGCCGCCCTGGACGTCGTCCCGCTGTCGGTCACCCTCGCCGGAGCGCTGGTGCTGGCCTTCGTCTTCCTGCTGCCGCTGCGCCACCGGGCGGTGGCCGGCACCCGCGAGCTGCTCGCCCGGATCGCCCGAACGGCGGTGTGCTGGCTGGTCCTTCTGCTGCTGCTCGCGCTCGCCGCCCGGCACAGCTTCCGGATCTCGGTGGGCAACGACCTCGCCGACCAGATCGGATCCGAGCTGGGCGCCACCCCCACCGTCGGCTTCCGCGCCGATGTGCCCGCGACGCTCGGCGTCGGGCTGCTGTGGGTGCTGGCGCTGCTCGCGCTGACCTTCCTCGTCTCCCGGCGCGCCCCGCTGTCGCCCCGGCTGCTGCACTACCAGGGCTCCGTACGGCCACCCGCCCACGCGATGGTGCTGACGCTGCTCGCCTACGCCGTGATCGGGCTGGTCGTCGGCATCGTCGAGCTCATCGCCAAGGACCGCCCGTCCGAGACCCTCGCGGTCATCTTCCTCGGGCTGCCGAACGTGGCCTGGATGGCGCTGGGCATCGGCACCGGCGGCGCCTGGGTGGGACATGTCGACAAGGCCCTGGGGCTGCCCCTGCCGCACGCCCTCGACCAGGTGCTCCACACCCATGGGCAGCGGACCCTCGACCTCGGCTCGCTCGCCGAACAGGACCGCCGGGCCTGGCTGCTGGTGGCGGTGGCGGCCGTGGTGCTGCTCGCCGCCGCCTTCACCGCGGCGGTCCGCTCCCCGGCCCGGCTGCCGGCCTGGCGGCACGCCGTCGAGATGGCGGTGGCGCTGGCGCTCACCCTGTTCGTCGTCGGGCTGCTCACCCGGATCTCCGCACACTACGGGCTCTCCGTGATCGGCGTCGGCGACCTCGGCGGCGACCTGGGCGGCGAGGTCACCCTGGAACCGCAGCTGCTCCGGCTGGTGGGCGTGGGCCTCGCCTGGGGGCTGGTCACCGGCTTCCTCGGCAGCCTGCTGGCGCGCGGCGTACGGCATCCGGGTGAGGTGGGGGAGTCGCGCGGAGGACGGGAGCCGGACGGCGGGCGGGAACCGGGCGGGAGTTAGCCCCCCTAGCCCCCTGTCCTCCCCGGGAACATCGGCGTCGCCCAGCGCGGCGGTGGCGGGGGTGCCGCGCTGCGCCGGCCGCCCTGGTCCACCGGGGTGTCGACCTTGGTCATGGGGTGCGCCTGCGGGGTGCCGGCCGGTGTCGCGGGGACCGTGGCCCGGCCGGCCGCGCGCAGTGCCGCCACGAAGCCCCGGCAGGTCTCGTAGCGGTTCTCCGGCGCCTTGGCCAGGGACTGGGCGAACACCGCGTCGACGGTCTCCGGCAGATCGGGCCGCAGTTCCGTCAGGGCCGGCGGCGGATCGTACTGATGCGCCCACAGCAGCGCCATGTCGTCGTCGCGGCGGAACGGCGGCGCGCCCGTCAGCATCTCGAACAGCACGCAGGCCAGGCTGTAGACATCGCAGCGGCCGTCCACCGGGCGGCCGGAGATCTGCTCGGGCGCGACGTAGTCCAGCGTGCCGACGAACTGGCCGACGCTGGTGAACCCGGTCAGCGACAGGGACTTCTTCGTCAGCCCGAAGTCGGTGAGATAGGCGTGCTCGGGGCGGTCGCTGTCGGTGCCCTCGGCGATCAGGATGTTGCCCGGTTTCACGTCCCGGTGCACGAGGTCGTGCGCATGGGCGGCGTCCAGCGCGGAGGCCACCTGGAGGGCGATCCGGCAGGCGGTCTCCAGTGACAGCGGCCCGTCGCGGTCGAGCAGCGCCCGCAGATCCCGGCCCTGGACGTAGCGCATCGCGATGTAGAGCACGCCCTCGGTCTCCCCGGCCTCGAAGACCGGCACGATGTGCGGGTGGTCGATCGCCGCGGCGACCCGCGACTCATGGGCGAAGCGCTGCCGGAAGGTGTCGTTCCGGGCCAGCTCGGGCGCCAGCAGCTTCAGCGCCACCGTACGGCCGAGCCGCAGGTCCTCCGCGCGGTAGACGACCGCCATCCCGCCCCGGCCGATCTCGTCCTTGAGCAGATACTCGGCGATCTGCCGCCCGCGCAGCCCGGAGGAGTCGGGAGCGGTGGAGCGGCCCGGAGGCCGGTCCGGTGGCGCACCGTTCACCGGATCTCACCCACGCGGTTCGGCGGCAGGGGCGGCCGCTCGCCGGGGTGCAGGGCGCGGGTCGCGGCGGGGTCCTGGGGCGGCCCTTCCGGCGGGCCCGACGCCCCGGGGTCCGGCGCCGGGCCGGGCCCGCCGGCCGCCGAGGGGGCCGACGGATCCGCCACCGGACCCGGCTCGTCCGGCGCCTCCGGGCCCGACCCGGCCCCGGGCCGCTCCCCGGAGCGCGACGACGGCCCCGCCGTCACCGCGTATGTCTCCAGGGACACCCCGTCGCAGTAGCACCACCGCTCGTGCCGGGCGTCGTAGAGCCAGAGCGCATCGCCGTCCACGACGATCCCCAGCCGGGTGCCGCGGGTGCGCCGGGCGAACGACTCGCCGTCCAGCTGCCCGGCGGCCAGCTCCTCGATCAGCTTCCGGTACCGGCTCAGTTCGCCCTCCGCGGCGCCCAGCAGCGGGCGGGGGTCCGCGGTCCGGGCGGGGGCCTGCGCGGCGGCCGGCGGTTCGCGCGGGAGGGCCAGCAGCAGCCGGCCGTCGACCCAGGTCGACCAGCCGTTGGAGCACAGCGCCAGCGCCCAGTCGCCGCGGCGGTCGATGATCTGGACCGGCAGCAGCGGATCGAGCGGTGCGGACGGCCGGGTGGTGTCCGGCGCCGACCAGGTCGCCATACCCTCCGGGGGGACGACATGGCTGGGGAGGAATTCCGGCGAGGTCACAGGCGGCTCCTCGGCACTACTTGCGCATGATCTCGGGCTCGTGCCGCCGCAGCAGCTTGGTGACCACGAATCCCAGGAGCAGGGAGAGCA
This sequence comes from Streptomyces sp. NPDC127097, assembly GCF_042724075.1. Classification (NCBI taxonomy): domain Bacteria; kingdom Bacillati; phylum Actinomycetota; class Actinomycetes; order Kitasatosporales; family Streptomycetaceae; genus Streptomyces; species Streptomyces sp. NPDC127097. Next base: position 44,406 of record NZ_JBHXFI010000057.1, on the reverse strand, counting down.
CGATCATCATGCCCATGTTCAGCAGCCAGGTCCCCGGCTTGTGCTGGAACAGCGGGTCCGCGGTCCCCTGCGGCATGATGTGGTGCAGATCGATGGTGCCCGCCATGGCCCCGAGCGCCCACCGGGACGGCACCAGCCAGGCCAGCTGCTCCAGCACCAGCACCCCGTTCAGTTTGAGCAGCGCGCCGCAGAACACGACCTGGATGATCGCGATCAGGACCAGCAGGGGCATGGTGACCTCTTCCTTCCGCACCAGCGCGGAAACGAACAGGCCGAGCATCATGGCGGTGAACGCCAACAGCGCCACCGCGAGGGTGATTTCGATCAGTGGCGGCATCAACACCCCTTTGCCGCCGGGCGCGTTCAGCTTGACGCCGATCAGCGCCACCAGGGTCAGCACCACGGCCTGGACGATCGTGATCGCGCCCAGCACCAGCACCTTGGACATCAGATACGCCGAGCGGGACAGGCCGACGGCTCTCTCCCGCTGATAGATGGTCCGCTCCTTGACCAGCTCCCGCACCGCGTTGGCGGCACCGGTCAGCACCGCCCCGACGCACAGGATCAGCAGCGCGTTGACCGCCGAGTCCTGGGTGAGCGCGGACCCGGCCAGGGCGTGCGCCATCGCTCCCATCACGAAGGGCAGCGCGACCATGATGATCAGGAAGGTCCGGTCGGCGGTCAGCGCCGCCGCATAGCGCCGGACCAGCGTGTGCAGCTGTTTGGCCCAGCTCTGCGCCTTCGGCGCGGTCACCGGTCCCGCCGGGGCCTCGGGGGTGCGCGTGGGCTGATGGGAGTCCGCGGCGACATAGCGCCGGTGCTGGGGCGAGGCGCGGAACTGCCCCGCCCAGTCGCGCTCCTTGTCGTTCTCGAAGGCTTCGAACGCCTCCGGCCACTGCTGGTACCCGAAGTAGGCCAGCGCCTCCTCAGGCGGCCCGTAGTAGGCGATGGTGCCGCCCGGCGCCAGGACCAGCAGCCGGTCACAGACGTCCAGGCTCAGCACGCTGTGGGTGACGACGATGACCGTACGGCCGTCGTCCGCCAGCCCGCGCAGCATATGCATCACGGAGCGGTCCATCCCGGGGTCGAGACCGGAGGTCGGCTCGTCGAGGAAGAGCAGCGACGGCTTGGTCAGCAGCTCCAGGGCCACGCTGACGCGCTTGCGCTGGCCGCCCGAGAGGCTGTGGATCGGCTGATTCGTCCGCTGGTCGAGGCCCAGTTCATGGATCACCTCGTCGACCCGCGCCTGCCGCTCGGCCTTCGCGGTGTCCTCGGGGAAGCGCAGCTCCGCGGCGTAGCTCAGGGCCCGGCGCACGGTCAGCTGGAGGTGCAGGATGTCGTCCTGCGGTACGAGCCCGATGCGCTGGCGCAGCTCGGCGTAGTCGCGGTAGAGGTCACGGCCGTCGTAGAGCACCGTGCCGTCATCCGCGGGGCGCAGTCCGGTCAGCGCGTTGAGCAGGGTCGACTTGCCGGCGCCGCTGGGTCCGACCACGGCGAGCAGCGTCTTCTCGCCCACCGGGAAGGAGACCTGCTCCATCAGCGTCTTTCTGCCGTTGTCGACCCGGACGGCCAGATCCTGCACGTCCAGCGACACCTCACCGGTGTCGATGAACTCCTGGAGTTCGTCGCCGACCAGGGCGAACGCGGAGTGGCCGATGCCGACGATATCGCCGGGGATCATCGGCGCCCGGTCCACCGGCCGGCCGTTGAGGTAGGTGCCGTTGTGGCTGCCCAGGTCGACGATCTCGAAGCCCTCGGCACCGGCCCGCAGCTCCGCGTGCCGGCGGGAGACCGAGAGGTCGTCGACGACCAGGTCGTTGTCGGGTGCGCGGCCGATGCGGGTGGTCCGGGCGGCGGGCAGCGGGCGTACGGAACTGGGCTGACGGAAGGTGTGGGTGCCGGCGGGGTGCGAGACGGCGGAGGGCCGTTCGACGCGGGTGGGCGGTGGCGACGGTGCCGAGGGGGCCGGCGGGGTGGGCGGCGCCGGTGGTGGTGACGCCTTGGAGAGCACCGCACACGGACCGTCCGCGGGGTTGCCGAACCGGATCACACTGCCCGGCCCGACACCGGTCTCGTGCACCCGCCGTCCGTCGGCGAACGTGCCGTTGGTGCTGTCCTCGTCCTCCACCGTCCAGTGGCCCGACTTGGTCCGCAGCACCGCGTGATGCCAGGAAACCCGCGCATCGTGCAGCACGAGTTCACAGGCCGGGTCCCGCCCGACGTGATAGGTGCGGCTGGGGCTCATCACCTGGGTGCTGCCGTCGGACTCGATGACGAGTTCCGGCGCGGTGGGCGCATCCTGCCGCTCAGCCATACCAAAATGCTACGGCCGCGAGCCGGGCTCCGCCTGTCGGCACGAGAACGCCCGCGGCAGACAAAGTCCCCTTCCCAAAACGGTATTTCGGGGCATGATCGCCCTTTATACGAGCGAATACGGCCGGTTACTCGCGAGAAACGGCACAGGTCAACTAGGGTGAGCGCTCCGATTGGTCCCACCTGCAAATTCCATGGAAATGCCGGAATTTGCCGCGCTGGTCGAAAGAAGTCCTGCGGAACCCGGGACGCACAGTGCGGTGCAGGGCTACGTGGTGTCGGTAACACCGCTGAACGTCGGCTCAGTAAGACCCAGCCGGCCCGTCCGTCCTCCGGGACATGACGGGCCGGTCCCTTCTTATTCACCTACCTCCCGAAGGCAAGGCAGAGATGGCACGAGTCTCCCGACAAGACCCCGAGCAGTTCTCCCAGCAGCGGGCTCACCCCGTCGACGAGGTACTCCCCGCCGGCAAACTCACCCTCTACGGTTTCCAGCACGTCCTCGCGTTCTACGCGGGAGCGGTGGTCGTCCCGATCATTCTCGGGAACGCCCTGGGTCTGTCCCGCGCGGAGCTCGTCTATCTGATCAACGCGGACCTGCTGACCTGCGGTGTCGCCTCGATCATCCAGGCCCTCGGCGTCTGGAGGATCGGTGCCAGGCTGCCGCTGGTCCAGGGCGTCACCTTCACCGCGGTCTCCCCGATGATCGCCATCGGGCTGGGCGCGGGCGGCGGCACCGCCGGTCTGCTCGTCGTCTACGGCGCGGTGATCACCGCGGGCATGGCGACCTTCCTCTTCGCGCCCTTCTTCAGCAAGCTGGTGAAGTACTTCCCGCCGATCGTCATCGGCACGATCCTCACCATCATCGGCCTCACCCTGATCCCGCAGGGACTGAAGGACGCGGCCGGCGGTGCGCAGTTGATCGGCCACCCCGAATACGGCGATCCCAAGAACCTCGCCTACGCGCTGGGCACCCTGCTCTTCATTCTGCTCGTGGTCCGGTTCGGGAAGTCGCACCTGAGCAGCCTCGCCGTGCTGCTCGGCCTGGTCGCCGGCACCGGCGTCGCCTGGCTCCTCGGCGATGTGGATTTCGGCGGCGTGAAGAATGCCGCCTGGTTCGGCGTCAGCACGCCCTTTCACTACGGAATGCCGAAGTTCGAGCTGTTCCCGATCATCGCCATGGTCGTCGTCATGCTGATCACCATGGTGGAGACCACCGGAGACGTCTACGCCATCGGGGAGATCACCGGTAAAAAGGTCGACAACGACACCGTCGCCAATGCGCTGCGCGCCGACGGAGTCGCCACCGTCCTCGGCGGAATTTTGAACTCCTTCCCCTACGTGGCCTTTGCCGAGAACATCGGCCTGGTGCGGATGTCGAAGGTCATGAGCCGTTTCGTGGTGGTCGCGGCCGGCGGCTTCATGATTGTCATGGGCTTGCTGCCGAAGGCGGGCAGTGTGGTGGCCGCCATTCCGCATCCGGTGCTCGGCGGTGCCGCGGTCGCGATGTTCGGCATGGTCGCCGCGGTCGGTGTCCAGATCCTCGGCAAGGTGGATCTGCGCGAGGAGCGCAACGCCCTGATCCTCGCGGTCAGCCTCGCCGCCGCGCTCCTGCCGAACGCGGTCGAGCCGTTCTTCGCGCGGATGCCGGAGGACGTCCGGGCGGTCCTCAACAGCGGTATCACGCTGGGCAGTCTGACCGCCGTCCTGCTGAACCTCTTCTTCAACGTCTTCACCCGCCGGAAGACGATGGAGATCGACTGGGACGAGATCGAGGGCGACGAACCGGCGGAAGCGCATGTGCCGTTCGGCGCGCCCGCTCCGGCGGCCCCCTACGCCCCGCAGGCGGCGGACCCGTACGCCCCGCAGGCGGCCGACCCCTACGCCCCGCAGGCGGCCGACCCCTACGCCCCGCAGCCGCACCACCGCCCGGGCCCGCCCCGCCCTCCGGGGCCGCAGCACCCGCAGGGCGGACCGGACTGGGGGATACCCGGCCACTGAGTCCGCCGACGGCCACGGGCGGGGAGGGAACCGATGTCCGGTTCCCTCCCCGCCCGCTTGTCCGCCGGTAAGTGTCCGCGCGGCCCGCGTCAGTGCGTCGGCACCGTGTTGAACGGCGGCGCCTCGCCCGCGTCCCCGATCAGGTCCCAGAAGTGGTCCACCAGCCGGCGCAGATACGCCGAGCGCTCGGCCGCGACCTCCTTCAGCCGGGAGTCGTCGTTCCGCGCCACCACATGCCCCATGTAGCGCTCGGAGAACTCCGCGAACTCCCCGTGCATCGTGCGCAGTGCGTCGCTCACCCGCGTCTTGTTCAATGTGGTGATCTTGGTGACCGGCCCGACATGTGACTTCCAGCGCCCGTCGATGGCCGCCCGCAGATGCCCGGACAGCTCCTCGTCCCGCCCCATCACCCCGATCAGCTTCCGCAGCGACAGCCCCAGCGCCTCCACCAGTGCCTTGGTCTGCCGGTAGTCGCCGCTCCACTGCCGTGCCGACTCGGCCGCCCAGTACAGCTCCGGGGTCATCCCGATCAGCTGCGACAGCCGCTCCACGCTCAGCTGGCGGGCCATCCGGTGCTCGGCCAGGGTCCGCGGCTCGACGCCCATCAGCACCGTCGGCGGGCACCACAGCACATCGGCCAGGACGAACAGCTGCGCCTCGGTCGGCATCTGGGATCCGTACTCCCATGCCTCGACCAGCTCGGGGCGGACCGGCGTACCGCAGGCCGTCATGGACTGGGCGACCTGAGCCGTACTCAGGCCCACCCGGGCCCGCGCGGATCTGGCCTCGGCGGGGGAGAAGGGAGTGCTGTACACGTACGGGACACCTCGCTGCACCCGGCGAACGAGGGGTGCTTGGGGGGAGAGGGCATGGAGGAACATCCAGGAGCGGGCAGATTAACAGATGGTCGATAGGTACGAATCCACAGTTCCCCTTCGACTCGAAGGCAGGCGGCGGCGTGCGGACGCGCCTGCGGGAGATGTGCGCTATCTGTCCGATTTCACGCCGCAACTCGCTTACTGGGTATAGCCGAAGCCCCGGTGTTTACCGGGTGGTAGCGATGCGTTGAGACCGTGCGGACGGCGGGACGTAATCAGAGCGTTACGCGGAAGCAGGAGTGGCGTCACAGTTCGCGTCGAGGCTGAAGTCGTCGACGGGCGCCGCAGCGCGGGCCCGGCGACGGCACACCCGACATCCGGTCCTCCCCCACAATCCGATCAGGATGGGACCCCATATATGCGATCAGTGCTGGAACGCGCCCATGCGTTCCGAGGCTTGGAGCCTGCCTTAGCAGCCGTGCGCCCGCGCGCCCGGGTCCGTACCGCCGAGAGACGGACCCGAAGAGCGACCGCGCTCCGTGTCCCTGTCTTGCATCCGACAGCCGGCTGAGAGGTCCGGACCGCTGCCGCCGACGCGGCGCGGCCCGGGCCCGCTTTCGCATGCCTCCTTGCACGAAAGGACATCCCCAGGTGCTCACTTCGCACCCCACCACCTCCCAGGGCTCCCCCATGGCCCTGCTCGACTCCGCGGACCCCTCCGCCCCCACCCTCCCCGCCGACGGCTCCCGCGGCGGCGGGCATGTGCTGGTGGTCGGCGCCCCCGGGCCCCGCCTGGAGCGCCTCACCCGGACCCTGCGCGCCACCGGCCACGAGGTCAGCCACGCCCCGCCCGGCGAGGTCGACCGGCGGATGGGGCAGGCACACCCGGACGCCATCGTGGCCCTCGACGACCCGGGCGCACCCGGCACCCACGACGACAGCGGCCTCGACGTGATCCGCGAGGTCCGCACCGTCCCCGCCGGCCGGGCGCTGCCGCTGCTCATGGTCACCACCGGCCCGGAACCCTCCGGAGTGGTGGACCTGCTGCGCCACGGCGCCGACGACTGCGTTCCGGAAGCCTCCGACCCGGACGAACTCTCCGCCCGTATCGAGGCCAAGCTCCGCCGCGTCCCCGTACCGGTCGAGAACCTGCCGCGGGACCCGCGCACCGGCCTCTACTCCCACGCGCACTTCCTGGACGAGCTCAACCGTGAACTGCGGCGCCCCGAGGCCGCCCGCAACGGCGGGGTGCTCGCCGTGGTCGGATTGGCCGAGATGGCCGCGCTGGAGGCCCGGCTCGGACCGCGAATACGCCGTGAGGTCGCCGAGCGCCTGGCGGGCGTCGCGGAGCGGCTCGGCAGCTTCTGCGACCGGCTCGGCTGGGACGACGACGGGCAGCTGCTGATGCTGCTGCCCGGTGTCGACGAGGAGACGGCCCGCCGCGGGCTGGAGAAGTTCGCCGCGACCGTGGCCGGCACCCGGTTCATCGTCGCGGACGAGAACGTCCGGCTCACCCCGGCGATCGGCTGGCTGCCGCTGGCCGGCTGCGCGGACGGCGGCCGGGCCGCCGGCCAGGCCCGGGACGCGGTACAAGAGGCGCTCCGGCACCGGGATCTGCGCCCCGTGCGGTACGCCCCGTGGATGCGCGGCACCCCGCACCGCCACCGCCGCCCGTCGTTCAGCGCGCTGGTCCGGCCCGCCCTCTCGGCGCTCTCCCCGGTCCTGGCGCTGCTGCTCGGCGTCGCGGTGCCGTTCGCGCTCTACCTCCAGACGTACGCGCTGGGCTGGGACCTCGGCTCCGCCATGTACTGGGTGGTGGTGGCCGGACTGGTGCTGTCCGCGCTGCTGATCGTCCTGGAGTGCCTCTTCTCCCTCGACGCGGCCGCCCGGCCCGAGTCACCCGGCGCGCCCTACCCGCCGGCCAGCGCCGTCATCGCCGCGTACCTGCCCAACGAGGCCGCGACCATCGTCGAGACCGTCGAGTCCTTCCTCCGTCTCGACTACCCCGGCGAGCTGGAGATCCTGCTGGCGTACAACACGCCGCATCCGCTGCCCGTCGAGGACACCCTCCGCGAGATCGCGGCCCGCGACCCCCGGCTGGTGCTGCTGCCGGTCGCGGGCAGCACCTCCAAGGCGCAGAACATCAACGCCGCGGTCACCCGGGTCCGCGGCGAGTTCGTCGGCATCTTCGACGCCGACCACCACCCGGCCCGGACCGCGTTCCGGGACGCCTGGCACTGGCTGTCCAACGGCCATGACGTCGTCCAGGGGCACTGCGTGATCCGCAACGGCGAGAGCTCCCGGACCGCCGAGCTGGTGGCGGTGGAGTTCGAGGCGATCTACGCGGTCAGCCACCCGGGCCGCACCCGGCTGTACGGCTTCGGCGTGTTCGGCGGCTCGAACGGCTTCTGGCGTACGGATCTGCTCGCCCGGACCCGGATGCACGGCTCGATGCTGACCGAGGACATCGACTCGACCCTGCGCGCCCTGGGCGAGGGCGCCCGGTTCGCCGTCGACCGCACCCTCATCTCCCGCGAACTGGCGCCCACCACCCTGAAGGCGCTGTGGAACCAGCGCTCCCGCTGGGCACAGGGCTGGCTCCAGGTCTCGCTCCGGCATCTGTGGCGCAGCCTGCGCTCCCCTGCCTTCACGGCCCGTCAGAAACTGGGCCTCTGCGTCCTGTTGGGCTGGCGCGAGGTGCAGCCGTGGCTGACGCTACAGATCCTGCCCATCCTGCTGTACTCGGCCTGGAAGGCCGGCGGGCTGCACCGGCTCGACTGGGCGGTGCCGGTATGCGTACTGGCGGTGCTGTTCACCATGGCGGCCGGACCGGTGCAGGCTCTCTTCGCCTGGCGGCTCGCCGTGCCCGAACTCCGCGCCCGCACCCGGTGGTTCTGGTCCTACCTCCTCGTCTCGACCTTCTTCTACAGCCACTTCAAGAACATGGTGGCCCGGCAGGCGCATCTGAAGGAGGCGCTGGGGGACCGGCAGTGGCGGGTCACCCCGCGGGCCGCCGGCGCGAAGGCGGTGGCCCGCCGATGAGCCGTACGGACGCCGCTCCGGCCCGCGGCCGGGCCAGCGCCATCGACGGCTTCCGCGGGCTCGCCGCGCTCAGCACCGTCGCCTTCCACGTCTGGCAGCAGTACTTCCGCTACGACGCACAGGGCAGCCACCCGCCGGTCGACAACCCGGCCCTCGGCGCCGTCCTCTCCCTCGAAGTCATCGACCTCTTCTTCGTGCTGTCGGCGTATCTGCTGACGCTGTCGTACGCACGGGCCGCCCTCGACGGGGGATCGACCCGGCCGGCCCGGCTGTTCCTCTTCCGGCGGGCGATCCGGATCCTGCCGCTGTACTTCCTGGCGGTGCTGGTCGTCTGGGCGACCCGCAATCCGACCCTGCCGGGCAACTGGCGGGACCTGGTCGAGCACCTCACCTTCACCCATGTCTTCGACCAGCAGCGGATCTTCTACACCCTGGGCCCCACCTGGTCGCTGTCGCTGGAGGTGCTCTTCTACCTCGTCCTGGTGGCGCTCGGGCCGCTGGCGGTCCGTGCCTGCCGACCGCTGCGCCGGCGCCGTACCAGGGTGGCGGTGTGCGCGGCGGGCTGCCTGTTCCTGTACGCCGCGCCGCTCGCCTGGATCGCCGTCGCCCACTACCGGTTCGGGGTGCCGCACACCGACTGGGTGGTGTACTTCGGCCCGCAGGCCCGCTTCGGCGGTTTCGCGGCCGGGATGGGGCTGGCCGTGCTGACGGCCGCCCTCGGTGACCGGGGCCGCCTCGGGCCGCGCACCGCACTGCCGTTGGCCGCGCTCGCGCCGGCCGGACTGTTCGCGCTCTCCCTGGACTCCGGCCCGGAGAACTTCACCTTCACCTTCTACCACCCGATCGCCTCGGTCCTGTGGGTGGTGCTGATCTTCAGCACCCTCCATGTACGTCAAAACACCTTCTGGCAGGGCCTGTTGACGACCCGCTGGCTCACCGCCGCCGGACTCGTCAGCTACAGCCTCTTCATCTGGCACGAGCCGGTCATGCTCCAGCTCCACAACGCCGGACTGCTGCCCACCGGGCAGTCGGGCTTCCTGCCGGCCCTGCTGATCGTGTTCCTGGTGGCGGTGCCCGTGGCGGCGGCGAGCTACTGGCTCATCGAATATCCGGCGAGCCTCCTCAGCCGGCTCAAGGACCACCGCGGCCGGCCGCGGGAGTTCTACCCGGAGCCGGCCACCCGCTGACCGCGGCAGGCCCGGCCACTCGCTGCCCGCGGCAGGCCCGGCCACTCGCTGCCCGCGGCCGGCCCGGCCACTCGCTGCCCGCGGCCGGCGGACCCGTCATCTTCGCCGGAGATCAGCGCCCTGCGCGCCGGTCTCCGGCGAAGATCCGGTCGAGGTGGTGGTCCAGGGTGCGGCGCACCTCGTCCAGCGTGCGGCGCCGGTGGAGCACATCACTGCCCAGCCCCACCGCGCCGGAGACCAGCAGATCGGCCTCGCACCACGGATCGAGACCGGGCGCGGTCCGCCCGTCGGCCTGCGCCGTGGTGATCAGGTCCGCCACCAGCCGCTCCAGAGGCTGCTCGGCGGGCAGAAAGACCTCGGCGAGGTCCGGGTCCGTCAGGCTGCGGGCGTAGTACGCGGCGAACACCCGCAGCGCGGTGGCGCGTTGGGCGTCCACCGGCAGGAATTCCTCCAGTACCCCCCGCAGCAGACCCCGGGGTTCCGTGGCGTCGAACGGGATACGGGAGCGGGCGATGCGCTCGTTCTCCGTGTGCAGCAGATGCAGCGCGTCGACCAGGAGCCGGTGCTTGCTCCCGAAGTGGTACTGGACCGAGCGCAGTGAGACCCCGGCCTCGGCCGCGACCTCCCGCAGGCTCGCCGCGTGCAGTCCCCGCTCGGCCGCGATCCGCCAGAGCGCCTCGGCGATCCGCAGCCGCTTGCCCGACGGGTCACCCGCCGCTTGCCGCTCGGTCACCGGGATCGGCGTCTGCCTGCGCCGCCGGTACGCCTTGGCCTGGCAGCTGCGCGAGCAGTAGAGCGCCGGCCGGCCCCGGCCCGCCGGAGGGAGAGCCGTGCGGCACATACGGCACACGGGCCCTTTCGTCCGCCCTATTTCCGCACGCACAATTCCCCTTCCGGAACCCTAAATTGTGTGACGTAAATCGAATTCCCCTGCAATTAGGCCGCCGATGGCCACTTTCTGAATGATACGTTCGTAACGCCCTCGGGGCACAGAGGACTTGTCGACAGAACGTGGGGGACCGATGAAGTACGACATCCTGCAGATCGCCGGCGCCGTCATGATGGTGCTTTTCGCGCAGGGCGCGATCCGGCTGCTCTTCGACCACAGCGACACCGGATTTCTCGGCCGGCTCGACGGTGGCTTCGCCCTCACGCTGGCCGCGCACCTGGCGCTGGTCGCCGTGGGCGTGCTGCTGACGGGCTGGTCCCACACCCGGGCGAAGGCGCTCGGCCGACGGAGCTGACCGTCCGGCACAGGGAGGAGTTGCCGGTCCGCGGAGACCGACGAACCGGCAACTCCCGCCTCAGAACGCGGAGTTGGTGAACCAGCGCGTCAGCAGCGCCTCGTCGCCCATGGTCTCGACGGCGTCCGTGCCGCGGTCCAGGCGCCCGTACAGGAGCAGCAGCAGATCCGCCGCGGTGCCCCGGACGCCGGCGTCGGCGGAGGCGGCTGCCGCGTACCCGGCCGGCGGCTCGGCCGCGAAGCCGTCGGGGCGCAGCCGGACCAGCCAGTCGCCGTCCGTGTCGGTGCACCGGAAGCGGAGGGTCTCGCCCTCGCCGCGCAGCCGGGCCACATGAGGCGCGAAGAACGTGGCGTACGGCAGGTTCGTCAGGAACTCGTCGACGCCGTCCGTCGCGAGGGCGGGGTCGATCACCGGCCGGCGGCCGAGCGCGCGCTCCGCGTCCGTGCGGTGCACCAGCGTCTCGAACAGCATCCGCCGCATCCAGAACCGGGCGTGCTGATCGGCGCCCCACGCCCACATCGGGGCGTCCGGGTCGGTGCCGGCGAAGGCGTCCGCGGCCTCCGCGGCACTCGCCGACAGCCAGTCGGCCCAGCCGCCCTCCGCCGTCGGGAGATGCAGCTCCACCTCCCGGCTGCGCGGCGGTTCCTGGACCCGCCGGCGCAGCAGGACGGAGAACATGCGCTGCACGCTCCCGGTGTGCTTGACCAGGTCGCGGAGGTTCCATTCCGGGCAACCGGGCACCGGGGCCGTCAGGTCCGCGCCGTCCAGCGCCGCCACGAATGCGGCGGTCTCGGTCGCGACGGCGGCGCGGTGTCCGGCGGGACCGACGGCCCGGCCCGCGGGGTGAGAGGTGTGCATGGCCGGTGGTTCCCGATCTCTCCGGCCCGGCGACCGGAACGGCCGGGCATCTGTGCGCAGCCTGTCACAGCCGGCGGGCGGGGGAGCCGGGGCCCCGGCCCGCGCCGCCGGGCACCGGCCGGGGTGCGTCAGCCCTCGCCGGGCACCGGCCAGGGGTGTGTCAGCCTTCGCCGGGCACCGGGGCGTGTCAGCCCACGTGGACCCGGGGCCGCCGGGCCGGGTCGGGCTCGGCGCGGCGCAGCACCTCACGGGTGACCGGCGCGACCTCGCCGTCGCCGAAGACCAGGAAGCGCAGCAGATGGCTGAGCGGATGGCCCTCGGTCCAGTTGAAGTAGACGTGCGGCACCTGGCCGGTGTGCTCGCGCAGCTGCATCAGGACGGCGGCGATGGTGTTCGCCACGCCGGCGCCCTCCACCCGCAGGATTTGTGCCCCGTACCGCTCCTCGCCCTGGACGTGCAGGTCCGTGGTGAAGTCCGAGGAGTCCCGGACGGTGACCTCCAGGAACAACACCGGCCGCCCGTCGGGGATATGGGTCTCCTCGCGCTGGCTGTACTCCTTCTCCCGGTACTCCGCCTCGTCCCGCTCATCGGGCTCGTTGGCGATGACCCGCAGCGGCCCGGCCGCCAGCGCGGCGTCGATCAGCCGCTCCGCGGTCCCGTCGAAGTCGACCTGTACGGCGCGCAGTTCGAAGGCCCGGTGCACCCGTGAGGCGAACGAGGTCAGCAGGATGCCCAGGATGAACAGCAGGGCGATCTTCAGGCCGTCCGGCCGTTCGATGACATTGGTGATCAGGGTGTAGCCGAAGACGACGGTGATGGCGCCGAAGCCGACGGCGGCCGCCCGGTGGCGGCGGTGGCGGGCAGCGACCGTGGAGGCGAAGGACGCCGAGAGCATCAGCACCAGCACACCGGTCGCATACGCACCGCTCTGCTCATCGACGCTGGCGTTGAACAGGACGGTGATGCCGAAGGCGATGGCCAGGAAGATCAGCACCAGCGGGCGCACCGCCCGCGCCCACTCCGGGGCCATGCCGTAGCGCGGCAGATAGCGCGGGACGAGGTTGAGCAGTCCCGCCATCGCCGAGGCACCGGCGAACCAGAGGATGGCGATGGTGGAGAGGTCGTAGACGGTGCCGAATGCCTCGCCGAGGTACTGGTGCGCCAGGTAGGCCAGCGCCCGCCCGTTGGCCGAGCCGCCGGCCTCGAACTCGTGCTGCGGGATGAGCAGGGTGGTGGCCAGGCTCGACAGCAGCAGGAAACCGCTCATGACCAGCGCCGCGGTGGTCAGCAGCCGGCGGGTGCCGCGGATCCGGCCGGCCGGGTGCGCCGCGGTGTCGGCGGCATCGCCCTGGACCTGCGGCATGACGGCGACGCCCGTCTCGAAGCCGGACATGCCCAGCGCCAGCTTGGGGAAGACCAGCAGCGCCACCCCGACGATCGCCAGCGGCGAGGAGTGCCCGGCGGTCATCGCGCCCCACCAGTCACCGACCACCACCGGATGCGACAGCACCTGCCAGGCCGAGGCGGCCAGCACGACGACGTTCATTGCCAGATAGACCCCGACGAGGCCGACGGCTATCCCGATCGCCTCGCGGAAGCCCTTGAGGAACACCGCGCCCAGGGCCGCCAGCAGCACCAAAGTGATCCACAGGTTCGCGCCGTGCAGCAGCGGCGGGGCGAACGGGTTCTCCACGACGTGCGCCGAGGCGTCCGCGGCGGACAGCGTCATGGTGATGACGAAGTCCGTGGCGGCGAACCCCAACAGCACCAGCACCAGCAGCTTCCCCGCCCACCAGGGCAGCAGCCGCTCCAGCATGGCGATCGAACCCTCGCCGTTCGGGCTCTCCTTGGCGACCCGGCGGTAGACCGGCAGCGCGCCGAACAGCGTCAGCGCGATCAGCACGAGCGTGGCGAACGGCGACAGCAGCCCGGCCGCCAGCGCGGCGATACCCGGCTGGTAGCCCAGGGTCGAGAAGTAGTCGACACCGGTCAGGCACATGACCCGCCACCAGGAGTGCCCCTTGTGCTCGGCCGGCGGGGTGCCGTGCGGCCCGGGGTGGCGGGCGGCCTGGCTGCTCAGCCCGTCCAGAAGCCAGCCGCGCCAGCGTCGGGGAGTGGGGGTGGCGGGAGGCGCCGGGTCCGCCTGGACACTGGTCATGCGGGTACGTCCTGCCGATCATCGGTCGTCGGTTCGGGCAACGAGGAGCGAGTATGCATCACCGCGTGCGCGGCGCCCCGCCCCACCCCGCGTCCGGCGACATCGGGCGGTTCCCGCCCTGGCGTCAAGGCGGTGTCAGAAAGCGTCCACTGCCCGTACGCAGGACGTTAAGAACCGCGCCACTACGCTCCCGCCCCGCCCCTGGGGCGCAACCTGGCGGCAAGGGCCCACCGCGGAACCACGGGACCGGACCACACCGGCCCGCCACATCGGTCCGCCACACCCGGTCCGCCGCACGGGCCGCAGCAGGAGGTGCTCCCCATGACCACCCTTCACCGCCCGGCGCCCCCGCTCCGCCCCCACACCACGCAGTTCCCCCAGGTCAGGCCGCAGGCAACGCAGCCGGCCCACCGGGTGCCGCCGGACCGCACCCTCGGCCGTGACCTCGCGCTACCGCTCGGCGCCGTCGGGGCGGCCCTGCTGGTGACCGCCCTGCTGCTGACCGGCGGGACCGCCCACACCTCCGCCGTACTGGCCCTCTTCGCCCTGCTGACGCTGGCCGTGGCACTCCGCACCCGCCCGGCCCTGGCCCCCGTCGCCGCCCTGGTGTCCTGGATGTTCTACGACGGCTTCGTCCTCCACCAGCACTCCGAACTGGCCTTCCACGCCCCGGACCGGACGAGCCTGCTCATCCTCCTCCTCACCGCCGCCGTGGGCGCGGGCTGCGCGGCCGTCGTACGGACCGTGCGGCGGAGGCCGGCCGCCTGAGGGGGCGGCCGGTCAGGTGCCCGTCTCCTGACCGGCGCCGGCGCCCGATGACGGCTCGGCTTCCCGCTGCGGGACCTCCACGGGGAAGTGGATCGGGCTGAGCAGGTACTGCGCCCGCTCGGGGCTCGGCCGGTGTGCCAGCCTCGGTGCGATGGCCGCGCGCAGCTCGCCGATCATCTCCGTCAGCTCCGCCGGGCTGAGCCAGAGCGCATGCTGCCGGTACCCCACCTGGTCCGCCACCGGGTCGGCGCCCTCGCGGTCGAGGTAGGCGTTGAACTCGGCCAGCAGGGCGGTCATCGCGGTGGCGAAGGCATGCCGATGGTCCTCGGGGGTGAGCGCACGGACCGCCTCGGAACCGATCACGGCCCGGTCCTGTCGCAGCCGGTAGTGCCGTTGTACCGCGCCGCGCACCCGGCGCTCCTCGGCCACCTCCAGGATCCCGCCGCCCACCAGCAGATCGATGTGCCGGTAGACGGTGGCTTTGGAGGCCTCGGGGATGCGTGCGCAGAGCTGAGCGGTGGTCTGAAGCCGTCCACCGCCCATCGCGTGCACGATCCGCAGCCGGATGGGGTGGGCGAGCAGTTCGAGGGAGTCCATGCCTCAACTTTCTCATGGCTGCTACCGTTCTCAATCATGAGAACGGATGCTGAGTGCAGGGCGCTGGAGGTGGCGCGCGACGTCGCCGCGCTGCTGCGGACGGAGTGTTTCGACGAGATCGTGGAGCTCTTCGCGCCGCCGCTGCGGGCCGCGGTCTCCGCCGAGGCGCTGCGGCTGGCGTGGGCGGCCGAGGCTGCCGGACACGGCGGGGTCACGGCGGTCGGGGAGCCGGCCCGCGAGGCCGGCCCGGGGCGCATGTGCACCCCGGTGACCTGCGCCAACGGCCGCTTCACCGTGGTCACATCGGTCGGCGGCGACGGCCTGCTGCACGGACTGCGGATCGATCCGCACGGTGACGCCGAGTGGCAGCCGCCGCACTACGCGGACGAGGACCGGTTCACCGAACGGGACGTCATGCTCGGGACGGGGCCGCTCGCCGTGCCCGGCACCCTCAGCCTGCCCGCCGGTCCCGGACCGTGGCCCGCCGTGGTGCTGCTCAGCGGCGGCGGCCCGTTCGACCGGGACGGGAGCAGCGGCCCGAACAAGCCGCTCAAGGACCTCGCCTGGGGGCTCGCCACCCGGCACGTGGCCGTGCTGCGCTTCGACAAGGCGGCTTTCGCGCACCCGGATCGTCTGCCCTCGGACTTCACCATGGCCGACGAGTACCTGCCGGCCGCGCGCGCCGCCGTCCAGCTGCTCCGGCAGCAACCCGAGGTGGCCCCGGACCGCATCCACCTTCTCGGCCACAGTATGGGCGGCAAGGTGGCGCCCCGGATCGCCGCCGCCGACCCGTCGGTCGCGGGCCTGGTCCTGCTCGCCGCGGACACCCAGCCGATGCACGAGGCGGCCGTCCGGGTGGCCCGCTATCTCGCGGAACTCGCCCCCGGGCCGAGCGCGGACGAGCGGGTGTCGGCGCTCATACGGCAGGCCGCGCTGGTGGCCGGCCCGGACCTCACCCCTGACACACCGCCAACGCTGCTGCCGCTGGGTTTCTCCGCTGCTTACTGGCTCGACCTGCGTGCCTACGATCCGGTGGCCACGGCAGCCGGACTGGTCTGCCCGATGTTGATCCTTCAGGGCGGGCGGGACTACCAAGTGACCGTCGCCGACGACCTGATCCGCTGGCAGGAGGGCCTTTCGCACTGGCCCGGGGTGGCGATCCGGATTCACCGGGACGTCAACCACCTCTTCTTCTCCGGCAGCGGCCGGCCCACCCCGGCCGAATACGCGCGCCCCGGACATGTGGACCCGGCGGTGGTCGACGAGATCGCGGGCTGGCTGGTGCGCCGGTAGGGGAGGGCGGACCGGGCGGCGGCCGGCGCCCGGTCCGCCCGGCCGGTCGTCGGGCTCGTACGGGGCGCGGGACGGGGAACACATACGGGGCCGCAGGCCGGGGAAGGGGTCAGCCCCGGCACCAGCACCTGTGGCGCCGGGAGAGGGTCGCGCGGCGGTGGCGGGCGGCCGCGGCCCGGCGTCGGCGGCTCGCCGCGCCCAGGAAGCCGAGGCCGATGCCCAGCATCCAGACGTCCTTGGCCAAGGGGATGCCGTTCTGGGTCGGCCGCAGGCTCCCCGGCTTCCGCATCCCGGGGGTCCGCAGATAGAGCCCGACCAGTCCGCCGGAGAAGCCGGTCAGCGCGAGTCCGGCCAGCCGGGTGGGGACGAACGGAGCCAGCAGCGCGCCGCCGACCGCGAGTTCGGAGCACGCCAGCAGCCGGGTGAACTGCTCGGCGGGGATCTTCTCCAGGAACGGATAGGCCACCTGGGCCATACCGTGCACGCCCTCGGCGGTCGCCGCGTCGGCCCGCAGCAGCGTCAGCCCGGAGTCCAGGATGAACGCACCGACGGCCAGCCGCGGAGCCAGATCACGCGCTTCGGGCAACTGCACCATGGGAGCCTCCAAGATCAGTCGTCGGCCCCCTCAACGAGCTTAGCCAGGGGGTACGGGGGCTGCATCCGGCAGCCGTGGGCCACAGGTCCCAGGCCCCCGGCCCCCGCCCCCTCACAGCGCCGGCACGTCGTCCCACTGGTCGAGGACGTCCTCGGTCGAGTCGGGGCCGGGCTCCGGGCGGCCGCCGTCGAGGGACTGTTCGGTCCAGATGACCTTGCCGCCCGGTGTGTAGCGGGTGCCCCAGCGGTGCGCGAACTGGGCGACGAGGAAGAGGCCGCGGCCGCCCTCGTCCGTGGTCGCGGCGCGGCGCAGATGCGGGGAGGCGCTGGTGCCGTCGGAGACCTCGCAGATCAGGGCGCGGTCGTACAGCAGCCGGACCCGGATCGGCTGGGCGCCGTAGCGGATGGCGTTGGTGATCAGTTCGCTGAGGATCAGCTCGGTGGTGAAGTCGATCGCCGCCAGGCCCCAGGACTCCAGCGTCCGCAGACAGGCCGCCCGTACGGGGGCGACGGCCGCCGGGTCGGAGGGCACCTCCCATTCGGCGACCCGTGTGGGGTCCAGCAGCCGGGTGCGGGCCACCAGGAGGGCGATGTCATCGCTGGGGTGGGCGGGCAGCATCGCGTCGAGGACCGCCGTACAGGTCTCCTCGGGGGTACGGTCCGCCCCGGTCGCCAGGGCCGTACGGAGCAGCTCCAGGCCGGTGGCGATATCGCGGTCGCGGTTCTCGACCAGCCCGTCGGTGTAGAGCACCAGCCGGGAGCCCTCGCTCAGCGTCAGCTCCGTGGTCTCCACCGGCACGCTGCCGCCCAGGCCCAGGGGCGGGGAGACGGGCACCTCGGGGAACGAGACGGTGCCGGCGGGGTGGATCACGGCCGGGCCGGGGTGCCCCGCGGTGGCCAGGGTGACCCGGCCGGTGACCGGATCGTAGATGGCGTACAGACAGGTTGCGCCGGTGATGCCGGTGCGCCCCAGGTGCGTCGGCGCCCCGTCGGGGTCGCCGTCCGTGCCGCCCGGCCACGTCCCCGCGCCGTCGGGGGCACCACCCGTGCCGCCGGTCCCGGCCCTGGCCCCGGTGCCTGTGCCGGTCCCGGTGCCGGTGCCCGTCCCGAGGCCGGCCGCCCGCGCCTCGTCCGTGTCGATGTGGGTGACCAGTTCGTCCAAGTGGTTCAGCAGCTCGTCGGGCGGCAGGTCGAGGGCGGAGAAGTTGTGGACCGCGGTCCGCAGCCGGCCCATGGTGGCGGCGGCGTGCAGACCGTGTCCGACGACATCGCCGACGACCAGCGCGACCCGGGCACCGGGCAGCGGGATCACATCGAACCAGTCGCCGCCGACCCCGGCGTGCGCGGGCAGATAGCGATGGGCGACCGTCAGCGCGGACTGCTCGGGCAGGGTCTGCGGCAGCAGGCTGCGCTGGAGGGTGACGGCGGTGGTGTGCTCGCGGGTGTAGCGGCGGGCGTTGTCGACCGCGACCGCGGCCCGTGCGGTCAGCTCCTCGGCGAAGGCCAGATCCTCCGCCTCGAAGGTGCCGGACGTGCCGGACCGCCAGTAATTGGCCAGCCCCAGCACCACGCCGCGCGCCTGAAGCGGTGTGGTGATCAGCGAGCGGATGCCGGCGTCCAGGACCCGCTGGGTGCCGTCCGGATCCTGCTGCCGCCAGGCGTCCGAGGCGGGCAGGTCGCCGACGAGGACCGGCCGGCCGCTCGTCAGGGCCGTCGCCATCGGTGTGCCGGACATATAGCGGAGCACCTCGCCGACCCGGTAGATCGCCGATTCCTCGGCGACCCCCTTGACCGCCATCCGCTGGAGCTCGGCGCTCGTCCCGGTCGTCGGTTCATCGCCGCGCAGCACCGGCTCCAGCAGCTCGACGGTGACCACGTCGGCGAACCGGGGCACCGCGACCGCGGCCAGCTCCTCGGCGGTCCGGCCCACGTCCAGTGTGGTGCCGATCCGCAGCCCCGCGTCGTAGATCAGCTTCAGCCGCTCCTGGGCCACGCCCGCCCGGCCGGCCAGGGCGCGCAGCTCGCCGGTGTCCCGCAGCGTCACCACGGTCCCGGCGGGCCGGCCGCGCGGGGCGGTCGGCCGGACGTTCACCGCGAGCAGCCGGTCGCCCGCCAGCAGCACCTCGTCGGTCGCCGCCCGCCCCGACGCGAGCAGCGCGCTGAGCTGCGGTTCCAGTCCGAGGTCCGCGACCGGGCGCCGTTCCGCGTCCGCGGGCAGTTCGAGCAGCCGCCGGGCCTCGTCGTTGGCCAGCAGCAGCCGCCCGTCACTGCCGAGGATCAGCACGCCCTCCCGTACGGCGTGCAGCACCGCGTCGTGGTGGTCGTACCTCCGCCGCACCTCGGCCGGCGGCAGCCCGCCCGTCTGCCGCCGCAGCCGCCACGCCACCAGGGCCGCCCCGCCGGCCACCAGCAGCAGCACCCCGGCGGCGGATCCGAGCAGCACCGGAAACTGGTCCTGATCCTGGGCGTCCGCGCGCTCCGGGGCCGCCGCTTCCCGGGGCTGCGGGGGGTGGGCGGCGCGCACGGCGGCACGGATTTCCGGCACCTGGGCGGAGGTCCGGGCCCCGACGGCCGAGAGCTGACGGTCCTCCCGGGCGCTCGCGCCGGGGGCCTGGAAGGCGAGCGCCAGGACGGCCACGACCGCCAGCAGCACCGCGCGGGCGAGCTGCCGTACGCCCATCCGGCCCGCGGCGCGATGACCGTTCAGCGGCGCGCGCGGGCGCGTTCCCGGGGAGCGTGGTGACGCCGGCGAATCGTCACCTTCTCGCCCGAAAATTTCCGTCATGACCCATATTTAGCATTGTGCTCCACCGTGCGGTGCTCGGCCGTGCGGCGCCAGGTGATCGGCCGATCAGGTGCCAGGTGCCAGGTGCCAGGTGCCAGGTGCCAGGTGCCAGGTGCCAGGTGCCAGGTGCCCGGCCGTGCGGTGCCGTGCGCTGCCGCGGCGTGCCGGTACGCGCTATTGAGCAACGCTCAGCCGCTCTCTATGCTCGGCGCGTCCGATGCAGTCCGTGGTACGAGCCGCCGCACGCCAGGAGCCCGGATGACCTTCAATCTCGCGACCGCCCTTCGTGAGTCCCGTCTTTCCCACCCCGGCAAACCTCTGTGTCTCCTCGGCGATGTGACCGTCACCTACGACCGTGCCGACGAGGCGTCCGGCCGGATCGCGGCCACCCTGCGCCGGCTCGGCCTCCGGCGGGGCGCCAAGGTCGCCGTCCAGCTGCCCAACGTGCCGCAGTTCCTGTTCACGTACTACGGAATCCTCAAGGCGGGACTGGTCATGGTCCCGCTCAACCGTTCCTAAATACTGAGCGGGAGTGAGTCCTGTTGCCAGAACCCGTGCTCAGCCGAACACCCCGAACGGTCTTGGGCGTTCTGGTCCACCGCGTTTCCGTCCGCATCCGGCCCCTACGGATCGTGTCCGTGGTCCGGGGATGTGGGGGCGGTTTCCCTCGCTCCCTCGGTCACGCGGTCCGGCCTGGGCGGTCCGATACACGCGGCGATCGCTCTGGTCGTCGCGGGGCGGTGTCGTCCGTCGCCGGATACGGTGCCCAAGGGCGCGCCTGCCGATCGCCACCGAGGCGGCTGCGTGTCGGCTGGTCTTACGGTTTTTGCTGGTCAGCGGCTTCCGCCAGTGTTCTGTGCCCCACATCGAGGTGTATGCGGGATCGACGGCGATGACGGTGATACCGGCCTCGGCGCACATGGACAGCAGGCGTGCGCGGAGTTTGCTGGTGGGGATGCCGGAGATGAGCTGCCGCAATCGCTTACGCCGGCCGTGCTTCTCGCGGGTTGTGGAGTCGGTGAAGTCGAGGTCTTCGATCGCGATGGCCTGCACGTCGCAGTCCCGCGCCCAGTGCAGCAGGCGGGTGAGGGCGTGGCGGAGCTGGGCGTCGCGATGGTTGGCGGTGCCGGACAGGTCGTAGTCGAACCGGTGTGGAGAGCCGACCGGGTTGCCGTGCTCGTCCAGCAGCCATGCGGCCAGGTGGTCGGCGTTGGTGTCCACGCCGATCATGCCCCCGGCCCGCAGGGCATCGAGCGGGATCACGCGAAGGTCTTTGCGGGTCCAACTGGCATTCAGGTACCAGCGGTCGCGGCCACGTCCAGGTGGACGCGGTAGGCCACGGCCCTGTTGCCGGCGATACGGTCGCGCCACTCGGCGCCCCGATGCGGGAAGGTGACGCGGGCGGCCAGCGCGTAGCGGCCATGCCGGGCGTTCGCCAGCTCGGCGAGCGGCGCGGGGAGTTTGATACTGACCTCGCCGTCCGGGGTGACGCGGATCGTCTCGTTCCCGTATCGCTTGCCGGACTCGCCATCGGCGGTCAGGAACCAGCGGGCGACTTCCCACTCGGCACGCCACTGCTCGGTCGTCTTGCGGGCCGCATCCAGGTTGTGTCGCTGGTGGAGCAGCCGGCGCCCACCGCGTACGACGGAGACCTTCCCGGCCTCCCGTTCTGCGCGGCCCTGCTCGTACCGGGTTTCGAGGATCGCCAGACGGCGAGTCTTTTGGAACCACTCGAAGCGGGAGCGGTAGCCGCCGGGCTTGCCCCCGCTGCCCTTCTCGCCGACCGGCAGGGACAGACGGTGCCTGATGGTGCGGATACCGGCGTCCAGCGACTGCAAGTGCTGGTGCTGGGCTCGGCGGGACAGGCCCCACTGATCATGCGTGTGGGAAGTGACCGAACCAGCCCAACGGGAGGAGGACTGCGCGGTCAGCTCCCGCTTACGGGCCGCCCACGTGCCGGTGGAGTGTTCCAGCCCGTCACGGCAACGCCGCGCCAGATCCGCGGAGGCCAGACGTCCCATGTGTTCGCCAACCAGGCGCAAGACCTTCTCATCCTCGGGCGTCAGGCCCTTGAGCCGGTCGCGGATGCTGACACCCGACGGGCCGTCGGCGACGAACGGACGCGCGATCTGCCGCAGCGGCTTCTTCTCAGCCATGCTCGGCGGCCTCCA
Source organism: Streptomyces sp. NPDC127097 (assembly GCF_042724075.1). Taxonomy (NCBI): domain Bacteria; kingdom Bacillati; phylum Actinomycetota; class Actinomycetes; order Kitasatosporales; family Streptomycetaceae; genus Streptomyces; species Streptomyces sp. NPDC127097. Next base: position 22,577 of record NZ_JBHXFI010000057.1, on the reverse strand, counting down.
GTGCTTTGCGCGCACGGTTCTTCGCCGACCTCCGGCCGTACAGGCGAGCGCAGAACGAGGTCAGTACCTCCACCATGTCACGCACCAGGTCGTCTTCGACCTCGCCGTCATCCAGCACAACCAGGCGACGGCCGTGCGCGGCAAGCGCTGCCTCGATCAGCTCCACGTTCATCCGGCCGAGCCGGTCTTTGTGTTCCACCACAATCGTGGTCACTTCCGAATCAGCCAGCAGGCGACGGGCCTTGGACCGGCCGCCGTTCACGCCCGAGCCGATCTCCGCCTCCACGCGGACGATACGGTGACCGGCCTTCGCCGCCCACTCGGCAAGCCGGACAGTCTGTCGCCTCAGATCGGTCTTCTGGTCGTGGGAGGAGACCCGGGCATACAGGCCCAGACCGCCGGCCGCTTCGGGCGCGGTGTTGGCATCCACGTTCACGAGGATCGTGCGCGGCCCGACCCGCTGAGCCGGTACCGGCAGCGTCCCCTCGCGGAACCAGCGATACGCGGTCTGCGGATGCACGCCCTGCATCTTCGCCCACTCCGTCAGATTCACGCTCTGACAATGACACTCACTCATACATGGTTACGCTCACATACCCGACTTCGAAGACCAGCAGTCAAACACCCCCTCCTGAAGGCCCCCGAGATCGCCCACCACCTCCAGGACTCCGAGGCCGAACTCCTCATAGCCCACGAGGAGTTCGCGGCCGAAGCGGTCAAGGGGGCGGAGCTGGCCCGGCGACGTCGGGACCTATGTCGTCCACCCGCCCGGCAGCGGCCGGCGGATCGCGGGCACCCGTCCGTACGACGAGCTGTACGCCGCTGACGACACCGGCGAGACCGCGCCCACCCACGCCGACGACACCGCCGTTCTCCTCTACACCAGCGGCACCACCGGCCGCCCCAAGGGCGCCGAGCTCACCCACTTCCAGCTCCATATGAACTGCACCGTCTCCGGCGAGCTGTTCGGCTTCCGGCCGGACGACATCGCCCTCGCCGTACTGCCGCTCTTCCACGTCTTCGGTCTCTCCAGCGTCCTCAACCTGGCCGTATGCCACGGCGGCACCCTCGCCCTGGTACCGCGGTTCGAGACCGGCGCGGTCCTCGACGCGTCATGAAGGGCTACTACCGCCGCCCCGAGGAGACCGCCGAGACGCTGCGCGACGGCTGGCTGCACACCGGCGACCTCGGCCACCGCGACGAGGACGGCTACTTCTTCATCGTCGACCGCAAGAAGGACCTGGTCATACGGGGCGGCTACAACGTCTATCCGCGCGAGGTCGAGGAGGTCCTGCACACCCACCCCGCCGTCGCCGAGGCCGCGGTCATCGGCCGGCCCGACGACCGGCTCGGCGAGGAGGTCATCGCCGTGGTCAGCCTCAAGCGGGGCGCGGCCGCCACCGCCGAGGACCTCACCGCCCACTGCAAGGAACGGCTGGCCGCCTACAAATACCCCCGCGAGATCCGCATCGTCGCCGAACTGCCCAAAGGCCCCACCGGCAAGATCCTCAAGAAGGCCCTGCGCGCCGGCTGACCCGTGCGGTCGGCCCGGCCGCACGTCAGAAGCACCCCCGCCCTCGCGCCGTGCCGCTCGTCCGCGCCGTTGTCAGTGGCCTGTGCGAGGCTGAGGAGCATGGGAATGACACCGGACGGGCGGCTCGTTCCGCCCCCACACGCCGATGAACGCGCCATGCTGGAGAGCTGGTTGGAGTTTCACCGCGCCACGCTCCCGCTGAAGTGCGCGGGACTGGACGACCAGCAGGTCCGGATGACCTCGGTGGCCCCGTCCACCATGACGCTGCTGGGCCTGGTCCGGCATCTGGCGGAGGTCGAACGCAACTGGTTCCAGCGGGTGTTCGCCGGCCAGGACATACCGCCGGTGTATGAGGCGGAGAAGGGCGACGGGTTCCTCCTCGACCCGGACCGCGGGATCGACGAGGCGCTGGCCGACTGGCGCGCGGAGGTCGCCCGGAGCCGTGAGCTGATCGCCACCGCCTCGCTCGACGACTCCGGCACGCTCTCCGAGCGGGAGGCCGGCTTCGTCGGGGACCAGCGGGTTTCGCTGCGCTGGATCCTGGTCCACATGATCGAGGAGTACGCACGTCACAACGGGCATGCGGATCTGCTCAGGGAGCGCATCGACGGCGTCACGGGCGCCTGAGGACGGGGGGTTTCAGGGGCAAGGCCCGCTACCGAGGACTGCCACGGCTGCCCGGGCGCGCCGTCCGGACGCCTTCACGAGCGCCGTCCGGGCGTCGTCCGGGCGCCGTCCGGACGGCCGTGGCCCGTGAGCTGCCGCGCTCCCATGGGCGCACGGATGGAAACCGGGCCAGGAAAAATGGTTGGCGCCGACGCGTGGCGCCGGTCTACAGTCGCAGCGTTCGAGAGGACGACGGCCTGAGGCTGTCCCTCGTGGCCTGTTGAGATACGCGGAGGTGAGTACTGATGACTGTCGTTGCGCAGGGCGCTGCCCGCATGCAGAAGATCATCAACTTCCTCCCTGTGGTCTCCGGCTGACTCGACCTCACTTCTGCGCGCGGGTATCGCGCGCACGGCCGGGACCGCTCCTTCTCGAAGGGCCATCCCGTTGTTCGACCTCGATTTCTCCGCTGCGCACCCGCTGACCGCCTATGGCTGGGACGACGGATTCGCGCGGAGCTTCACCCCCTTCGCCGGGCAGGGGCTCGTGCCCGGCCGTATCGTCCGCGTGGACCGCGGGCGGGTGGACGCCGTAGTGGCGGACGGTGACGGCATCCGGACCGTTCTGGCCGACACCGCGCTGGTGGCGACCGGTGACCCGATGCGGGTGCCGTGCACCGGCGACTGGGCCGTGCTCGACCTGGAGAACGGGCGCAGCGGCGATCATGTCGACGGTGTCGTACGGGCGTTGCTGCCGCGCCGCACGGCGTTCGTGCGGTCGGCCTCGTCGAAGCGGTCCGAGGGCCAGGTGCTGGCCACCAACATCGACCACATCGTCATCTGTGTCTCGCTCGCGGACCAGCTGGACCTCGGGCGGATCGAACGGTTCCTCGCGCTGGCCATGTCCGGCGCGGGCGATGCCGGACCGCTGCCCGACTCCGCGGCGGCCACGGAGGGCGGCGCGCAGCCGGTGGTCGTGCTGACCAAGGCCGACCTCGCCGGGGATCCGGGCAGTCTGGCGCATCTCGTCGAGGACGCGGAGGCCGCGGCGCCCGGGGTGCCGGTGCTGGCGGTCAGCTCGGAGACCGGCGACGGCATCGATGTGCTCGCCGCCGTGCTCGCGGGCGGTACCTCCGTACTGCTCGGGCAGTCCGGTGCGGGCAAGTCCACGCTGGTCAACGCCCTGCTCGGGGAGCGCCTGCAACGGGTGCAGGCCATCCGCGACCGGGACGGCAAGGGCCGGCACACCACGACCACCCGGGATCTGCGGGCGCTGCCCGGCGGCGGGGTGCTGATCGACACCCCCGGGCTGCGCGGCGTCGGGATGTGGGACGCCGGGTCCGGGCTCGCCCGGGCGTTCTCGGAGGTCGAGGCGCTGGCCGAGGAGTGCCGCTTCCACGACTGCGCACACCGGTCGGAGCCGGGCTGCGCCGTCCAAGAGGCCGTTGAATGCGGAGAGTTGTCCGACCGGCGGCTGGAGAGCTACCGGAAGCTACAGCGCGAGAACCAGCGCATCGTGGCCAAGACGGACGCCCGGCTGCGCGCCGAGATCCGCCGCGACTGGAAGCAGAAGCAGGCCCTGGGCCGCCATCTGATGGAGCGCAAGCGCGGTCCGCAGCGGTGAGACAAGGGGTGGGGGCGGCCGCCCGGGGCCGCCCTCACCGCCCCAAACGCCATGTCCGATTTCCGCCAGCCCGGTGCGCCGCACCCGGCGCACACTGGGGGCGTGAGGGACGACGAGGCCAGGTACGAAGCGGTGACCAGCCGGGATGCGCGGTTCGACGGGGAATTCTTCTTCGCCGTGGTGACGACCGGTATCTACTGCCGGCCGAGCTGCCCCGCGGTGACTCCCAAGCGGGTGAACGTGCGGTTCTTCCCGTCGGCCGCCGCCGCGCAGGCGGCCGGTTTCCGGGCCTGCCGCCGCTGCCGGCCGGACGCCGTGCCGGGATCCGCGGAGTGGAATGTACGCGCCGACCTGGTCGGTCGGGCCATGCGGCTGATCGGGGACGGCGTGGTCGACCGGGAGGGCGTCGGCGGGCTGGCGCGCCGGCTGGGCTACAGCCCGCGCCAGGTACAGCGGCAGCTGACCGCGGAGCTCGGCGCGGGCCCGGTGGCGCTGGCGCGGGCCCGCCGGGCACACACCGCGCGGGTGCTGCTCCAGACCACCGCGCTGCCGGTCACCGAGCTGGCGTTCGCGGCCGGTTTCGCCAGCATCCGGCAGTTCAACGACACGATCCGGGAGATCTACGCGGGCACGCCCAGCGAACTGCGGGCGGCGGCCGGGAACGGGGGTGCCGCCGCCCGCCACCCCGCCGCGGCCGGTCCGGGGACCGCGACCGGCCCGGCACCCGGCCCCGCGAACCGCGCCGAGCCCACCGGCATTCCGCTCCGGCTCGCCTACCGCGGGCCGTACGCGGCCGCCGAGATCTTCGACTTCCTCCAGGTACGGGCGGTGCCGGGGGTCGAGGAGACCCGTGGCCCCCGCGGCGGGCGCACCTACCGCCGTACGCTGCGGCTCACCCATGGCAGCGGCATCGCCGAGGTCGACGAGCCCGCCGGGCCGCACCGGCGGCGTCGGCCACCGGCGGGCCTGGTGTGTCCGGCGGCGCGCGGTACGGACGGCGGCTGGCTGGAGTGCCGGCTGCGGCTGACCGACCTGCGGGATCTGTCGACGGCCGTACGGCGCCTCCGCCGGCTGTTCGACCTGGACGCCGACCCGTACGCGGTCGCCGAGCGGCTGGGCGCCGATCCGCTGCTCGGCCCGTTGGTGGCCGAGCGGCCGGGACTGCGGTCACCCGGCGCCGCCGACCCCGAGGAACTGGCGGTCCGGACCGTGCTGGGCGGCCCGCCGGAACGCGCCGCCGCACTGGTGCGGACGTACGGCAAACCGCTGGACGCGCCGGACGGCGGGCTCACCCACCTCTTCCCGGCGCCCGGGGAACTGACCGGCGCGGAGGTCGCGGAGCCGGTGCGCACCCTGTGCACCGCACTCGCCGACGGCGCGCTCACGCTGGACGCGGGCGCGGACCGCGGCACCACCGAACGGGCCCTGGCCGCCCTGCCCGGCATCGGCCCGCGCACCGCCGCGTACCTCAGGATGCGGGCCCTGGGCGACCCCGACGTGGGGACGGCGGCGGAGGCGGATGCGGAGCGGGGCGGGACGGCGGGCCCGGCCGCTTGGCGGCCTTGGGGCGCCTATGCCCTGCACCATCTCTGGCGGGCCGGGCTGCTGCCGGCGGGCGAGATGCCGTCGGCGGGCGAGATGCCATCGGCGGCGCCGCCATCACCCCCCTACGCCCTGGCCGGCCACGCCGGATGACGCCTCAGCCCGCCACCACGGCCCCGGTCCACGCGCCGACGACCAGCAGACAGGCGAACAGCTCGACCAGCACGCTCAGCCCGATGGCGCGCAGGGCCGTACGGGTCGAGGCCCAGGCGTCGCCATGGCTGCCGAGCCGGACGCGTTCCAGCAGATAGAGACCGCCGACCGAGCCCAGCAGGCCCCCGATGACCGGGATCACGAAGAAGCCCACGATGCCGGCCACGCCCGCCAGGAACAGGGCCCGGTACGGCGTGCCCACGGCCCGCAGATCGCGGGCCGGCAGCAGCCACTTGACCACCTGATTGAGCAGCAACACGGCGGTGGCGGACATCAGCACCACCCAGGCGGGCCCGGATTTCTCGGACAGCGTCCACCACATGACGCCCGCCCAGACGATCAGCGGCCCGGGAATGCCGGGCACCAGCACCCCGAGCAGCCCGAGCAGCATCACCAGACCGGCCGCGACCAGCTGCCACGCACTCATGCGCCGGCCGCGTTCCGCCCGGCCCACCCGCCGTCGCCCCGCGCGCACCGTCGCGTCGCCCGCTCGCTCATGTGCCGCCCCCGCTGAGCTCGGCCCGCCTGCCTTCGTGACGCGCGCACCCCTGAACCGTCCGCTCGCTGCGCTCGCTCACGCGCCGGCCTCACTCCCGGCGGGCGCAGGCCCCGTGACGGCTCGTACGCTGCACACTCTCATGGGCCCAGCGTGCCGGAAGCGGCCCGGAAGCGCTTGCCGGCGGGCGGGCGGAGTACGGGCCGGAACACGGGGCCGGAGAGGGCGACGGACGTATCCGTCACCCCGAGGCCGAACCGGCCGCCACCCAAGGAGCCCAGGCCCACCCCCGACCCGACCCGCCCCCACCGATGACATGCGCTGATCACCGACCTGCCGGCCGGTCACCCTTCGGGGGCCGAACGCCCGGTGGACGCTCTTTCGCGCCCTGTTGAGGGCGCGGCCGCGCAGGGACAATACGGCACATGAACCAGCAGGGGGCCGATTGCGGCCAGGAGGACGACTGGTGGCGGCAGTTGTACGGCGAGGGAGGGGGCGACGACGCACCGGGACGCGCCGCGGTGCGCGATGCCGGGCCGTCCGACGCCCCGGACACCCTCGATGACCGGGTCGCCTCGGCGCTCCGGGCGGTCGCCACACCACGGCGGCCGACGCCGGCCCCCCAGCCGCCCCCGGCCCGTGCCGCGTCCTCCCCGCCGGCACCGATCCCGCTCCAGGCCACCGGCCCCCGCCCGGCATCCCCCGCCCGGCCCGCCGCCCCGTCCACGCCCGAGGCACCCCGCGACATCGAACCGGCCCCCGCCGGAATCCCGGCCGACCGGCCGTCGCCGTCCGGACCCGAGCTGGGCACCCTGCCCGCCGCCGACCCGGCCGCCCTCGACGAACTGGTGCCGGACACCGCGCTGGACGGTGCCCGGTACGGCTCGCTGACCCTGCTCGCCACCTCCCGGCGCGGCGACCTCGCCCGCCACCGCGGTGACGTACGCCGCGACGCGCTGCTCACCGCCCGCTTCGGGGCCGGCCGGCACGCCCTGATCCTGGTCGCCGTCGCCACCGGCCGGCCGGCCGGTGAGGGTGCCCATCGCGCCGCCCACGAAGCCTGCGCCCGGATCGGCAGCGCGGTCGGCCGCAGTTACACCCGACTGGCGGAGGACATCCGTACGGACCACCGCAGCGCCCTCAAGTCCGGGCTTCAGCGGCTCACCGATCGCAGCTACGGCAGGCTGCGCGGCCGGTCCCGGGAGCCGGACGCCGCAGCGGAGCGGTACACCCCCGTGCTGCGCTGTCTGCTGCTGCCCGCCGACCCGGACTGCCGTACCCGGGTGTTCTTCGGCATCGGCGCGGGCGGCCTGTTCCGGCTCCGCGACGGCGCCTGGGAGGACTTGGAGCCCGCGGCGCCGGACCAGACCGTGTACGGGGGAGCGGACGGCACCGGCGGACGGCCGCGTTCCGCCGCCGGCCGGTCAGCTGCCGACGGCCCCGACCGGTCCGATCCGTTCCTTTTCCGGACGGCCTTCGCCCGTCCGGGCGACACCCTGCTGCTGTGCAGCGCCGGGCTCGCCGAGCCGCTCCAGCAGGAGCCCGCGTTCGCCGCCCGGCTGGCCGGACAGTGGTCCGCCGCCGAGCCCCCGGACCTGGTGGCATTCCTCGCCGCCGCGCAACTTCAGGTGGCGGGTCACTCGAAGGACCGTACGGCCGTCGGGGTGTGGGAGTCGTAGCGACGGGCACACGCGGTTCCGGAGCGCGGGCGGGAAGGAGCCGCGCAGCGGAGGCGGTGCGGGGCGCCGCATGGGTACATGGGACAGGGCCCCGGAGGTTCCCGGAACGGGGCCCACCGCACCAGCGGGCCGTCACCCGCCCGCCGCACACCCGTCGAAGGAGCGACAGCGACATGGCGAAGCAGACCGTGGCCGAGCAGTTCGTGGACATCCTCGTGCGGGCAGGGGTGCGACGGCTCTACGGCGTCGTCGGCGACAGCCTGAACCCGGTGGTGGACGCCATCCGCCGGAACTCCGCGATCGACTGGATCCAGGTCCGGCACGAGGAGACCGCCGCCTTCGCCGCCGGGGCGGAAGCACAGCTCACCAACTCCCTCGCGGCCTGCGCCGGCTCCTGCGGCCCCGGCAATCTGCACCTCATCAACGGCCTGTTCGACGCCCACCGTTCGATGGCCCCGGTCCTCGCCCTGGCCTCCCACATCCCCTCCAGCGAGATCGGCACCACCTTCTTCCAGGAGACCCACCCCGACCGGCTGTTCACCGAGTGCAGCCACTACAGCGAGCTGATCTCCAGCACCAAGCAGATGCCGAGGGTGCTCCAGACCGCGATCCAGCACGCCATCGGGCAGAGCGGCGTCGCGGTCGTCTCGCTCCCCGGCGACATCGCCGCCGAGCAGGCCCCCGAGCGCGCCATCGAACACGCCCTGGTCACCGCGCGCCCGTCCGTACGCCCCGGAGACGCCGAACTCGACGCACTGGCCACGATGATCGACGAGGCCGACAAGGTCACGCTGTTCTGCGGCAGCGGCACGGCGGGCGCGCATGCCGAGGTGATGGAGTTCGCCGAGCGGGTGAAGTCCCCGGTCGGACATGCGCTGCGCGGCAAGGAATGGATCCAGTACGACAACCCGTATGACGTGGGCATGAGCGGGCTGCTCGGCTATGGCGCGGCCTACGAGGCCACCCATGAGTGCGATCTGCTGATCCTGCTCGGCACGGACTTCCCGTACAACGCGTTCCTGCCCGATGACGTCAAGATCGTCCAGGTCGATGTCCGGCCCGAACACCTGGGCCGCCGCACCACGCTCGACCTGGCCGTCTGGGGCGATGTCCGCGAGACGCTGCGCGGGCTGATCCCCAAGGTCCGGCCGAAGGAGAACCGTAAGTTCCTCGACCGGATGCTGAAGAAGCATGCCGAGGCGCTGGAAGGCGTGGTCAAGGCATACACCCGCAAGGTCGAGAAGCACACCCCGATCCACCCCGAGTACGTGGCCTCCGTCCTGGACGAAGAGGCCGCCGACGACGCCGTCTTCACCGTCGACACCGGCATGTGCAACGTCTGGGCCGCCCGCTATCTCACCCCCAACGGCCGCCGCCGGGTGATCGGTTCGTTCAGCCACGGCTCGATGGCCAATGCGCTCCCACAGGCCATCGGCGCCCAGTTCATCGACCGGCGGCGGCAGATCGTCTCCATGTCGGGCGACGGCGGATTCTCCATGCTGATGGGGGACTTCCTCACCCTGGTCCAGTACGACCTGCCGGTGAAGGTGGTGCTGTTCAACAACTCCTCGCTGGGCATGGTGGAGCTGGAGATGCTGGTCTCCGGTCTGCCGTCGTACGGCACCACCAACCAGAACCCGGACTTCGCGGCCATCGCCCGCGCGGCCGGGGCGCACGGCGTCCGGGTGGAGAAGCCCAAGCAGCTGCGCGGCGCCCTGCGCGACGCCTTCCGCCACAAGGGCCCGGCCCTGGTCGACATCGTCACCGACCCCAACGCCCTGTCCATGCCGCCGAAGATCAGCGCCGAGATGGTCTCCGGCTTCGCCCTGTCGGCCGGAAAGATGGTGCTGGACGGCGGAGTCGGCCGCATGCTGCAAATGGCCCGCTCCAACTTGCGGAACATTCCGCGGCCTTAGGGGTCGGCGCCGTAAAGAACGGGGCGATCCCCCGCCGGTGGGAGCGTCCACGCGCGGCGTGCCGCACCACCTGTGCACATGGCGGCCGAGCCGACCGGCCGAAGCAGATCAATGGCACCCCGCAGCCTGCCCCGCCCGTCACCCCCCAGCCCCCGAAATGACCGGTGCACGAAGCCACTTGGGCAGGGAAAACGCAACTTCGACATGGCTCGCGGAGGCAGCTACCTTCACCTGGTCTTCGGCGATCGCCCACGGTCGCACAGGAGTTCCTTCGGGCTGAGCCACCCGTGACGGGATGCATTGGTCACGCCCCAGGAATCCTCGCCCCCATGCGTAAGCCACCGAACCGGGTCCACACCAGGCACCCCGACCAGGGAGAGACCATGCCCCATCTTGCGCTGTACACCTTCGGCGTCCTGAAGTCGCCTCTCACCGATCCCGGCCCTCTCACGCGCGAACTCCACGTCCGCGGCGAGGCCATCTACCGGAAGATCAGCCGGCACCCCGGATACCTCGCTCGCGCCGAAGCGGTGAACCGCGGCCGGGGCACACACTTCGACCTGGACTGGGGTGCCTGGGGAGAGTTCACCGTACCGACCTGGTACGGCAAGGGCCGCACGGTGGAAACCACCGCCCTGGACGCGACCCTCTCCCTCTGGACCGACCTGCGCCCCGCCTTGGACGCCATCTACACCGGTCTGCACCGCGAGGCACTGAACAGGCGCTACGACTGGTTCGAGAGGACAGAGCACCCGAATTACGTGTGCTGGTGGGTCTCCGACGGCGTGATACCCACCTGGCGGGACGGGGTCTCCCACCTGGAACACCTCCACGACCACGGCCCCGCACCGCACGCCTTCACCTTCCACCACTCGTTCGCCCCGGACGGAACTCCGACCAGGATCAAAGACGCCGGGCCGAAGAGCGACCAGGTGCGCTGACAAGGAGGCCCGAACGACCGGGTCCGCTGTCAAACGCCCGAGAGGGGCGGTGGTGCGGGGCCCCGCGGCCCTTCGCCGCCCGCCGCCCTAACCGAACGGGCCGTCGACGGTGAACCGCCGCAGCTGACGGGCGAACGCCTCGGCCTCGCCCGGTGGCCACTCGGACAGACTCGCCATGATGTGGGCGGCCAGCCGCTCCCGCAGCTCGGCCACCGCGCGGTGGCCCTGCTCGGTGAGGACGAGCAACTGCGCGCGCCGGTCGGCGGGATCGGCCTCGCGGCGGACGAGGCCGGCGGCCTCCAGCCGTGAGGCCCGCCGGGTGACACCGGAGCGGTCGACCCCGGCGTCGGGCGCCAGGTCGGCCGCGCTGCGGGGCCCGGTCCGGGCCAGTGCGCTGAGGACCGGGTACGTCAGTTCGTCCACCGCCTCCCCCATGCCCTCGGTGAGCTGCTGGTGCAGTTGTGTGCGGGTGGTGCGCCTGAGCAGGATGCCCAGCGCTTCTGCGATCTCATGTCCTGCTTCGTTCTCCACCTCACCAGAATAGCGTGCGCTGCGCACGCGTCTGCTGCTACAGTGCGGGAGATGCGTGCGCAACGCACGCACTTCTTCTTCCTTGAGGGGACCTCCCATGACGCACACCGGCATCGAAGCCGCCATGAACGACCTGCTCTTCGCCCGCGACATCACCGTGCAGGAAGCCGCCGACCGCCACTTCGCCCCGGAGTACCGCCAGCGCACGGACGGCGAGTGGATCGACCGCGCCGGGTTCGTCGAGCACATCACCCACCTGCGCACCCTCGTCGCCGACGGTCAGGTCCAGGTCCAGGAGGAGCTGTGCGACGGCAGCAAGTACGCCGACCGGCACACCGTCGACATCACCAAGAAGGACGGCTCGACCGTGCGCATGGAGGTCTATGTGTTCGCCGACTTCGCGCCCGACGGCCGGTTCCGCCGTATCGAGGAGACCACCCTGATGCTCCAGGGCGCCGACGCCGACCGCAACATGGGCAGCGCCCGCTGAGATCCGGTACGCGATCGGTACCGCGGCCCCGCCGCCCGCTCCCTCACCGCGCGCGGACGGACCCGTTCCCCTCCGGGCGCTGAAGGGCGTTCACCAGCCCGGCGATCAGCGCCGCCCGCTCGGCCATGGCGTCGATCACCACATACTCGTGATCGGCGTGGGCACCGCCCCCGACCGCTCCCAGGCCATCGAGGGTGGGCACCCCCAGCGCGGCCGTGAAGTTGCCATCGCTTCCGCCGCCGACGGCCACGGCCTCGATACCGGGAAGCAGCTGCTGCGCCACCGCGAAGAGCCCGGCCGCCGCCGACTCGGGCATCGGCGGCCGGCCGACGCCGCCCGTCACCGCGATCTCCGCCTCGTCGACGTGTGGAGCAAGTGCCGCGAAGGCGGCCTCGATCCGCTCCTTCTCCTCGGCCGACTCGACCCGGACATCGACGGTGATGGTCGCCTCCGCGGGCACGACGTTGTCCAGGGTTCCCGCGGAGGCGACCGTCGGGGTCACGGTCGTGCCGATCTCGGGCCGGCCGAGCGCCGCGATATCCAGGACCTGGTGGGCCGCTTCGACCAGGGCATTGACCCCGGCCGCCGGTTCCAGGCCCGCGTGCGAGGCCCGGCCCGTGAGGGAGACATGGAACGTGCCGCAGCCCTTACGGGCGGTCTTGAGGGCCCCGCCCTCCGCGGCACCCTCACCCACCAGTACGGCGCCGCAGGCGAGGGCGCGCTCCTCGATGAGGGCCCGGGAGGAGTGGGAGCCGACCTCTTCGTCGGCGGTCACCAGGATCTCGACGCCCGAGCGGTCCTCGGCCATCGCCACGCCATGGATCGCCTGCACCAGCCCGCCGAGCATGTCGAAGACGCCGGGGCCGGTCGCCCGCCCGTCCGCGACCGTGAACGGGCGGCGCGCCAGCGTGCCGAGCGGGAACACCGTGTCATGGTGACCGAGGATCAGGACCTTCGGATCGCCGCCGCCGGACCAGTGGACGTGCGGCCCGGCTTCGCTCTCGACGAGGACGGCCCGCCCGCCGAGCCGACGCTCGATGACGCCGGCGACAACCTTGGCCGACGCCCGCAAGGCGTCGAGATCGCGGGAGGGGGACTCGACCTCGACGAGCGTCCTGAGGTCCTCGGTCATCGCGTCGATGTCTGCGTCGACGATGTGGTGCGGCGTCACGCCGCAAGCGTACGTCGAACACCGTGCCGGAACGGGCTCACCTGCCCGCTTCCCCGCTTCTCGCCCGGGGTTCGGCCGATGTCCTTGACCTCGCCACGCGATCTCTAAACCACACTTATCCCCGGAAAGAGTGAAATGTTAGCAAACTCTCTCAGTATGGGGCCGTACGCGCCGAAGGGAAGTAACAGGAAGCGGCAGTGAGCCGCTTGGAGCGATCGGGAGATTGTTATGTCACGGATCACGCGGGTGACTGCTGTGGCCGCTCTTGCGGCAAGCACCGCCCTGGGGGGCATGTCGGCAGCGTTCGCAGACGCCGGCGCGGCCGGCGGCGCGGCCAATTCGCCGGGAGTGGTGTCGGGCAATGCGATTCAGGTCCCGATCCACATTCCCATCAACGTGTGCGGCAACACCGTCAATATCGTGGCGCTGCTGAACCCGGCCTTCGGCAACACCTGCCTCAACGGTCACATCGAGCGCCGGGTGGAGGTGCACCGTCACCACCACGTCACGCACCACCACCACGTCAAGCACGCCAAGAAGAAGCACCACGTCAAGAAGCACCACAACAAGAAGCACCACCACCGGCCGTCCGGTGGCGTGCACACCGGCGGTGGCGGTCTGGTCGACGTCGAGCGCTAGGCCGCTCGCTTGGATCATCTGATCGTTGCAAGCGTGCGTGCACCGCGCCGCGGGCCCGGCCTACGCCGATAAGGGCCCGCACCGCACGGTGAGGAGGCTCTCCACGATCACGCACGCTCACCGGCACACGGCCGGGGTCCCGTTCCACGGGGCCCCGGCCGGCGCGTTGTCCGGCCCCTTCCCGCGCGGCCGGTCCGCCGCCGGTCCACCGAACACCCGGGCTCACCCGGCAGGCGGATGCTGCGGCCGGAGCCGGAGGGTCAGGATCTGGAACGGGCGCAGCTCGACCGCCACATCGGACGTCGGGCCTTCCTCCTCCTCGTGCAGCGGACGCTCCAACAGGTCGGTCACGGTGGCGTGTGCCACCGGGAAACTTGGGGAGACGGTGCCGGTGGCACGGCCGCCGTGGGACTCGTACAGCCGCACCACCACATCGCCGCTGCGGTCCTCGGCGAGCTTGACCGACTCGACGGTGACGGCCGGATGGTCGACGCGGATCAGCGGGGGCACGGGCGGCACGTCGGCCGTCCGGAGGGGCAGGTTGAGGGCCAGGCCCTCGGCGACCGCGTCCCCGACCCCGGCGCCCGGCAGCAGTGCGTAGGTGAAGCGGTGGGCGCCCTGGTCGGTCTCCGGGTCGGGACTGTGCGGGGCGCGCAGCAGGGTCAGCCGTACCGTCGTGCCCAGGCCCTCGGGGTGCGGGGTGCGGGTCACGTCATGCCCGTAGGTCGAGTCGTTGAGCAGCGCGACGCCGTAACCCGGCTCGGCGACCCGCAGCCAGCGGTGCGCACAGATCTCGAAACGGGCCGCGTCCCAGCTGGTGTTGGTGTGCGTGGGGCGGTGGACGTGTCCGAACTGGATCTCGGAGGTGGACCGTTCGGCGTGCACATCCAGGGGGAAGGCGGCCTTGAGGACCTTCTCGGACTCGTGCCAGTCGATGTCGGTGGTGATGTCGAGACGGTGTGAGCCGGCCCGCAGGGTCAGCTCCTGGGTGATCCGGGAGGCGCCGAACGCCCTGGTCACCCGGACCGTCGCGGACAGCGGCCCGGCCGTGGCCAGCTCCACGGACTCGGCGTCGGTCAGATCGGTGTGCCGGCGGCGGTAATGCCGGTCGAGGTCCCAGGCGTCGTACTGCGTGGGGTGATCGGGGTGCAGCTGAAGCAGATTGCCGCGGGCGCCCGGTGCCAGCACCTCCCGTCCGGCGTGCAGATCGCGTACGGAGGTCAGCAGACCGTCGGTGTCGACGCATACCCGCAGCAGGCCGTTGTCGAGGATGAGGGTGCCCTCGGCGGCGGCCTTCGCCCGTACGGCCGGCGGCGGTGGTGTGGGGGAGTCCGGGCCGGGCGGGCGGACGGGCGCCGAGCCCAGCGCGGGTACGTGGACCGCGACGGCGGCCGCCCCGTCCGGTCCCGGGGCCGGCAGGGTGACGATCTCGTCCCGGGCGTACGGCGAGGCGTTGAACACCGTCGGCACCTCGGCCGGCGCGGCCCCGGGATCCGCCGGCGCGCCGAGCGCCGTCTCGATGATCCCGGTCAGCTCCGCCTCGACGGCCGCATACGTGGCCCGGGCCTCGCGATGGACCCAGGCGATGGACGAGCCCGGCAGGATGTCGTGGAACTGGTGCAGCAGTACGGTCTTCCAGAGACGGTCGAGGGCGTCGTACGGGTAGGTGTACGAGCCGTCGGTGCCCGCCCGTACCGCCGCCGTCGCCGCCCACAACTCCGCCTCGCGCAACAGATGTTCACTGCGCCGGTTGCCCTGTTTGGTCTTCGCCTGTGAGGTGTACGTACCGCGGTGGAACTCCAGGTACAGCTCGCCCGACCAGACCGGCGCCGCCGCCCCGTACTCCTCATGGGCGGCCTCGAAGAACCGGGCCGGCGGCTCGATCTCGACCCGTGGTGAACCCTCCAGGGACCGCAGCCGGCGGGCCCGCTCCAGCATCTCGCGGGTCGGGCCGCCGCCACCGTCCCCCCAGCCGAAGGGGACCAGGGACCGGGTGGCGCGGCCCTTCTCGGCGAAGTTGCGTGCGGCGTGGGCGAGTTCGCGGGCGTGGAAGCGGGAGTTGTAGGTGTCGACGGGCGGGAAGTGGGTGAAGACGCGGGTGCCGTCGATGCCCTCCCACCAGAAGGTGTGGTGCGGCATCTTGTCGGTCTGGTTCCACGACAGCTTCTGGGTGAGGAACCACTTCGCGCCGGCCAGCCGGGCCAGCTGCGGGAAGGCGGCGGTGTAGCCGAACGAGTCCGGCAGCCAGATCTCCTCGGTCTCCACCCCCAGCTCCTCCAGGAAGAAGCGCTTGCCGTGCACGAGCTGCCGGGCCAGCGCCTCACCGCCGGGCATATTGGCGTCGGACTCCACCCACATCGAGCCGACCGGCGCCCAATTGCCTTTCCGTACGGCTTCCTTGATGCGCTCCCAGATCTGCGGCTGATGCTCCTTGACCCAGGCGTACTGCTGCGCCTGCGAGCAGGCGAACACCAACTCGGGGTATTCCTCCGCCAGTTGGGTGACATTGGCGAAGGTGCGCGACGCCTTGCGCACGGTCTCGCGCAGTGGCCACAGCCAGGCGGAGTCGATATGGGCGTGCCCGGTGGCCGACACGCGATGGGCGCTCGCGGTGGCCGGGCGGCTCAGTACGTCCGCCAGCGCGGCCCGCCCCGCGGCCGCCGTGCCCCCGACATCGTGCAGATCCAGCGCGTCCAGCATGTCCTCCAGGGCCCGCAGGATCTCGTGCCGGCGCGAGCCGTCGGCCGGCACCTCGTGCATCAGCTCCGACAGCACCTCGATGTCCAGGATCAGCTGCCAGACGGTCTCGTCGAGCACCGCGAGGTCCGCCGAGGCGAAGCGGTACAGCGGCCGGTGCGGAGCGGTCCGTACATCGCCGAGGTCGGTGGGCCGGAAATCCCGCAGCACCGCCGGGTTCGCGGCGGCCTCCAGCAGCAGCCGCACCTCCTCGCCGCCGCTGACCGGCGCGCCGACGGGGAGGTGCCGGTTGCGCGGATGGATGCCCTTGAGCGGAACCCCGTCGGCGTCGTACAGCAGCCCCTCGGCCTGGAAGCCGGGCCCGTCGCCGCTGAAGCCGGGATCGATGACGGCCTCCACCCGCCGCCCCGCCCACTCCTGCGGCACCTCACCCGCCAGCCGGAACCAGCTGGTGGACCACGGCGGCCCCCAGGGCTCGCCGACCGTGAACGGCTCGTACGTGGCCGCGAGCGCCTCGCTCACCGGCCCCGGTTCCCCGGGCGCGTGCCAGACGGCCAGCCGCAGGGGCACCCGCGCCGCGTACTGCGCGGGCCGGATGAACTGCCCCAGCGCCCGCTCCAGGCGCCCCTCCACCAGCAGTCGGTCGTCGTGCACAGCGGCTCCTCACGCTCGTACTCCCACGCCCCGGGACGCGGGCGGGCTGCCCCGGCGGCAACCGGGGGGTGCTTCCTCGTGTCCGGGCGCGGCCGGGTTCGCGACAGGCTCGGGGTCAGGCATACCCACTGGGGCCCGGCCCGGCCCACCCGGCGCGCGGGCGGCGCACCGGCGACGTGGCGCGCGGAAGCATGGCGGCAGATCCGATGGGCATGCTGACCGTGAGGCTGTTCGAGGCAGAGCGCCGAGGTTCGTTGGGGGCGGGGGAGAAAATGCGTCAGCCTGTGCGGCGCGAGGAACGGGACAGAAGGCAGGAAACGGCCGAGGGGGGCCGGAACGGGGGGACCACCGCGCGAGGGCCACGCGTGCTGGAGCGGAAGGTGCGGCATGCGGATCTGAAGGCGGTCGGTGAGGTGCGGCGGGAGCTGCGCCAGCTGCTGAGCCGCTGGACGGTGCCGGGGGGCGGCGAGCTCGCGGAGGTCGCGACGCTGCTCACCAGCGAGCTGGTCACCAATGCCCTGGTGCATGCCGAGGGCGGCGCCGTCGTCACCGCCCGGGTCAGCGACCGGCTGCGGGTGGAGGTCCGGGACTTCGTCCCCGGACGCCCCGAGCCGCGCCCACCGACCACCGACGGGACCTCCGGCAGGGGGCTGATGCTGGTGCGTTCCTTAGCCGACGCATGGGGGATACGCACCGAGAGCCTCGGGAAGAGCGTGTGGTTCGAGCTGGGCGGCGGACCGGCCTGACCCATGGGCGGGGGCGTCGGTCGGCGCGGTCCGCCACCGGTCAGCCGAATTGCCGTTCGATCTCGGCGAGTTTCTCCTCGAGGGAGTCCAGACGGGGAATCGTCTGGGTGTCGTCCTCGGCGGTGAGATCCACGGTCCGCGGGGGCCCGGCCGGAGCCCCGGCACCCTCCGCCTCAGCGCCCGCCACGGCTTTGAGGGCCGGGCGGGAGCGCACCGGCGACTCTCCGGTGAGCAGTGGCTGGGGGGTACCAACTATGGCGGGGTCGGGGCCGGCCACCTCCGCGCCCGCCGCCTGGGGCACCGCCAGCTGCCGGCCGCCGGCCCGGCCGAGGCCCCAGCTGCGGTGCTGCCGGTTGATGGCCTTGATGCGGGCCCGGTCGAGCTTGCCCTGCTCGCGCCGGCGGTGCCGGTTCTGCTCCTTCTCCCGCCGGTCCTCGCGGACCTCCTCGACCGCCTCGTCCAGCGTCCGTACGCCCTCCAGCAGCATCAGCGACCAGGCCGCGAAGGTCTCGCGGGGCGCGCGCAGCCAGCGGACGATCCGGATCTGCGGCAGCGGCCGCGGCACCAGTCCCTGCTCGCGCAGCGCCGCCCGGCGGGTCTGCTTGAGCGCCCGGTCGAAGAGGACCGCGGCCGACAGCGACATCCCGGCGAAGAACTGCGGTGCGCCCGCGTGCCCCAGGCCGCGCGGCGCATGCACCCAGTTGAACCACGCCGCCGCGCCCGCGAACGTCCACACCAGCAGCCGGGAGCCGAGCGCCGCATCGCCGTGACTGGCCTCCCGCACGGCGAGCACGGAACAGAACATCGCCGCACCGTCGAGCCCGAACGGCACCAGATACTCCCAGCCCCCGGAGAGGTTGAGGTTCTGCACACCGAAGCCGACCAGCCCGTGGAAGGACAGCGCGGCGGCGACCGCCGCACAGCAGAACAGCAGCAGATAGGAGGCCGACGCGAAAACGGTCTCCTTACGGCGGCGGCGCTCCTCACTGCGCTCCCAGGAATCCTCACCGGCGGCCCGGGCCGCCGCCCGCTTCCCACGCACCACCAGCGCCGCGGCCGCGAACACACCGACGAGCAGCAAGGCGCCGGGAACCAGCCAGTCCAGCGATATATCGGTCATTCTCATTCTGGGATCCCTTTGCCTCGGGTACGCGATGTGCGCGACATCCTGACGGAACCCACCCCCGTAACCCAGGAATTCGGAACAAGAAGACGCCAAGGGGTGTGATGGGGCCACCGGGGGTCGAACTTGCATTCGTTCAAGGGGTGTTGAGTTCGAGAGTTGGGGGCCTGAGGGGTGTACGGTCCGGCCCCCGGCGACCGGTGCGACGCCGTCGGGAGCGTCGGCGATCGTCGGGTCCGCGGCCTCGGTGGCCTGGCGTGGGTGAACGAGGTCGGCGACGAGCCGATGGCTGTGGCGCCATCAGAATCACTGCTCTCAGGGCAATTTGCGGAGCTAAGGGCCGATGACTTCCGAGTCCGGTCCAGGCGTAAAAGAATCCTTCCTGCGTGTTTTTGGAATTAATTGCGCATTCAACTTGACAGTTGATCTTTCCGTGGCACGATGTCGGCCACGCGGGACCCGTTCGCCAACCGGAACAACTCCATCTACTTCACCGCATTTGCCTTCTTGGTCCGCATCCGGCCGGCTATCGGATGTGCGCTTGCTGAGGGGAGTTCATGTGAATGACAGGGATTTGACGGCATATCTCAGGGACCTCGGAGTGGCTCGGCAGGAGGCCGAGGTGTTTCAGGTGCTGCTTCAGGCCGGGCGCAGCAGCGCCGGGAAGCTGGGGGAGCAACTGGGCTGGGAGCGGGAGCGGGTGGAGGAATCCGTCGACCAGCTGATTGACCTGGGGCTGGTCGTCGCCGGCGGCCCGGATCACGCGGCGCCGCTGTCTCCCGCTGAGCCGAGCATGGCGCTGGACCGCCTCGTCCATGTCCGGTCGGCCGAGGTCCGGCGGGCCCAGATGGCCGCGCTGCATGCCTATCAGGACTACCGGCGCTGCACCGGTGCGCAGACCACCGATGATCTGGTCGAGGTGGTGACGGGGCCGCAGATCGTGGACCGTATATGGCAGTTCGAGAAGGCCGTGGAGTCCGAGGTGATTCGCTTCGATTCGCCGCCTTATCACACGGATGGCGGCGCGAATGACGTCGAGGTGGAGAATCTCCGACGGGGGGTGGAATACCGCGTGGTGTATTCCAGCTCCGCGGTGCGGAACTGTGCCTACTACGCAGTCAATATCGAGCCGTGCATTGCGGCCGGCGAACAGGCCCGGGTGCTGACGACGGTCCCGGTCAAACTCACGGTCTTCGACCGGCGGCTGGCGATCGTCTCGATGTCGTCCGTCGAAGCGGAATCCAATGAGGCCCTGCTGCTGGTGCGGCCGTCGAGCCTGCTGACCGCGCTCCTGGGTTTGTTCGAGACATCGTGGCGCTCCGGCCACCCCATGCACCTCAGCGAGCAGGTGCCGCGCGCATTGCGTCCCGTACAGCGCCGCATCCTGGAGCTCATGGGGACGGGGGTCACCGACGACACCATCGCGCAGCTGCTGGGCATCAGCCGCCGCACCCTCTCCCGGCACACCGAGCGGCTCTACCAACTGGCCGGCGCCACCAGCCGGTTCCAGCTCGCCCTGCACGCCGCCCGCAAGGAGTGGATCTGACGGCCTCCCGACCCGGCGGGGGAGCAGGGCCGGGCGCGGGTTGCGCATCTGTGCCACTGACACAGCTGTGCCGCCACTGCGCCTCGGTGGCCGGTACACAAAGGGAGCCCGGGGCTTCCGGGCTCCCGCACCCCCTTGGAGTAGCTGTGCCCCTGCGAATATCAAGGCTCGCCACGGTCGTCGCCCTCTCGACGGCGGTCCCTCTGCTCGCCGGTTACGTGTCCTACGCGGAGGACACGCCGCCCGTTCCCGCCGTCCGCACCTCCGCCCATGCCCTCCCGGGCCGGTACATCGTCGTCCTCAAGGACCGTACGCTGTCCGCCCGTTCGGTGGAGGAGGAGAGCGCCCGCCTCGTGAAGGCGCACGGGGGCACCGTCCGGCAGACCTACGGGACGGTGCTCAAAGGCTACGCGGCCGCGATGTCAACCCGCCAGGCGCAGCGGGTGGCGGCCGATCCTGGCGTCGCCTACGTGGAGCAGGACGCCGAGGTCCGTGGCTCCGCCGTCCAGAGCGACCCGCCGTCGTGGGGGCTCGACCGGGTGGACCAGGAAGCCCTGCCGCTGGACAGGAGCTACTCGTACGCCACGACGGCGAGCGGCGTCACGGCGTATGTCGTCGACACCGGTATCCGCACCTCGCACAGCCAGTTCCAGGGCCGGGCGTCCGTCGGGGCCGATGAAGTGGGCGACGGGCAGAACGGACAGGACTGCGCCGGTCACGGCACCCACGTCTCCGGCACCATCGGGGGCAAGGACTACGGCGTGGCCAAGGGCGTCAAGCTGGTGTCCGTGCGTGCCCTGAACTGCCAGGGCAAGGGCTCCTCGTCGTCGATCATCGCGGCCGCCGACTGGGTCACCGCCCACGCCGCCAAGCCCGCCGTGGTCAATATGAGCATCAACGGCGGCAAGAACAGCAGCGAGGACACCGCGATCAAGAAGTCCATCGCCTCCGGGGTCACCTGGGTCGTTTCCTCGGGCAACGACGACGCCGACGCCTGTGACAACTCACCCGGCGACATCGCCGCCGCCCTCGTCGTCAACAACGCCACCTCCGACGACCGGCGCCGCTCCGACTCCAACTACGGCCCCTGCACCGACCTGTTCGCCCCGGGAACGGGCATCACTTCGGCCTGGAACACGGGGGACACGGACACCCACAACCTCACTGGCACCTCGATGGCCGCACCGCATGTGACCGGCGCCGCCGCCCTCTACCTCTCCGCGCACCCGGACGCCTCCCCGGCGGAGGTCCAGCAGGCCCTCGTCGACCATGCCACGGACGGCAAGGTCTCCGACGCCGGCAGCGACAGCCCCAACCGGATGCTCTTCACCGGCGGCCTGGGCGCGCCCTGACGCTCGCCGCAGCCGCGGCGCCCACCTTCCGCCGCACGTTCCGCCCCCTTCCTTTCCGTTCCTTTCCGTTCCTTTCCGTTCCGTCCTCAGGAGGTACCCCATGCGTTTCGCCCCTCTCGCCACCACGGCCGCGGCGGTGGCCCTGACCCTGATGGCTGCCAGCGCCTTCGCGTCCGAACCCGGGCAGCGCAGCGGTCCGCGCACGACGAAGGCCGCCTCCGCCACGGCGGCGGACGCCTCGCTGCCGCAGTACGACCACATCGTGATCGTGCCGTTCGAGAACAAGAACTACACGTCCATCAAGGGCAGTTCCTCCGCGCCCTACCTCAACTCGCTCACCAAGCAAGGCGCTCTGTCCGCCAACTCGTTCGGCCTGACCCACCCCAGTCAGCCGAACTACATCGGCCTGTTCTCCGGCTCGATGCAGGGCGTCGACGACGACAGCTGCCCGAACGACTTCTCCACCGGCAACCTCGGTCAGCAGCTCATCGACGCGGGCAAGACCTTCAAGGCGTACTCGGAGGACCTGCCCAGCGCCGGCTACACCGGCTGCAAGAGCGGCGACTACCGCCGTAAGCACGCCCCCTGGGCCGACTTCCCCACGGTCGGCGACTCCACTCACCACCTGCCGTTCTCCAGCTTCCCCTCGGACTACAGCAAGCTGCCGACGGTGTCGTACGTGGTGCCCGACATGTGCCACGACATGCACGACTGCTCGGTCGGGACCGGGGACAGCTGGCTCAAGGAGAACCTCGACGACTACGCGCAGTGGGCCAAGACCCACAACAGCCTGCTCGTGGTGACCTTCGACGAGGACAATTTCACCTCGGTCAACCAGATCTACACCTCGTTCGTGGGCGCGCATGTGAAGGCCGGCTACGAGTCGCAGCAGCAGATCAACCACTACAGCGTCCTGCGCACGCTGGAGGACATGTACGGCCTGCCGGCGCTCGGCGGCGCGGCGGACGAGTCGGCCCTCGGCGACATCTGGACCTCGGAGTGATCTGACCCCGGCCCGGGGCCGCCGCCCGCCCCCCGCGGCGGGCCCCGGCCGGCCGGGCCCCCCCCCCCGCCCGCC
>NZ_JBHXFI010000056.1:0-50981 GCF_042724075.1 Streptomyces sp. NPDC127097 | reverse complement strand
GCGGGACCCTCCGCGCTGGCGCGCGGAGGAGTGAAACGACTCCGCTTACGCTCCGTCAAATTCCCCCGCAAGCGGGGGAATTGAATTCCGCAAGCGGAATTCTAAAAACGCGTCAATTCGCGCTGCGCGCGAATTGTGAAGTCCCCGCAAGCGGGGACTTGTTGGCTGGCTACGGGGGCGGTGCATCGCGCGCGAGCCTGTGTAGGGCTTGGGATTCCCAGCCACCACCCCCGAAACGAGACTGACGGACCGTCGACCTGACGGGGTGCCGGCCCCATCGCAGTTACGGGCTCCGCTGCGCTCCACCCGACCCCTCCCCACTTCCAAATACGGCGTGTTCACGTTCACTGATAGCCCGCCCAGCCTACATGCCGACGCGCCTCAATGGTGCTGAATCCGCTGACACTTCATCCGGGAAAGTGAGCGCGGTAGGCAGAGCGATGCATCATGCAGTTGGACTGTGTAGCGTTTGGTCCTGTCCGTGACACCACCGTCCCAGCAGAAAAATTGCCGGCAGCGCGGCTATGAATAGCTCGGCCACAGAACGGAAGCCCGATATGGGAGAGTCGAAATTCGATGTGCGGAGGTACCGGAGCCGTCCGGCCCCCGGGGCCGGACGGCGGATCCGCCCACAGGCACTGGCCACGCCTTGATGTTTGGGATCGTCACGGCCAGCACCACCCGAGACGCAGCAGCGCTGATGCAGCCTACGGTCCGCACCAGTTCCATGGAGCCGCACGCGAAGCCGCCGCAGCCATCGACGGGCCCCGCTCCGCGTCGTGCCGCAGGAAGCCGTCCACAGGCCCCGCGCGGACCTGCCTTGCACCGTTGGCGCACCGAGTGGCGCCTGCGATGCTCCTGGGGGCCTTCGCAGGTGTGGTGGTCGTGCGGGCCGGGTGGAGGCTGTGCTGCGCACCACCGGCTGTGGCGGCTGGTGCCGTGCGTAGCGGCCCGCCCCACGAGCGTGAGTTTTTGGTCCTGCCTTCGCGCGCGCGTGCGTCTTAAGGAAAAGAGGGCGCTCATGGAAACCCTGCTTTGACCTGGTCTTTTGCAGAAGGAGATGTGTCAGGGCTGACACATTGACCTGCGGAAATGTGTCCGTGGTGCCACACCGACACCCATATTGGCCAACCCTACTTGTACAAATGGGGAACGTTGCTGGTGAGGGCCGGTTCCCGGGGAGTACGCCTTGAATCTACTGTGTCGGCGTCGACACCAAAGCGCCACGCCAGCGTGTACAAATCTGCCAACTGAAGTTGAACAACTGTTAGTGTCCGGCGCGACCCCCAAGATCGAGGACAGGACCACCGTCGATGCCCCGCCAGCCCAAGCGCCCGACCGCCGGCCGCGGGAAGGGCAAGATCACCGCCGTGCCGCCCGGTGGTGACAGCGCCTTCCGCGAGACCCTGTCCTCCCGGCTGGGCAAGGACATCAAGCCGCCGACCCGCAAGCGGCCGGTGCAGCAGATGGACGTCAGCGTCCGGTACACCTACCGCGCGCCGCACGACATGTACGGGCGCTCCGGCTACAGCGTGGTGTCCAACGACTTCCTCGCCGACGTCCTGGCCGTGCTCATCGCCCAGCACGGTATGTCGCCGATCCAGTCCGCGGTGCTGCTGTGGTGCATCGGTCGGCAGCGCGAGGGCTGGCTGAAGGCCACGCACAAGAAGATCGCCGACAAGCTGGGCGTGGAACGGTCGAACGTGACCCGGGCGATCGGCCGCCTTGAGGAGTGGCACATGATCCAGCGCGTGGACACTGGGCTGATCTTCGTGAATCCGATGCTCGGGTTCGAGGGCAACGGAGACCGGCAGCGCGAGATCCTGGACGCATTGCGCGACGAGGACGGGAAGCTGCCCGAAGAAGTCTTTCCGGCCTTGAACGCCCCGCGGCCACCGCGCAGCGTTCAGCTGGAGCTCGGGGCAGAAGACGGGGAAGATGAAGTGGTCGACGCGGAGGGGCGTGCATGCTGATCCAGGCGAGCGCCGGTTTCGGAATGCTGTACCGGCTGGACCTCACCAAGGCCGCATTGGAGCTTCTGAGCGCCCTCATCGAGCGCCAGGAGCCCGGCGGCGAGGTGAACGCTTCCCAGGCCGAACTGGGGGCGCGCGTGGGCCTGTCGCGGAACTCAGCGAACACAGCGATGTCGCTGCTGGAGAGTCGGAACCTCGTGCTGAGGCCCGTGGACCGCAAGTACCGGACCTACTACCTCCACCCCTACATCGCTTCCTACGCTTCCCAGGAAGAGCTGGAGGAAGCGATCGAGGACGCATCCGAGCGCATCGAGGCCGGCGAACTGCCCGAGATCACCGTCCCGCTGTACGAAACCGCACCACCCAAGCGTCAGAGCCAGCCGCTCCGGGCTGTCCGCGCCGCCGGATAGTGCGGCCCGCCTTCACCCCCGGGTGATGACCGACCGCGGAACGTGCCCCTGCCGCACAGGAAATTGAGGCAAGGGCACAATCGTCTCTCCGATTGGTGACAGCCTGCGGACATCGATCTCCTCCAGGGGAAACTCACAGGTCACCGACGTGCGGCCCCGAGAGGGCGGTAGCACCAGGTAAACCGGTTTGTTCTGGTTCTCCAGAACAGCCAGCGACTGCTCCGGTCCGTGCGTACATACATCGTTCCCCTCTGTGGGAAACCCGCCGGCAGCTGTCCCGCTGGTGGCGCTGCTGCCACCGTTTCGTGGCAGCCGCGCCACGAAAAGTGCCGTAGGTCAGCGGGCTCTGACTTACGGCGCTATATGCGGCAGCTGTGCATAGATCTCGCCCGGAACATGCAGATCTGCGATGTTATGCAGCGCCGGGGCGGGCCCACCGTCGTGCTGGAGGCCGCGGAGCAGGAGGCGCCGGCCGGGTGCAGCACGGCCCGAGCAGCGTGCAGCAGCTGCACCGGCCGGGGCCGGCCTGCTACCCGTGCAGCACCCGTGTGCCGCCTGGCCCATGCAAATGCTGCGCTCCACCCACGACACCGCCCTGCTGCACTCCGAGGACCACCACCAGGACCGCGCGCAGCACCACCGAGACGACGACCACCACCCAGAGGACCCCACCGAGCAGCACGACCAGGAGCAGCGGCACTCCGTCGCCGCAGGCTTCGCCTCACACCTCGCACCCTCACACCGGGCCTTGCCCACCCGGGGAAACGTCCTGTGTGCCACACAGGAGCAGGCGGGAGCGGTGGCCTACAGGACAGTGCGGTGCAGACGCCGTGGACGGCCTGGCGGCACGGTGGGCTCATCGAGGGCCTGGAGGCCGCTTTGAAGCAAGCGTGGCGAGTCGGCGGGTGACCAAACCACGAGCCGTGGCCGAGCGGCACCCAGACGCGGGCGGCATGCGCGTCACAGACCCGGGCGGCGAGCACCGCTACGGAGCACTGGCGCCGTCCATCGCCGCGCACAGCCCTGCCTGTCACCTCCCGGGCCTGCACCGCGCTGAGCGGCGGCCGCGCCGGTCCGGCGACGTCGCCCTGGGCGTACTCGGTCATACCTGTCATCGCCCTCCGCGTCGGCGGACCCGATCAGGGCGTACGGAAGCACGGGCGCGAGCGCCTAGCCCAATAGGTCGCCGTGCGGGGGTGTCGGTGGTGAGGCGCATCATGGGCGGAACCTGCCCAGCGAGCGAAAGAACCACGTGAGCGCTACCTACGCCCTGACTGTTATCGAAGAACACGGTGCCCGTCCGGGTCTGACCAGGGTCATCGAGAGTGTGCACGCCATGATCTGCGTGATCGCCGACGACTTCGACGTTCCGGACCTGGAGTTGACGGTGGTGCTCACCGGCGACATCACAGCATCGATCCAGGCGCGCAGCGAGACCGAGCGAGACTTCAGCCCCGAGCGGGTCGGCGGCACTGTGAGGGGCAAAACGATCAGTCTGGTCCGCGACTTCAGCGAGACGGCCATCGTGCTCGCCACCGGTGACGCGGCGGCCGACGAGGACTTCGACGAGGTGGAGTTCCTGCATCTGGTCGGGCACGAGTACGGGCACGCCCTCATCGGCAGGCTCCGGGCGGCAGCCGGTACCCGGCCTCCCAAGCCGACCCGGGACCTGACGCCGGACGAGGTGGCGGCAATCTGGGCGTACGAGGCTGCCGACGAGTTCCGGTGCGACCTGTTCTCCAACACGCTCCTGGGGAAGTTCGTCACCGTGACGCCGGGCGGCTCCGAGCCCCGGCCGCTCACCCTGGCTGACGTGTTCGGTGAGGGGTACCGCGTCGCCTTCGTCGACCTCCTCGATGATGTGCACCCTGGCTGGCCCGACCTCGTTCAGGCATACCGGACACGCGAGGTCGGCCTGGGTGAGATGTACGGCGGCCTGGTCTTCGGAACCGGGTCGGTCCTCAAGCTGATTGCGCACGCCGATGCTGTCGAGGAGGCTGGCGGGAACGCCCCACTCCTGACCGCGGCCACGGATCACCCGGCGGTACAGCGGCTTCTCGGTCCGGTCTGGACACAGATCCGCGAGGTGCTGGATACGACCCCGACCCTGCCGCCGTTGGCTGAGTTCGCGGCCACGGACCGGGCGATCCAGGAGTGCGGTCAGCACATCGTTGCGATGTGGCAGTCTCTGGGCGTCAGGGGGCACCTGACGGAGGACGACCAGCTGTACGTCTCCGTCAGCTGAGCGAGACGATCCCGCCCACAACAGCCTCTGAGTATTGGCTCTACCTGCGGAATCGTGCTGTGAGGCTCACAACCTCCCAGCCCTCAGCGGCCTCAGAGGCTCTAGGCACCTGAATGCGCCAGGTGGGGGTTGTTTGGGCTTGGCAAGCAAGCGGGTAGCCAACTCTCTTGGTGCGCTCTGTTTCCTGACATTGTGCAGAACTCGGGAGAGTGCCCAGTAATGAGCTGTGCTTACCCAGACAAGGGAGCGAGCACCGATGCTGTTTGGGGACATGGCTACTGGCGAAGGCGTAGAGGCCAACCCTTGGCTATTCGGGTGGGAAGCGCTCGTAGCCATCGGCACTATCGCCTTGGCGGTCTATACCGCCCTTCTGGCCAAGCGCACCCGAACTCTGGCTGAAGAGTCTACGGCTGACCAAAGGGCCCAGTGGCGACCCTTCCTTGTTCCGAAACACGGGGTCACAGTACGTGCGCTTTTCGAGAGGCAAGTGGAGATCGAACCCATCTCCCTGTATGGCCACCACCTGCACCTATCCATTCACAACACTGGCCGTGGTCCTGCTTTGCATGTGAGAGCTGAGCTCCAAGGAGAGTCAAGCGCTGCTCTCCCGGCTTTTTGGTCTGCAGCTGCTCTGTCACCCGGTGACGTGCAAGAACTTGCTTTCAATGAAATTGCAGCCGATGAGTCAGCCCTTCAGCTGCTCTTGGACTACCGCGACTTGACGGGACGCTCGTACTCAAGCGCGATCAGCATCACCGTCCGCGATGGAGCTGCGTACTTCTACGACGTGCGGACATGGGAGGACCACACGGTGACCCGCTACACCGATACTCCATATCCGCTGCCCGGCCTTACAGATGTCTCTCCCAAGCCGAAACCCGACTGGCTCGACCCGAATTGGCCCGACGGATGAACGGCCCCTCCCGCCCTATCCCGCCGACAGCGCCGAGCGCCTCCTCTTGAGCGTCGTCGATCTCACGGTACGGGGCCGCCGGTAATGGCGGGAGCGGGTTGAGGAGGGTGGGTGTTACCGGCGCTCGAAGCAGGGTGTCGTCAGGCTGTACCCGGCGGTGCGGATGTGCTCGCAGACAGGAACTTGGGTGGTGAAGGCGGCTCCGGTCTCACGGGCGAGGGCGGGGAAGAACTGCTGCGCCTGGGGCGACTGGTGGGTGGTGGTCCAGTGGTAGTCCTCGGCCCTCTGCATCGCGCGCTGGACCATCCGTCGCCCCAGGCCCTGTCGCTGCCAGTGGTCGGCGATGTAGATCTTGGCGATGTGGCCGCGGCGGCATGGTGCGCAGATGTTCCAGGACAGCCGTGCGGCGTCCCAGCCGGTTCGGTCGCACACGCTCAGAATCTGCAGGCTCGCGGCATGGGCGACCGGATAGTACAGCCAAAGCTGTTGGCGGAAGGGATGCCGGCGCAGGATTCGTTTCCACTGGCGGTCGGTTAATCCCTCGGGCATTTGGTGTTCCTCTCAGAAGGACACGTCGAAGTAGTCGATGTCGGTGAATTCGACTTCAAGGTTGTCGGCGCGGCGTCCGCCGTCCTTGAAATAGATTTCTTGAAGTCCTTCGGCGACGATGTCGCGCATCTGCTGGTCGTTTGCCCCTTGCTCCCGGGCGTCGAACAAGCGGCGGGCGTACTCCGGCGGGAGGTGGACGGTCAGGCGACGAAAGCGGCCGTCGTCGGTGGTGCCGATCGGTGCGGTGTATCCGAACCGGGCCCTCGTTTCGACGGTGATGCCGGTGGCGGTGGCGGCCTGCTTCTGGCGCCGCTTGCGGACCTGTGGCTGCCAGCGGGCGCGCACCGCCGCGTCGATCCGGTCCGTGATCTCCTTGGGCGGGTGCTTCCGTTCGCCGGTGCGGTAGCGCTCCACCGACCGTTGGCTGACTCCGATCTCGCTCGCGACGGCCTTGGTCGATTTGAGCTGCTTGACCAGGAAGTTGATGCGGGCCCGGAGGCTCTTGGGGGGCTCGCGGGTGAAGGTCTCCTGGTCCGCACGTTGCAGGGCTTCGTGTACGTCTGTCATGGCTTACTCTCCTTCGTCCATGACGGCGTCGCCGCCCTTGATGTGTCGGGCGGGGTTGAAGCCTTTCTCCATCAGGTCGACCGCCCAGGACATCTCTTGGACGCCCTCCAGCTTGGCCAGGCCCGGGGTAGGCCCGAGGCGGAACCCGCCGGGCTGCGGCTTGCCGGAGGCGGCGTACGGCAGGAAGTCCAGCGGTGAGGCCCCCGGCGAGGGGTAGACGACGCAGTCGGACAGCACGGCCAGCGGGTACAGGCCCGTCATCCGCGCCATGTTGGCCAGCTTGCGGTGCATGTTGACCCGGGCCTTGGAGATGACAGCGGCGCGGATGTCCGGGCGCCAGGTCGGGCGCTCCAGGGCCGGCCACCGCTCGCCGTCCTTGTAGTGGCGGCCCTGCGGGCGCTCGCGGAGTTTGCCGATGCCGCCCTTGACCGTGGCTTTGATGGCGGCGAGCACCGCGGCCAGGGCCGTGTCGACGTCCTTGTGCCGCTCCATCGCGGCCAGGAACTCCTGGTCCGTCAGATCCTTGGTGACGCCCAGGTCCGCGAGGGTGTCGACGTAGGCGGTCTTGAGCCGGTCGTGCCACGGGTCCAGGTAGGCGCCGGTCTCCCGGCGCAGGTACGCCTCGAACGGGGCGACGTTGTAGCCGAGCTCCTGGGCGTAGGCGACGGTGTGCGTCTGGTACCAGGCCGGGCCGGTCGGGCGTTCGCCGGTCGGCGTGAACGGCGACGGGAGGCGCGGGTCGAGCTCAACGTGGGAGAGGTCCACCAGCCAGGAGCCGGGGATCTTCGGGTTGAAGGTCGGGTGGTGGAAGTGGTCGGGGGCGGAGAGGCCGACCGTGAGCCGGGCGGCTGCCGCGAGGAACGCGGTGTTCAGGTCCAGGCCGACCGCGTACGGCAGCAGGCACTCCTCGTCGGAGAGCAGGTCCACCGACCGCACCCACTGGTACGCCTCCTCATCCAGGAAGCCGCCGGTCCAGCTGCTGTTCACGACCACGGGGTGCTCCTGGGTGGCCTCCGGCGGCGCCGGGTGCATCGGTTCCGTGCCCAGCGAGCCGGGGTTGTGGCCGGAGACCCAGTTGCCGGTCTCCTTGTCCTGCACGGCCCGGGTCGGCGGGCGCAGCGCGGTCATCAGCTCCAGCCCGGAGACGGCGGTCGATCCGCGGGGGGTGATGACGCGCTGGGCGTAGATGCCGAGGACGCGGGCGACGTCGGCCGGCTCCATCTCCGCAACTCCCGGCCACGACCGGGAATCGAGCGCGTCCCATGAGAGGACGGCGAGCTGCACGCACTGTCGCTGTCCGGCCTGGGCGGGGCGGTAGATCCGCGCCCAGGGGCCGAACCCGCGCTGGGTGAGCTTCCACTTCGCCTTTGTGACCTGTTTGACCACGGGGTGGTCCTCGGGCAGGCGCAGGGAGCGGCGCTGCTCGTGGCCCTCCAGGCGCTCTGGGAGACCGAGCTTCACGGCGGCGGCCTCGGTGAGCACGATCAGTGGGTCGCTGTCCTTGCCGTTGCGGTGCAGCTTGGCCGCGCCGAGACCGGACTCCTTGAGTGTCCAGTCCACCAGCTCCGGCACGGTGGTGGCCGGGCAGTCGAGCACGATGCCGTCCACGCCGTACGCGGAGCCGTCGCCGTCCAGTACGGCGAGCGGGCCGTGCGGGAACCGCGGATCGGTCGCGGGCTTGGCGGCCTTCCTCGCAGCGGGACGCCGCGACGTCGCCGGGCGCCTGGTGGCCGGACGCTCCGGCGCGGCCTGGGCAGCGGGAGGCTCTACCGGCGCGGCGGTCTCCGCCTCGGGGGCCTCGGGCACGGGCGGGCTCGTGAACGTTTCCGGAACTGGCTGCGATGCGGCGTCCGGAGCGGGCGCAGCGGCGACAGCAGCGCCGTGCGCGGGGTACCTCGCCGCCCAGCCCTTCAGCAGTCGTTGGTACGCCTCCAGGCGCGGCGACTTCGGCTCGGAGCGGCCGTTCTCGTAGTTCTTGACGGACTGCGTCGTCGTCTTGAGCGCGGCCGCGAGGCGGGCCTGGGTGATGCCGGCGGCCTCACGCAGTCGGGCACGCTCCGCAGGGGGTGGGAGCTGCGGCTCCTCCTCCAGTAGCGCGTCGATGTTCGCGAACAGCTCTTCCTCGGATGCCATACCTGTCTACCTCCACTCCGAACACTACCAGTGTTTACCCTGTTGTTTAACCCATTCTTTAACCCAATCGGATCTTTTGGTAGGGTGACCTTGCCGAGCTGGACAAGCGTTGACGGGCGAACTCAAGGGGATTGCGGTGAAGGACGCGGACGTCACACCGGTCGTGCTGAGCGAGCAGGAGCACGAGGAGATCCTGGCGTCCCGGATCCTGCCGACCTGGACCAAGGAGGCTGCCCCCCAGGAGGAGCCGGTGGTGGTGCTCGTCGCCGGAGGGCCGGGAAGCGGCAAGTCCACACTCATCGACCTCCTGCACACGGTCCTTGACCAGCGGGGTGGCGCGGTGCGGGTCTGCCGCGATCTGTACAAGACTGCTCACCCCGCGTACGGCGAGCTGATGAACAGCGATGAGCGGACGGCCGGCGTCAAGGTCCGTCCAGATGTCCTGCGGTGGCAGGCGCAGGTCGAGGAGTACGTACGCCGCCGGCGGCTCGATGCGGTGGTGGAAACCCCGCTGGCCGACCCGGAACAGGCCCGTGCCTACCGGGCGGCCGGCTATCGCGTCGAGCTGGTGGCACTGGCGACAGCCCAGGC
Source organism: Streptomyces sp. NPDC127097 (assembly GCF_042724075.1). Taxonomy (NCBI): domain Bacteria; kingdom Bacillati; phylum Actinomycetota; class Actinomycetes; order Kitasatosporales; family Streptomycetaceae; genus Streptomyces; species Streptomyces sp. NPDC127097. The sequence continues at coordinate 41,600 of NZ_JBHXFI010000056.1, read as the reverse complement.
CGTGACGCAGCTGAGCGTGCTGGACCGCTACCTGGAGACCGGCCGGTACATCTCCTGGGACAACCTCGACGAGTGCGCGCGGCGCCTGCGCGAGTCCGTGGAGGTCATCGAGGCCGAGCAGCTGGCCCACCGAGTGATGGTCGTCCGGCGTGACCTGGATGTGCTGTACGACAACGCGCTGACCGAGGAGGGCCGCTGGCGGTCCCCCGCCGGCGCGCACCAAGCGCTGGTTGCGGAATGGACGCGGCCGTGGACGGCGCCGGAGACCTGGCGCTTTCGCCGCCAGATCTCCGGGGTACAAGAGCAGTTGCACCCCGCGGTGACGAACACTGAGCGACGTCTTGCCGTGGCCGGCGGTCTGGAGCGGGCCTGCGCGCTGGCCGAACCGGTGCGCCGCATCGCCCAGCCGCTCACCGTTCCGCCGGGGGTCGACTACCACCGCCTCTCGGCCGACGAGCACGCGTTCGTCTTCGACGAGTTGATCGTGCCCATGTACCTGAGCAGCATCACCGCTCAGGACGAGCCGGTCGTGCTGTACGTGATGGGTGCCCAAGGGGCCGGTAAGACCCGCACGTCGCGCATGCTGCGCCGCGCGCTGCACCGTCGCCGGCCCACGCGGATCGAGGGCGGGATGTTCAAGGCGATGCACCCCGACTACCGCCTCCTCCTTCAGGAGCAGCCGCGCACCGCCTCGGCCCGGATCAGGGCCGACTACCGAGCCTGGCAGGACCAGGCCGAGGCATACGTACGCGCGCGCCGCGGTGACCTGCTGATCGAGATCGCCCCGGACAGCGTCGGCCACCTGATCGACAGCGCGCGCCGCCACCACCGGGCGGGCTACCGCGTGGAGCTGATCGTCCTGGCGACGCGTGCCGCAGACAGCCGGCTGGGCACCGCGACCCGGTGTGCCGAGGTGGCCCGCCTCGGCGGCACCCCCCGCTTCACCTCAGCCGCGGGCCACGATGCGACCTTCCACGTTCTCGCCGACGCGCTCCGCGCAGCCGAAGGCGAGCCGCACACCGTCGACTCCGTCTCCATCATCCGCCGAGACCTGAGCGCGGTGTACCGCAACGAGCGCACCCCGGACGGAACCTGGTCACGAACGCCCCTGGGCGGACACGCCCTGGAGGCTGCGCAGCAGCTCCCCTACACCCCGGCGGAAGCCGGCCAGTTCCTCGCCACCCTTCAGCGCGTGCAGTGCGAGCTGCCGCAGTACCGGTCGGATCTGGTCGAGATCGCCGCGCTGGCCTGGCCGCTGATGCCCTCTCACCTGCAACCGCGGACCCTCACCTCCACGCGCACCTCGGCGCCGCTGCCTGTCCCCCTCCATCAGGGTCCCGGCTACTGGCCGTCCAACTCCCTCGCGCGGGCCGCGTAACGGGCCGCGATCTCGGCCACTTCCTCCGGGCCGGCGTCCTGCAGCGCCTCCCGGTCGGCGGCGCACGCCGCCAACTGCTCCTTCAGGGCCTTCAGACGCTCCTGATCGGGCGCTGCGGCACGCCGTTCGACGATGATCTGCTCCGCATACAAGGAGCTCACGGCCTGCACCAGCAGCTCGGCGGCCTCGGGGGTCACATGCTCAGACAAAGCGGGGGTGTCCTTCGGGTATCGGAACCAGGGGATGCTGGCGCCATTGTCCCGGCCGAGACCTGGCCGGATCGGACCCGGGTTACGGCAAGGGATCGCGTGGCAGGGGCCAGGGCACATAAGTTGGTCCCGCTAATGATCTTTTTCAGGGGGTGTCGTGGCACGGGATCTACGGATGCTGTTCGGCGTAAATGACCGGTCCATTGCGGCCGAAGATGCCTTCACCAACCGACAGGCCCAGTGGCAAGCCGTCGTCACCACGCTCACCGACCATCTGCACCGAGTCGCCAGCCCCGCCTTCGACGTCGAAGACCTGGTGAGCCCGAGGCACAACATCCTGGTCGGCCACGGCGTCGGCGGCATCGGCAAATCCACCTTCTCCCGCAAAATCGAGACCGCGCTCACCCACCAAAGTGGTCGTCCCGCACAGTGGGGCGCCCCTTCCTGGCCGATTGAGCGGATCCTGCCCCTGCGCATCGACCTCGCCCGGTCCACCGGCATCGACTTCGAACGCGTGGTGCTCTCCCTCCGCCTGGCGATCGCCGCCCTGGGCCGCCCCATGCCCGCCTTCGACCTGGCCCTGCGCCGGCACTGGGAACGCAATCACCCCGGCGAACCCCTTGAGGAATACCTGCGGCGCGGCGGCCTGTTCAGCCGATTCACCAACGCGGTCAACCTGCCGCAACAAATGCAGTCCACACTGTCTGACGTCGCCCAGGCACTGGCCCTGCCCGGCACCGTCGGCGGCGCTCTTGGCCAGCTCACCACCACGCTGGTCGGCGCCCTGCGCGAGCGACGCCAGACCGTACGCGCGCTGGCCGGCTGCGCGCGCCTGGCCGACATCCTCGAAGCCGAGCCCGACCTGGAGACCCTGAGCTTCGCCACCCACCTGCTCGCCTGGGACCTGGCCCAACTCCCCGCCACCCAGCAAGTCATCCCGGTCATCCTGTTCGACACCTTCGAAGACATCGGCGACCGCACGAACCGGGATCTCGAACGGCTGCTGCAACGCATTGTGTGGCTGATGCCCCAGGCGTTCTTCGTGATCACCGGGCGCAACCGGCTCCAATGGGCCGAGGACGGCCTCCACGGGCAGCTCGACTGGACCGGCCCCGCCGCCTGGCCCGGCCTGGCCGACCACCTGCCCGCCTCCCGCGGCAACACCGGCCCAGCCCAGCGGCAGATCCTGCTCGGCGACTTCTCCCCCGAGGACTGCGAAGACCACCTCGCCCGGCGCCTGTCCCGCGACGGACAACCCCTCATCGATGAAAACCTCCGCCACGCCATCGCCGCACGCTCCCACGGCCTGCCCCTCTACCTCGACCTGGCGGTCATGCGTTTTTTGGAGATACGGCGCAGCGGACGGGACCCGCAGCCGGCAGACTTCGGCGACTTCCCCGCCCTGATCTCCCGCACGGTCAGCGACCTGACGACCGACGAGCGGCATGTCCTGCGCTCGGTGTCTCTCCTGGACGCCTTCTCCGTTCCCCTGGCCACCCAGGTAGCCGGCCTCACCCACGACGCAGCCGCACTGCGGCTCACCGAGCGCCCCTTCATCCGCGAAGACCCCCAAGGACTGTGGCCCTTCCACCTCCACCAGGTGGTCCGCTCCGCGATCCGCCACGCCGAAGACCACACCGACGACCGCTGGTCACCCCAGGACTGGCACCGGGCAGCCACACGCGCACTCGCCGCCCTGGGCCACGAATGGCGCCACGGGCCGCAGCGCGATCGCACGATGCTGATCGACTGCCTGCGCCAGGGCCTACGCCTGGCCCGCGACCACCACCTCGAAGACCTCAACTGGCTCACCGACGCTGCCTTCGCCTACACCGAGGACTCCGTCTGGGAGCCCCTCGCCCCACCCGTCCACACCTCGGCCTCCTCCTCCGGTACCGAGCCGCAGGCGGGCCCGGACACGCCCGCGGACGCCTTGGCCGAGCTCCTCGCCGCCATCACACGCCGCCAGCACGAGCACCGCGAGCGCACCGCTGAGCGCCTCACCGCCGTCCTGGACACCGGCCTGCTGTCCGGGGAACTCTCCGACCTCGCGCTGTATTACCGGGCCAAGGCCCACAAGGACCTCGCCCGCACCGACGAAGCCCTCGACGGCATGCGCCAGGTTGCCGAGGCCGAGGGCCGGCTCGCCCCGCGCGCCCGCCGCGGCCTGGCCCAACTCGCCCGGATTCGCGGAGATTTCCCCACCGCTCTGGCCGCCGTTCCCAGCCTGGGATGGAAGGGCCGCCACCACCGCGTCCTGGCCCACATCCGTTTCCCCCACGGCGATATCGAGCGTGCCGCCGCCGCCTTCGAAGCCGCACGCACCGAAGCCGAACAGCACAACGCCCCGGGCGAGCGGGCCATTGCCCAGACCCTCCTCGCCCTGGTCACCGCCTTCACCGACCCGCTGCGCGCCGACGACGAACTCGCCCTCGCCCACCAGTACCTCGCCCCCCTCGACCAGCGCGCCACAGCCTTCTACGCCGCCGTCGCGGCCCTTGTGCGCGACGCTGGCACCGACGGCGACGTTGCCGACCGCGCCACCGCCCTGCGCGCCGAGAGCACCGTCGCCGGCCTTCCCTGGCTCACCCCACTCATCGAGACCGCCATCGCCTTCCACCACGCCGTACGCGATGCACACGACGACCTCAACGCCACCCTCAGCCGCCTGCGCCAGGAAACCGTCAGCGGTGACTTCGCCTACTACGTCGACATCGCCACCGCCATGGGCGACCTGCCCCAGCCCGCGGAGAGCGCCGTCCAGTGGCTTGACGATGCGCACACCGTCCGGGAGCGGTGGCGTGGCATGGTCACCGCCCGCCAAGATCACTTGCGTGGCGTCCAGTAGCGGCGGCGTTACTGGGGGCGCCGGTAACGCAGTCACTCACCCGAGCTCAGCCGCGGCGTAGCAACCGCGTGGCGCGCCGGGCGATACTGGGGGCATGGCCGAGCAGCCCCCTTCGTCTCCTCCGAACGCGTTCGAGCTGTTGTGTGCGCAGTACGCAAAGCGGCTGCCTGCTCAGCTGGAGGACCTGAACGGTCCCAACCGCGGCACGGTCGACCTGCCGCTGCACGTGGTCTGGTCGGGCCGCCGCTCCTACGGACTCGAACAGCCACGCTCCCGGATGAGTCTGTACCGCACTGTCCTGGCCGAAGGGCAGCGCCAGGACCTGATCGACTTCCTCAACCGGGATCTGCTCATCGCGCAGTGGCCCGTGCTGCGCACGCTGATCAGCCGACCAATCAGGGACGTGTGGGAAGCCGCGTTCCCTGAGCTCACCACCGCGACAGCCGCGACGGCCGCGTGAACCTGACAGATCTGCACCGCCGGCTCCTGGCCGACGTCCTCGCTATCGGCACCCCCTACCCGCTCGTGATCACCGGTGGGTACGCCGTGCAGGCCCACGGCCTGGTCGACCGGCTCTCCCAGGACCTGGACGTGGCCACCGAGAGCCCGGCACCTATCGACGAGATCGTTCACACGGTCGGCGACGGCTTGGCCGAGCGTGGCTGGGGCGTGCGGCACATCGAGTCCAGCCCGCTGTCGGGCCGGCTCATCGCCACCGACCCCGCCACGGGCGAGGAGTGCGAGGTGGACGTCCTCAAGGAGGCGTTCTGGGCGCCGCCGACGATCACTGAGTACGGGCCGGTTCTCGCGCTGGACGATGTGATCGGCACCAAGGTCCGAGCACTCGCGGACCGCGGCGCGGTCCGCGATCTCATCGACGTCCACGCCGCGAACAGGCATCGCTCCACCGCCGACCTGGAAAACCTTGGCCGCCGCCACGCCCGTTTCGAATTCAGCCTCCACGACCTGCACGACCGCCTCGCCGGCGCCGAGTGGTGGGATGATCAGGACTTCGCCGACTACGGACTGAGCCCTGAGCAGATCGAGGACCTGCGTGCCTGGGCCCTGGGCTGGGCTGGCGATCTCGCCAGCCGGCTCCACTCCGGGGAAGACCCGCACGACAACTGACCTCGCTGCGCAGCGAAGAGATCAGCGTCCCGAGAACCGGGCCACCGTGTCGGCAGGCGCGGAATGGAAATGGAATGGGCCTTGTGCTCAACCCCTTCGGGGGCATCGGCGGGCAGCTGACTCGCTCGCTCTCAGCCTCTCCTCAAGAACTAGTGCGATTCCGGCAATCGGAGGGGTGATTGAGTCGTTAAGAATGGGGTTCGGCAGGTGAGAAACGGGCCGCTGCGGGTAGGGTGATATCACGCAAGAGCCCCTAGGCGGGCTGCCGGGAATACGGCCGGAACCAGGGAACTGGATCCCTCCACCCTCCGAGGTGGTTGTGGCCCCCGGGAGTCCCCCCGGGGGCTTTGTGCACTCACAGGTTCTTGAGGTCCGGCCACCAGGCCCGTTCGGTGATGAAGCGTTTGTCCCCGATGACCTTGATGCCGTAGCCCAGCAGTTCGCCGCGTGCCGATCGGCGCAGCTGGTGGCTGATCTTCTGCAGGTTCTGCGCGCAGGCGGTGTCCTGGGGGTGCCCGCTGAGCGCGCTGTTGAGCAGGCCGGCGTGGACATCGGCGAGCTGAATGCCGTTACGCGTGGTGCTTTCCCAGGTGGGCGGCCATTTGATGTGCTCCCAGGGGACGCCGAAGGTCTCGCCATTGCCGCTGCGCACCTGGTCCAGGTAGCTCACGCAGTCCTGGTGGTCCATGTGCTTGACCTGGCCGAGCCGGACTATCGCCAGGCGCTTCCCGCCGGGCCACTCCCTGGCCAGGTGGGCGACACGTTCCAGCAGCAGCCTGGTCGTGAAGTTGTAGAAGACGCCCTTGTCCCGCCGCATCTCGTTGTCCTGGTTCAAGGTCGCCTTGTGCGCTATCACGTGGATGACCCGCGCCGTGGGTATGGAGGCGAGCGCCTGCGCGGCCCGGCTGCGCCGCTCGGGGTGCTTGGGCTTGAAGTGCTCAACCCAGTGGATCGGCTTGAGAAGTTGCTGCGGCTGGCCGCTGTGGACGAGGGCGCGCAAGCCACCTGCGGTGTAGGTGACCGTCCACTCGTCTTCCTGGGGGACCACTAAGGCGGTCATGGCGAAGAACGGCGACTGGGTTTGGGACCTGTCGCTGAAACCCCGGTCACCTGTCTCGTCGACGTAGACGTGGAGCTTCGGCAGCTGACCGAAGTGTTCGGGAACGTGGAAAGCCGCCATCAGGCCCGCCTGGGGCGGGCGTAGACCGGGCACGGCGTCGCGCCACGGTGAGAGTGCACCACGGGAGCTGGTCTCCTTTGTCCTGCCCGACGATCCAGTGCCGGGTAGCTCTACGTTGTTACCGGTCGGTCACTCCCAGCTACCATCCGGTTGGATGACCGTACACCCGATGGTCGACATGTCAGCAATGCATATGTACAAGGCCAGTTGACCTGCTGTCTTGGAACAAGTCATTACGCGTCAGCTCTTCGCATGAGCCGGGCCGTCCAGCGGTCATACCTGTCGTGCCGGATCCGTTTCGCGGGTGATGGCGGCTTCGGCCTCGCTCAGGCCATCGATGCCGCCGGCCAACTCGGCTCCCGCTCGGTCGAGGTCTTCACTTGGGCGTCACCTGAGGTGCTCAGCACGGGCGCGCCGGGCATAGCGGAGGGGTGCCTCCAGCGCGGCCATCAGGTCCACCGGCTGCCGCGGCTCGCGCGGCGGCAGCATCCTGCCGCCCGCCGCGAGCATGTCGATCCCCCGCGGCACCCACCCGGGGGCACACGATCCGCCTACCCGAGGCCGGATGGGTGTGGCATGCACACCGCGGGGCCCCGACCGCGGGACGACTCCGGTGGGAAGCTGCTGTGCCCACCGTCCCGGCCCCGCCCGGCGGCCCTGTGCCCTTCTGCCTTGGTGACGCCCGCGGCGCAGCCCCGGCCCAGCGGTCAGCGTCCGTATTGCAGGACGGTGTCGGGGCGGCAGACCGGGCACGGTGCGGTGATGTCCGGCCCGGCGAGTGCCTCTCGTGCCTCCTGGTCGGTCACCAGGCCGCCCTCCGAGGCCGCCTGCGCGCAGTCGGGGCGGTGGAGGTAGACGTCGGCCCAGCCGTCGCCCTGGGGCGGTGGGGACAGGCGCCAGCGCTTTCGGTGCTCGGGCGGGGGGAGGTCGAGGCTGCTGTAGTCCTCGCCCTCGATCCGCTGGACGACGGGGTGCGGGGCGCAGAAGGTGACCTTGCGGGAGGTCAGGGCCGGCCCGTGGCGGCGGTCGTCGACTCGGTCGGGCAGCTCGATTTCCAGGTCGTACCACCACACGCCCGAGCGGTCGCGGCGCCGGCGGATCACCGCCGCTTGCAGGTGCTGGCCGTTCGGGAGCGTGACGTCGGCCTGCGGGGGCGAGACGTCCGGTGCCAGGTCGTCCTTGTCATCCATCACGGGTCGGAGCGGTGTCGGGGGCCGTGACGTGCTTGAGTGCGGAGCGCGCGGTGACCGGGTCTGTGCACGAGGCCCAGAAGTCGTGGACGTAGATGGAGGTGACGAGCTCCAGCTGGCGGGCGCGCAAGTCGTTGACCTGCTGTTTTTCCTCGTCGGTCCAGCCTGGGGAGTCGGGGCGCTTCGTTCCGAAGTAGCGGCCGCCGTCCTTTGTGTGTGTCCACCCCGGTAGCGGCTCCACTGACCAGGGCAGGCGCTTGTACAGGGCGGACAGCTCCGACCGGACGCTGCGCAGCTCCAGCTGGGCGTCCACCAGATCACGCGGAAAATCGAACGTTTCTGCCATCGTGGCTCGATCATATTGGGTGCCGGTCACCCCTTCCCTGCTGACACCCCCGTGAGATCCGCTCACGGCGAGACCGCTACCCGCACCCGCTGGCACGGCCTGGTCGCAGCCAGGCGCGATCACTCGTGCGCCACCCCGTAACGCACTGTGGCTCCGCCGGATCCGGCGGAGCCACACGAGTTCATATTCCGGGCATAGCCCGGATGCTCAGCTGGCGTTGGGGTTCTTGCCCGCGAGGGAGGACAGCAGCTCCACGAGCGTGGCGTTGACGCGCCGCTGCTCGGTGATGAAGCCATCGAGCTTCTCGCCCAGGCGGTCGACCTTCTGGTCGAGATTGCCGACCTGAAGGCGCAGGGCGGTCAGGTCGCTCTTGACGATGCCGAATTCGCGATCGGTCGTCTGGGCGTTTTCCTCGAACCGGCGGGTCAGCGCAGCAAGCTCGCTCTGTGCGAGTGGGTCTTCGGCCATGGGCGTACTCCATGTGGTGGGCGAGCTGCTGACCGCGCCGATTATTCCAGAGGATGCCCGGCAAGTGGCCGGGGCCCCGTGCCAGGTGGCTGGACCGTGGGTGCGTGATCGTGACGGGACCGCGAGGCGGTCGCCCGAGCCGGCCCGCTGGCTTCCCTTGCGCTGGGGCAGGGGCCCGGGGGCTCTCATCGCGCGGCGAACTTGCCATTTTCGAACATTAGTTACCGGACATTAAACATATCGACCATGTGGCGTTGATCACCATGGATCGCTGGAGCCACAGGTCAGGGGCACGGTGCGGAGTCGACCGATCACTTTCCGCTCCGCACGGTTAACCCTGTGGGGGGCCTTCGTCGGTGAGAGAGACAGGAACGGCCGTTCCGCCCCACCCGTATCGCGTGGGTGGTCAGAATCTCTCAGGAAGGGGGGATCGTGGAGCACTTGGGGCACTCATGGCCCTGGCAGGCGCTGGAGATCATCGGCGCCTATCAGTTGACCGCCGCAGGACTCGACGCCCTTGCCCGGCGTGTAACCCGCACCGCCGCCCATACCGTCGCGGAGCACCACCACGCTTGTCCCGGCACCACACCAATACAGCAGGCGTACCTCCGCACCCATCTGTCGACCACCCGTCCCACCCCTGCCAGTCCGCCGGCGCCGCCGCGGCCGCCGTCGTCCCCCCGCCGCGGGGAGGGCCGATGAACGAGCGCTTCCCCGCAACGCGCCCCGCTGCCGACCTGCCGGCGGACTTCGAAGTCTTCTTTCAGCAGGAGCAAAAGGCATTCCTTGCACTCGCCGTCTCGCGGCTGCGGGATCGCCGCGACGCCGAAGAGGCCGTCCTTGAGGCCGGCCGCCGTATGTATGCGAAGTGGGAAAGAATTCTGGCTCACCCCAAGCCGGTGGCCATGGCCTACACCATCCTCAACGGCGTAATCGGCGACTTCTACCGCCGCGAGGTCCGCGCCGCGCGCGTACAGCCCTTCGCCGACCCTGCCGCGACCCTGCCGGACAGCACCTACCTGCTGGAGCTGGGCCACCACGAGGCGCTCGACCTCGCCCTGGACGAACTCGAGTCCAAAGCCCCCCTGCAGGCCAACTCCGTACGCCTCCGCCACCTGACGGGGCTCTCGTACGACGAGATCGCCGAACGGCTCGGCACCACCCCTGGCGCGGCGAAATCCAGCACATGCATCGGTCTGCAACGCCTCAAAGCGATCATGACGAGAAGGGGCCAGTGATGCTCGAAGACCTGCTACAACAACAGGCCGCAGAGATCCACCACGAGTTCGCCGATCACGACGTGGAAGCCTTCACCCAACGCCTCGCCGAAAGCATCGCCGAACACGCCCACCAGCGGACCGAACGCATCACCCGAGGCGTAATCAACGGCGTCCGCCCGACCCCGGTCCGCCCCGCCCTGCACCGTGGACGCCGCCGGCGCCCCACCCCCATCATCACCCCAGCAGTAGCCCCCGCAGCCGTCCTTGCCGAAGTACGGCGCCTGTGCCACATCGTCCTGCGCAGCGACGACATCGACGCGCTCGGCGCATTCGCCGCCGACTACGACCCCGTCGGCGCCCGCACCTTCGCCTGCCTGCTTTACACACTCAGAAAATGGGAGGCAGCGCTGTACTGGTGGCGGTTCGCAGCAGGCGCCGGCGACGAACTCGCCGCCCACCTGCTGGCACTGCACCACGCCGCAGTCGGTCCCTGGCCCGACGCGCGACTATGGCGCGCGATGGCCCGGATGATGCGATTCGCAATCGATCAGCATCTGCCGGTCCCCATCCGCGGATCCTCCGACCTCGCCGAAGGCTTCGCCAGCTCCATCGACAGCAACCTGCAGACCTTCTTCGAGCACAACCACCTACCGCGCGACCTCGTCACGCACTGACCACTGCTGTCTGTTCGGCGGGCGCTCTGCCCGCCGAACAGCACGGCGAAACGGTGACACCCCTACTGGAACAGATCCGGCACGCCCGCGCCCTGCTGGCTCTGCCGGACAACACCGTCACCTCGATCGTGAAGCTGCTCGGGGTCTCGCGTACAACGCTGTACAAGTACGTGTCGAGGCGGGACTCCCCTCCCTCATCGCTGGTTCGATGCCAGCTCTCCTCTCTCCTCGCCCCCGACACCGCGCAGCCTCCGCCCGGGCCCGGCCTGTGGGCCGACCCGGGCGTCTACGGCTTTTCACCCGTTTCCACAGCGGCGATCCGTGCTGTGACCCTGTCATCCGCAGCAAGGTGCGGGGGCAAGGAAGTGCTCTCTCTGGGCCGAGCAGACACCAGTTGGTCAACCGTCAGATGTGTCGCCCCCTCCAGGTGAGCCCCCTCCAAGCGGGCCCCGCGCAGCTCTGCCCTCTCCAGGATCGCCCTTTCCAGGTGGGCTCTGTGCAGGCGGGCCAACTCCAGGTAGGCGTTCAGGTGGGCCTCCTCCAGGTGGGCCCCACGCAGGTCCGCGCTCTCCAGGTGGGCGCCGAACAGGTCCGCCCCCTCCAGGTGGGCCCAGCGCAGGTCCGCCCCCTCCAGGTGGGCCCAGCGCAGGTCCGCCTTACGTAGGTTGGCGTTTCCAAGGTTGAGCCGGAAGAGCTCACCACGGTCCCGCGGCCGACGACCGAGCACAGTCAGCGCTGCCTGGACCGGTTCCGTCGGGCGCGGGCTCCGGTCGTACTCAACAGCGTATCCGCGTAGCCGCAGGGTGACCCGTGTCTTCGCAGTCCGCATGCGCTGGCGGGCAAGCTGTACAAGCTTCTGCGTGGAAGACTCGACCGGAGCGGGGGCGTGCTCGCGGACGAATGCGGCAAGGACTTCGACGATGGTGGCGTGATCCTTCACCGAGTCTCGCATAATGCGCTCCAGCGCGTAGATCCCGCCGAGTTGCTCGACCGGCTTGTCGGAGGCGATCTGGCCGATGGCCTTCGTGTAGCGGTCGGTGACTTGTCCTTCGCGGGTTTGGTGCAGGGTGCGGTGGGTGTAGAGGATGCCGACTACCGCTAGGCCTCCGGCGCCCATGGCCAGCAGTGCCGTGCGCACACCGGTAACAGCGGTGGCTTGAGGCTGTGTGATTTTGGGGAGGTGGTGAGCATCGAGCCACCAGGGGACTTGCCACAGCGCAATCCCTACCGCCCCGATTCCGCCGAGTGCCGTCAGGATGCCCCACACCCACATCCACGACTTCCGCAGCCACCACCGGTTTTTCATGCCCTCCAGGCAATATATTTCTGTCTTGCCAGACTGCTCGACTCGGCCGTCCGCTAGCACAGATCACCTGGACGGAGGCTGTCACGATGCGCGGGAACCCGGGGCCCGGTCAGAAGAGCTTGGTGAGGGTGACGGGTCAGGCTGGTTTGTCGACTCCTCGTGCGGGTGGTCCGGCTGGTGAACCTCATAGTGGATGACGAATGAACGGCCATCGCATTCATTCGAAATTGTGGTGGCCAAGTTTTCTCGCTGCTCTGGATGAGCGTCGAGGATGCGTGCAGCGGCTCTCTTCGTGGTGATGCAGTGCTTGGAAGATGAGCGCGGCAAATGCTCCACCTGAAATCCGGAAATTGCAAGTACCGCAACAGCCGGAGGAACGGCAATTAGGGTTAGTCTGCGCAGGATGGAACTACTCTTCCCCACTCAGCACCCCCATGCGGCGGAGCTCGTTTCGCAGGTCACTTGCTTCTTTATAGGCACCTGTGGCGATGAGGCTCATTTCGACGATCGCCAGTTGGTCCTTCACTTCCCTGGAATTTCTGGTCGAGCGTGTGACGGTATCCAACCCTGATTGATACAGGCTGAAGATTCGGCGTCGACGGTGACTAATCTCAATTAGGAGAAAGGCCGCGCCAGTTAGGGCAATCAGTGCGCCCGCGCCAAAGAGGCGTTGTCCCCATGGTGTGAGATAGCCAGAGGTGAATGCTGCCGCCACCAGTACAGAAGTGGAAATCGCGAGAGCCCCACCAGCTCCGATTAGGAAAATGAGAGACGGTGGTGGGGGCGGCAAGGGTGACACCCATAAACCTTTCAGCAGTCGCCATTTCGAGTCGTGCGGGTAAATTCGGCTGTCCATGGGCGCAACGCTAAGCGCGCTGTGGGGCGCTCGCATCCGGGGAGATGCACACGTCAACCTTGCCAGCTGGTGCACCGTCACCGTGTTCAACGGTCTATGAACGTCACGAGAAGACGTACGCAGTCCAGCAGCTCTTCGGTCAACATGTGCCGCCACGCTCCTCCTCGCGGGGCAATGAAGTCTCGAGATCAGCCCATCGAACTTCAGAAGCAAGTTTTTTAGACCCCGTTGCGGGCGCGCTGGGCGTCGCGCACAGATTTCTCCAGCGCGGCCATCAGGTCCACCGGCGGCTGCGGCTCAAGGGGCGGTGATGTCGTGCGGCCGGCGGCGAGGCTGTCGACGAGGAGGTTCAGCGCCTGGGCGTAGTCGTCGTGCAGCTCGGTGAGGTCGACGCCCGCCATCTCGGTCATCAGCAGCTCGGCGATCTCCAGCTCCCGGTCAGTGGTCGGCGCCGGGCTGGACAGATCGCCGGGGTCACGGATCTCCTCGGGCCAGTGCAGCGTGTGCAGTACCAGGATTCCGTTGCGCGGCCGCAGCACGGCCAGTCTCTCCCGCGACCTCAGGGCCGCCTTGCACACCGCGAGCCGACCGGTCCGAGCCAGGGCTTCGACCAGCAGGGCATACGGCTTCTGGGCTCCGGGGCCGTGGGCGCCCACCCAGTACGGGCGGGCATACAGCAGCGGGTCGACGTCGCTCTCGTCGACGAAGCCCAACACCTCGATCACACGCTTCGTGGGCAGCGGCAGGGCCTCGAGGTCGGCATCGTGGATGACCACCGTGCGGCCGTCGGGTGCCTCCCAGCTGCGGGCGGTCTCCTCCGGCCTGACCTCCCGACCGTCCAGCTCGCACACCCGCCGGTGGCGGATGCGACCGCCATCGGCCGCATGCACGAGATGAAGACCGGGCCCGTGATCTTCGGTAGCTGCATAGATGTCCACGGGCAGTGCGACCAGGCCGAAGGAGACCGTGCCTTGCCAGAGCGATCGCATGGCTTCGACGGTACGCACGGGCTGGCCGGGCCGCCGCCCGTCAGCATCCGTCCGGGCGGGTGCCGGTGCGGAACTCCCCGCCGAGACTGCGGTGACCAGCACCACCGCCACCCGGAGTCCTCCGAGGCGCCCGTCGCTCAGGGGCTGCCTGCACCGGTCCCGTGATCAGCTCTCGTTCGGATTGCCCAGCACCGTGCTCAGTGCCATGCTCGCCGTCCTGGGGCTGGCCCTGTGCCGCGCCACTTGGTCATCGGGTCGTTCAGTCGCACGTCCTCGGGATCCAGGCCGGCTCGGCGCAGGAATTCCAGCAGATCGGCCACACCGTAGACGACACCGACGGGGGTGGCATTCACGTGGACGCGACGGCCGCCCTCAGAGGACGGAGGGTGCACCACGTTGCGGGGGGCATGAGTCCACCTTGCCGACGATCGCCGTAGCGCGCCCGCCGGCTCACCCCGCTACGAACCAGGCCATCGGCGACCAGCAGTCGTTCGAGGACGCACCGGTGTCGGGCTGGTGGGTCAGGTCTTGTCGGCGGAGGTGGCGGAGGGTGCCGGGGCGACCGCGTCATCGACGACGGCCTGGGGCACGGTCTGTGGGGGCTGGCCCTGTTTGATGTGGTCGATGACGGGGGTGATGGCGTCATACATGCGCCGCGCCATCGGCTCGTTATCGCCGGGGCGCTGGCCATACATGTTGACGCCGCCGTGGGCGTCGTGGTCGAGCTTGCGGAGGTACTCCACCAGCTGCGGGCCGGTGAGCGTGACTTGGATCAGGCCGCGTTTGCCTTGATCGCCGCCGAGCTTGACCGGCTTGACCTTGTCAAACTCGTCGTCGTCCTCTCTGTCGAGGCCGCTTTTGCGGGTGCGGTCCCACATGTCCTTGGTGCATGTGACCTTGAACTCGGCGAGGCCGGCGGCCTTGTCCAGACGCTTTTGCTGCTCGGGCGGCGAATCGGCGCCGCAGCCCGAGGCACACAGTGCGGCAAGCGCGATGGCGGCCAGGGCGGTCGTGGCGCGACGATGGTTCATGGAGTTCGACACGACCGAATCCTGGGCGACCACACCAGCCGGGCGGTGGTGTTTCCCTGCCCTCGGCCGGATCCGGCTGTCGCATGGCCTGTGCCGTATCGCTCGATCGTGTCTGGCATCAACGACGCCCGCCTCCGCTGAACTTGGCGGTCACGCGATCCCGGACGGGTCCTGGGCCATGGCTAGCGACTTCTACCGCCGACTCGCCGAAGACTTGACCACCACCAGCCATCACGGCACGCAGCCGCTGACCGTCGTCTTCGACGACGGCGTTCACGACCAGGGTTCGGTGACACCGAGACACTCGCCTGAGTGCGCCTCATGCAGTGTTGCGCAAGGGCGTGCTCGTCGGCGTGGCTGTGGTCTGCTGCCGGGTTCGTTCGGTCCGGGCCCGGTGCAGCGCGGCCGCGCGGGTGGTGGCGGCTTCGCGGCGCCGGTGAGAGCGGCTGGCTTCGATGGGTTGCGGCAGGTCCTCCGGCTGTGGCCTGGTCTCGGGGAAGGCTCTCGCCGACATGCGGCGCAGCGCCAGGGTCTGCTGCTCGATGGCCTCCTGGAGCGCCGGGTCGACGGGCTGGCCGGACCATGCGGCCCGGTGCGCTGCGAGTGCCTGGCGGAAACCGTCGGAGGGCTGGGTCGGCTCGGCCGGCCTGGGGGGCTCGGCGGGCTTGGCGGTGGCCGGGGCCTGCGTCGCCGTGGTGGGCGTCGGGAGGTTGCCGATGGGCAGGACCCGTACCCGGCGCACGGTGGTGGTGCCCGTCGCCTGGTTCGCGGCGATGATGATGCGCGGGGTGATCAGCCGGAGCTGCGTGGCGTAGGCGGGTGAGGCGGGCTGCAGGTCCAGCTGTCCGGTCTCCGCGTGGAAGGCGGTGGCGGCGACGTTGTGGGGCAGCTGCGGGGCGATGGCGGCCGCGATGTCCGGCCAGCGGTCAAGGATGCTGCCGCCGGCGGCGGGCAGGTCCCAGGCCCGGTCGGCCATCAGCCGCTGCAGCACCGAACCGAAGCCCTGCGGGTCGCGGCCGTCGACGCCGCGCCGGGTGGCGACTTCCCGGCGTCGGGTACGGGGGGTGGCATTCTCGCCGCGCTTCTTCGCGGCCTCACGGGCCGAGTGCAGGGCGACTCGGGCCAGGTCGACGCCGGACAGCTCTCCGCCACCGGGCTGGTGGGCCGGTGTGGTCATCTCGGTCATCACGGCCTCCTACCGGTGTCCGATGGTCATGAGCGTGCTGCGCGAGCCTGCGGCCAGCTGCCTGGCCCGGTGCAGCAGCGTGCGGCCGTAGAGCTGCTCGGCGGCCTCCGGCCCCATGGAGGCGAACGCGTCCTCGATCAGGTTGGTGTCGCCCAGCGCCAGGCGCTGGCTGGCCTCTGCGCGGGCCTGTGCGATCTCGGCCTCGTCCAGGCCGTCCACGCCGCCGCTCAGCTCAGGCTGCTCCTGGCCGCAGTCCTCGTCCCGGGTGGATCCGGAGCGGGTGCGGCCTGCGACGATGTCCCGGACCGCGGCGAACGCGGCGTCGACCTGCTGCTGGACGGCGGGGCTTTCAGGGCGCTCCCAGTCGCCCTCGAACCGCTCGTGTCGGGCGCGGATCTGCCGGATGCGCTCGCGGCGGGCGGCTTCCTGACCGGCGCGCCACTGCTCGTGGGCCAGCTCTCGCTTTTCGGGGGTGTCGAGGATCTTCTCGGCGTCCTTGAGCAGGGTGGCGAGCAGGCCGGAGGCCCGGCGGGCCCGTGCGGCCTCACCGCGGAAGGCGAGCCAGGCATGGATGTCGGTGATGCTCCAGCCGGCGTCGGCGATGTGCCGGGCCACCCAGGCGATCCGGGGCACCGAGCAGCCGCGCAGCCAGTCCAGCTCTTCAGCCAGCTCACGCGCCAGCTGGTAGCGGCGACCGACCTGGTTCAGCGTCCGGCGGCCGGCCTTCGCCTTGGACTTCTTCGGCGTGGGGGACTTGCTCGCCCCGCTTGCGAGCTTGCTCTCAGGGGGGGAGTAAGTAGCACCCGCAGTAGAAGAACCATCAGCACTACCCCCCATTGGGGTGCAACGGGACCCGCCTGAAACAGCCGTCCCAGACGCCCTGCCAGCACCCCTACGGGCAGCCATCGCGGGGGCCTTGGAGGGCGACTTCGACCGAGGCCGCCGCACCCGCCGAGACGCCTTCTTCGCCAGACGCCCCATCAGTACCCGGCCCGCCTCCGCGATCCCGGTCATCCGGCGCTCGGTGCCCGCGCCGGCCGTACGGATGCCCAGCGCGACGTCGAACTCCGTTGGCACAGTTCGGGCGAACTCGCTGGCCTGCGCCTGCTCGCCACGAACCCGGGTGCCCCGCACGACGTACGCCAGCAGTCCCGCCTCCCGCAGCATCGCCAGGTGGTACTCCACCGCCCGCTCGCTCAGGCCGGTGCGGCGCATCAGATAGGCGAGACCCGGACGGCACGGCGACAGCTCGGCGAGCAGCTGCGCGATGAACACCGTCGTCGTCCCGAACGACCGTGGGCCGTGCGACCGGTGACGTCGCGGCTCGTACAGCCCAGACCCGGCCACCCAGTGGACCGCCTGCATCCAGCTGTAGCCCTCGGGCGCGATTCGGCCGGACGTTGTCGACAGCCACTGCCGTGCCTCCGGCACGTACAGGCCGGGCAGCACGTCGACCGCGCCCCCATCGTCGGAAGGACGCGGGGCGGGAACCATCAAGGCGGCCGGTGCCGCCACGGCGCTCACCGCGCCACCCGCAGGAACGAGTGCTGATGTGTCATGCCGGCAACACCATCAGCCAAACCGGACACCCCCGGCTGAGCGGGAGCGGGAGGAGCCGACAGGGCAGGAGACGGGATCACGTACAGAGAAGGGAGGGCGCGAGAGCTGGATGTGACAGGCGCCGAAAAAATCTTCATCCGGCACCTTGACCCGGATGCCCTGTGGACAGAGCGGCCACGGTTGAGCGCTCCCGCCTGGCGGGAGCGGACCGGCATGTTCCTGCGAATGAATCCCGCCACACGGGACGCAAAAACATACCGCTGAGGGCCATTCTCAAAGCGGCGAAGCGGACAGATGGGGGTGAACCAGGCGGTGGCCGCCTGGCAATGAGGACGCTGGTCGTGCACTATGACGAGAACCGACCTTCCTTATAGCTAACGCTGTGGGTGGGAAGGACCGTCCCCTCCGTGAGGAGCGGGCGGCCGGACGAAGAACCAGAGGCGACCTCCTTGCTCTCTCGGTGACTTGGACGGGTGGTTTCGGCGGCCTGCCAGGGCCGACGGAACCGATGGGGGAAGCCCCCTGCCAGGGGCGACTTCCGACCCGCTTGCCAAAGCGGGGTTGTTCTAGGTGAAGAAAGACCCAGCTCTATGAGCTGGAGCCCAGAACCGGGGCCAACCGGAGACTGGGCGGCCGACGCGGATGCGAATCCGGTCGGCCCAGACGGGCCGCGCGAGGCCACAGTGGATGCCACTCCACCTTCTTGGCGCGCGCGGCCGGTGGCTTACGTCACCCCGACCCCCTTGATTCCGAGGCCGGCGTCGGCATGCCCTCATCCAGCTCAGCGGCCTCGGGATACCGCTCCGCGAGCCGCTTGAGCAGGTGCATGTAGACCGCACGGTGCGGACGTCGGGGGTGGGTCTGACCCAACTCCCAACGGGCTACGGCAAGACGCTTCACGCCCACGGCCTCTGCCACTTCCTGCTGAGTGAGGCCAGCCGCGAGACGCAACTTCGCGCGCACGGACGGAGGCGGCAGGACGTCGTCAAGTAGGGCGTCGACCCGCTTCAAGCGGTCCGGGTCGGACATAGCGCAGCCTTTCAAGATCGATGGATCTCTGAAAGATACACGATGCGATCTCCATTCGGGAGGCGCCGTCACCGCGAACTGCGTTGCCCCCGATGCCCGGTAAGGTCCCTGCCCGTGTCCTGCCTCGCGCTTTTCGATCTGGACGGCACGCTGGCCGACCGGCAGTCGGCGCTCAGCGACGCCGTGGCCGGCCTGTGCCGTGCACACGACCTCACGCCAGATGCCGAACGGTGGCTGCGCACCCAGCTGGCCGACCGTGCGAATCCCGACGACTTTGCCCGGCTGCGCCACGCCTTCGGCCTGGCGGTGCCCGCCGCGCAGCTGTGGCAGGAGTACGTCGACCTGATCGCGGCCGCCGTCACCTGCCGACCGGAGGTCCTTGAGGGCCTGGCCCATCTGCGCGCTGCCGCGTGGACGATCGGCATCATCACCAACGGGGCCGGCGACATCCAGCGCGCCAAACTCGCCGCAACCGGCCTCATTGACCTGGTCGACGGCGTCGCGGTCTCCGGCGACCTGGAGATCCGCAAGCCGGACCTGCGCCTCTTCGAACTCGCAGCCTCCCGCTGCGGCGTGAACCTCACGGACGGCGGCTGGATGATCGGCGACAACCCGGCCGGGGACATCGGCGGCGGACACCAGGCCGGCCTGCGCACCATCTGGCTGCGCGGCCGACCCTGGCCCGAAGACCTCACCGCCGCGCACCACGTCGTCGACGACGTCACCGACGCCATCAACATCCTGCTCAACAACGCGGAGTAGCACCGTGGACCAGCCCACCGTCGGCATCCTCCACCCCGGCAGCATGGGCGCCGCCGTCGCCGCCTGCGCCGCGACCAACGCGGCCGAGATCCTGTGGTGCGAGGCCAGGCGCAGCGCCGCCTCCGCGGCGCGCGCCGCCAAGTTCGCTCTGACGCCCATGGCCACACTGTCCGAACTGCTGGACCGCAGCGACATCGTCATCAGCCTCTGCCCACCAGCCGCTGCCGAGGACCTGGCCCGCAATGTCGCCGGGCACCGCTTTGTCGGGGTGTACGTGGAGGCGAACGCCATCAGCCCTGAGCGCGCACAACGGATCGCCGCGCTGCTGGAACCGGGTGCGACGGTCGTGGATGGCGGCGTCGTCGGCTCCCCGCCGGTGCGAGGCAAGACGCCAACCCTGTACTTGTCCGGCCCGACCGTCGCGACCGAGCGCATCGAGGCGCTGTTCGCGGGCACCGCCGTCCGGACGGCCGTTCTGGGCACGGAGGTCGGGAAGGCGTCCGCGCTGAAGCTGTCGTACGCCAGCTTCCAGAAGACGAGCCGCGTGCTGGTGGCGCTCGCGGTCGGCATGGCGCGCGAGCATGGCGTCGACCAGGAGCTCCTCGAGGTCGCCTCCCGGAGGACCGACTCGTACCTATCCGAGCCGCAGTACGTCGCCAAGACGGCGTCGCGCGCCTGGCGCTGGGGCCCGGAGCTGGAGGAAGCCGCCGACGCGCTCGCGGCTGCCGGCCTACCGCCGGAGATGCTGCGCGCGGCTGCGTCCACGCTGGCACGCTGGAGCGACGCCAAGGATGGTGAGCTGACGCTCGCCGACGCCTTGGACCGACTCGCCCAGCCGTAGCCCGCGCTCATGCCGTCGCCGCTCCCGCCCGCTGCACCAGCAACTGGTCGATGAGCCGCGCCGCTTCCTGCGGTGAGGCCGCCGTGGTGTCCACCGTCAGGTCCCAGGCCATGTCCGGGTGCGTGTTCAGGTCCTCGCGGGTCGCCTCCCACGCTGCCAGGCGCGCCGTGGTGTCGCTGTCGCCCCGGCCGACGGATCGCTGCTCGGTCACCTCGCGCGGGCACCACAGCAGCACAACCGTCCAGGTGGCCGGGTACCCGTCGACCAGGGTGCGGATGCCGTCGATCTGTCCGAGGTGCACCACCGGCACCCCGGCTGCGAACGCCGTGTCCAGGCCCGGGCGGTCGATGGCGTACGTGTTGCCGTACCGCGCATTCGCGTAGACGACGTCGCCCGCGGCCTCCAACTCGCGCAGCTGCTCCGCAGTGCCCACCCGGTAGCCAGCAGACCTGCCCGTTCCCACCTTGAGTCGCGCGAACTGTGCGTACCGCGGACTCCGCTCGGTGAGCGCGGAGGTGACGGTGTCTTTGCCCGCCGCCGGCGGGCCGTAAAGGATCACGCCCTGCTGGCTCACTCGTACATCGCCCCCATCGCCTGCCGGGCCTGGTCCGCGAGTGTCACCGCGGTGCCCAACCTGTTGTCGACGACCAGGTGCGGCACCGCCGGGCGCAGGTCCAAGTCGATCGTGGCCATGTACTCGTCCCACCGCTGGAGCTTCCAGGCGTCCCGAGCCGCGGACCGGAAGGAGATGTACTCGCGCATCGACTCCTCGTCGCAGCGCACCCACACGGGGAAGACGTCGACGCCCAGGGCCGCGGCCCGGTTGGACAGGCGCCGCATCCAGTCCGGGTCAGTCATCTCGGAGATGAACGGAGCCGAGAGCACGGTGCTGATCCCGCACTTGATGTTCGCCAGCGCACTTTGCATCAAGCAGTCGTACTCCACCGGCCGGACCTGGGTTCGGTAGAGATCGGTGTGCCGGTCATTCGGGTCGCCGCCTAGCGCCACCAGGAGCCGTTCTACGAGCGACCGGGTGAGCGGGTCTTTGTCGAGCAATGGCCAGCCGGTGAGTTGGACGAAGAACCTCGCCAGCTCGGTTTTCCCGCTACCCGCAAATCCGCCCACCAGGATCAGGACCGGACGGTGCGGGTCGCCCCCGGTGTGCCGGCGCTTCCACGCGTCGATGATCCGCTGCTGCAGGGCAAAGTGCCCAGCATCCTCGGTGCCCGGCGAGATGCGGTGAATCGCCCGCTCGACAGCCAGGACGTGTGCGCCGTTGAGACGGTCATCCATCGGCGTCAGCTTGAAACTCGTCTCCTCGCCCGGCAGCGCACTCCGGAACCCCAAGTCAGGCTCGGTCGCCCGGTACAGCAGGCAGTAGGCGCGCCGGTAGTGCGGCCCCGGGTAGACCTCACCCTGCTCGTGCTGCCACAGAGTCTGCGGATTCGCGGCGGGAATGCCCCTGAGCTTGGCCTGCTCGGCGACCTGCCGAAGCTGCTCACCTGCCCTTTCCAGAGTCAGGCCGTGGGCCTCCCGCTGCTCGCGCAGCCGGTCCGGTCGCCACCCCGCTCTGTTGAGCTTCCCCACCCTGTTCCCCTCCGTCATCGTCATGGCCGCGAGCCTAAGTCTCGGGCCTCAAATCCCATGTGTACGTGGGTGTTGAAAACCCGTGAAGCTCGATGCCCATGAGCTTCGACAACGCGCTGTGATGTTGCGATCCGGCTCCCGCGAGTGTGATGGCCCCACCAGACAGTTACCGAGCGCTTGGTGTGGCGAGTGGGAGGTGGGAGTCAATGTCGACCGCCATCTGTGGAAAGGCGTGCAGAGCGGAGCTTCGCCAGCACGTGCTCCGGGTGACCGTCGTAGACGATGTGTGGCTCGTCAGCCGTCGGCGGGTGGAAGCGGCCCGCGAACCTGAGCAGGTCCTCTTCGTTGAACTCGATGCTGTTCGCGTCGACCAGCGACTTTGCGTTGCGCTCCCGGATCCGTTCCCAGCGCACTTTGTGCGCAACCGGCAGGTAGACGAGGACAGGAACGCCGCCGGCCTCCATCGCGGTCGCCGCCCACTGGCCGCGCTCTTCCGGGGTCCAGAACCCATGGTCGACTACGA
Organism: Streptomyces sp. NPDC127097; assembly: GCF_042724075.1. Lineage (NCBI taxonomy): Bacteria > Bacillati > Actinomycetota > Actinomycetes > Kitasatosporales > Streptomycetaceae > Streptomyces > Streptomyces sp. NPDC127097. The sequence continues at coordinate 19,289 of NZ_JBHXFI010000056.1, read as the reverse complement.
CATCCCGTCCGGCCGCCAGGAGCTCCTGGAGCTCCAGCGCGATGTCCATGAGCACAGGGGCCTCCCGAACACGGAACTGGCCGCGGGGGAAGTCCCGGCCGTAGTGACCGTAGCGGCGGAACATCTCCTCATCAGGGCAGAGGCGCACCATCCCGGCCTGCTCAAGGGAACGGGCCAGAGTCGTCTTGCCGGCGCCCGGCATCCCGGCCATCAGGATGGCGCGCGGCGCGGGCTCGGCCCGTCCGGCCAGGGCTTCGGAGATGCGGCTGATCTCGAACCTTCCTTCCAAAGTCAGGGTGTCGGCGCGCTGCGTGTGCAGGAGCACGCCGAGGCGGCGCTCAAGGCAGTTGACGAGGATGTCATCCAGGAGAACGGTGTCGCGCGCGGTCACCGCGAGACCTCCGAGGTGGTCCTGCGGGTGCGACCGGGGGCGCCCAAGTCCACGCCGTACTCCAGCAGCTCGCCGTCGGCGTCCAAGAAGCGCGCGGTTAGCACGAGGATCGCCGCGACGGTGCCAGCCTCCAGCTCCAAGAGCTCAAGGTCGCGATCCGTTGCGATGCGAGCTGTCTCCTCATCCACGCGCTGCACGACGTGCCGCCCGGTAGCCCGAGCGATCAAGTCGAGCGACAACCCGCCCTTGAGCCGCTCGCTCCGGGCCAGCTCCGGTACGACCTGCGCGAATTCGGCCGGGATCCACGATGTCGAGTGGGAGACGATGCCATGACCGTCTCGGTAGACACGGCTGCGGCGAATCACGTCGTCACCAGGCGAAATACCCAGCACGTGAGCGACGTCCTCGGGAGCCTCGACTATGCCGGCAGTGTGGCCGGACGACTTCTCGCCGACGCCCCACGACGACTGTGTCTTGCTGCTGCGGTCGTGGCGTTCCGCCCCGGAGGACAGCGCGATGGGACGCGCCAACACCTCGGTGCCGACACCCGGGATGCCCTGCACGAGCTTCTCTTCGCGCAGCAGCCTCATTGCCCGGTCCGCGGTGGCCGTGCTGACCCCCCACTCGGTGGCCAGCGTCTTGATGCTGGGCAGGAGGTCCCCCGGCGAGAGTTCCCCGGAGCTGATCAGGTCGCGGTAGCGGCCCGCGATGCGTGCGTACGGCGCCCGATTGTCGGCTCGGGATGGCGGCCCGGTCATGTGCCTTCGCCTCCTTCGGTTCCATCTGGTTGCCTCACTATACCGCTTGACACCTGAGGGTACCTGAGGCAACCTGATGCATGTAGACCTCGGTGATCCTCCGGGAGCACCGAGTGAGCACCACCGCAAGACCGTAGGAAGTCGTCCGCCTCGCAAGAGGGGGCCGGGTTGATGGCAACACCAAATCCCCGGGCTCTCGACTCCTACTGCACGTCGCAGCGCTATGCGCTGTCCGTCCGCCAGGACGCCGGGGTCACCCGCGCGGCCTGGCGGGCGGAGTGAGCACCGCGACGCACCCCCTTCCCCACTTCGCACATGAGGAGACCCCCATGGCCATCACCGCCGCGATGCCCACCGCCAAGGAACGCCCCCGCAGGACCCGCACGAAGCGCACCAGCAATTGCCCCGCCATCAAGCTCTCCCAGCTCCCGCCCTCGCACATCGACCTTCGCGACCCTCTCAAAGCCGTTCTGGTCTGCGAGGACTGCGGAACCTGGTGCCCGATCAACGGCATGCAGAGCAAGGTCCAGAAGCTGGTCCCGCACCACACCGGCAAGGCCGACGTCGCCACCGCGATCCACTGCCGGGGCAGCAACCGCCGTGTCGAGTTCGACATGACGATCCCCGAGTGGCGCCAGGCCCTGACCGACGCCATCAAGGAGACCGCGGTCCGGCGCCCGACCCACGTGCTGCGAAAGCCGAAGGTCGCGCCCACCCCGGCCGTCAGCCAGATCGCCACGCAGAAGCAGGTGCCGGCGGACGACGAGCCCGGTGACGGCCGGCTCCTGTGGCTGCTGCGCGAGATGGGATGGGCGTCGACCGAGTCGGCGGTCCGCGAGACCGACACCCGGCGCGCGCAGCTGCCCGACGGTGACGCGCCGCTGGGCGCGCCGCCGGTGCCGCTCAAGACGCTCCACCCGAAGCGCCGCGCGCGCTGACCCGCTCTGGACGAACGACCACGGCCCCGGCCACTCCGTAAAGGGGCGGCCGGGGCCGTGGCTGCTCGTACAAGCAGTCAACTCCCCAACTGGGGAGTGATCGCGACAGCCTTGGGATTGCGGCCCGGGGCTGTCCAGGACCTGACTCGGAGGACCTGATGCAGCACAGCATGACACGCACCGTGGCGCGGCCGACGGCCGGTCTCGGAGAGGTGATCGACGACATCGAGCGCAAGGACAACGACCGCGGCCCGGAGCCCGAGGCCGCTGCTCGCGAACTCGCCCTGGTGCTCCTGCCCACCATCACCCCGGCGCTCGCCGGTTGGGAGGTGGCGGCGTGATCACCAGCCTGACCGACGAGGAACGCGCTGAGCTCTCGCGGAAGAACGCGGAGCAGAACAAGAGGTCGGAGGCCAACCGCCGATGAGTGCCCGACCGACCGACGGCCTGTTCGTCCGCTACATGAAGGCGTTCGAGGACTCCGCCAAGCACACCGCCGACTGCCCGGACTGCCAGGGCGAGACGCCGTGTGCGGAGGGGGCGCCGATTCACGAGCGGTTCGCCCGCCTCCAGGACGCCTACCACGAACGCCAGTCCAAGCAGCAGCGCTGACCCGGCTCTGCCCGTCGACCCCGAGCCTTCCCGGCCGGGGTCGGTGGAGAGCGCCGGGAGCTCCCCCGCTCCGGCCATCCGGCCGCCGACACAGAACAGCCCCAGGGCTCGCATCCCCGGGGCCGCTTCGTACAACCGGACCTTCTGGGAGGCCCTGATGAACCACTCCATCGTACGCACCCCTTACTACGGCGCTATTTCCACCGCCGCGGCGCCCGCCCGGCCCCGCCCGGTCTGCGCGGACGAGGACCCCGAGCTGTTCTTTCCCATCGGCGACACCGGCTCCGCGCTCCTCCAGATCGAGGAGGCCAAGGCCGTCTGCCGCCGCTGCCCGCTGATGGAGAGCTGCCTCCAGGGCGCCCTGGAGCGCAACGAGCGCTTCGGCGTCTGGGGCGGCACCGACCAGGACGAGCGCCGCGCCCTCAAGCGTCGCTCCACCCGCCGCCGGTCCGCTGCCTGACCTGCTCTGCAGGCTGCCTGATCCGCCCGCATCGACCGCTAAACCCTGGCGGCCGGGACGGGCGGTGAAGGGGAGCCGGACAGGGCGGGCTCTCCCGCAGCACTCCATCAGGCCGCCCGCCCTCGCGGACGGCCGGCCTATCCGTTCGCCCAGTCGTTGATAGGAGACCAGAGATGATCAAGAAGTTGCGTGCAAGGAAGACCGAGCGCCTCGCGAGGCAGCGGCACGTCCGCCTGATGAGCGTGGCAGAGCACCTGATCCGGGAGGCGGTGCTGAAGCCGACGACCTCGCCGGAGCAGGTGACCGCGATGCAGGTCGCCTGCCTGGCGTTCGCCCGGCACGAGATGCGCATTGACGAGGCCGAGGCGGCCGACTACCTGGCTGCCGCCTTGGTCGAACGCGGATACAGCACCGACCACTGGCCCGCCGTCTCCGCCTGACGTTTCGCTCCCGCCCGGCGGGAACCGCAGGCAGTTTCGAGCCCGCCCGGCAGCACTCCCCAGACCGGCCGCCCACCCCCTGGGCCGCCGGTCTTTTGCGCACCCGGAGCGGGGCGAGTCGGCGTCCGCTTCGCAAGCAACCAGCCGCACCGACCGCCGTTTCGGGGACGCACCGACGCGTTTCGCGAGCACCGGCCGCCGTTTCGACCCCGTCCTGAACGACCCCTTCCGGAGGCCCCCATGACGATCACCGCCTGGCCGCGAACCGCGGCCGAACCCGACCCCGACTCGGCTTCACCGGCCGCCGTTTCGCGAACCCTCACGCCGGTTTCGCAGACGCCCGACACCGTTTCGGACGCACCGGAGTTCACTTCGGAGGCGGAAAGCGGAACCGGAACGACGCCCTCCCCGGGGAAGCTGACCGGCACCCAGAAGTGGACGGCCGCAGCGATCGTGGCCGCTGCGCTCGCACTCGCAGGCATCGGCCTGTACCTGTCCTTCGAGCACGTCGCGGACTTCGCCTTCACCGAGCTGCGCTTCGGCTCGCTGGGCAAGGGCCAGCTGTTCGCGGTCGGCGTCGACGTCGGCATCATGGTGATGATCGCGGTCGACCTGCTGATGGCCTGGCTCAAGCGCCCCATCGGCTGGATTCGCTACCCGGTGTGGCTGCTGACGGCCGCCACCGTCGTCCTCAACGCCGCGTCCGGCGCCCCGGAGGGGGCCTGGAAGCTGCTGGACTACGTCGCCGCCGGCGCCCACGGCGTCGTGCCGGTCCTCTTCATCACGGTCGTCGAACTTGGCCGTACCGCCATCGACCGCGTTGTTCGGCCTGACCAGGCCGAACGCGACTCGATCCCGTGGCTGCGGTGGATCCTCGCCCCAGTCGCGACGGCCCGCATCTTCCGCCGGATGCGGCTGTGGGGCGTCACCTCCTACCCGGAGATGATCCGCCGCGACCAGCAGCTCATCGCCTACGAGCAGTGGCTCAAGCGCAAGTACAAGGGCGACCTCACCAAGGCCACCGAGGACGAGCTGCTGCCGATGAAGATGGCCCCCTACGGCTACACCGTCGCCCAGGCCCTGGCCATGCCCGACGAGCAGGAACAAGCAGCTCAGGAGCGTGAGGAGGAAGCCGAGCAGCGGCGCCTGGATGCCGAGACCCGCAGCCAGATCGCCAAGTCCGAGGCTGAGTCCGACCGCCTGCGCGCCAAAGGCAAGGTCGAAACGGTGCGCGCCGAGGTCGACGGCCAGACCGGCCAGGCTCGCGCTCACGCCCAGGCCCAGGTCAGCGCCGCAGAGCGGGCCGCTGAGCTGGAAAAGGAAGCCCTCGACAACGCTGTGATCGCCGAAGCCCGCACCCGCGAGGCGGAGGCGGAGCGCAAGGAAGCCCAGGAGCGCGAGGCGAAGGCGGAAACGGACCTCCGCGCAGCCGAGCTGGAGCGCCAGGCGGCACAGAAGCGGAAGGAAGCGGCGGAGGCCGACCGGGTCGCTGCCGCGGAGGCACAAGCGATCGAGACCCAGACCATCGCCGAAGCCCGACGCGCTACCGCCGAAGCGGATCGGATCGCTGCCGAAACGGAGCGGGCCAACGCCGAAACGCGTCGCGCCGCTGCTGAAGCCGACCGCAAGAAGGCGGAGGAGGAGCGCGGCCAGGAGGTCGCTCTCGCCGACATCGCGCGTGCCAAGAAGGAAGCCGCCGAAGCCGAGAACGCTGCTGCCGAAACGCGGCGGGCCATCGCCGAAATCGAGCGGCGCGCGGTCGAAGCCGAGGACACCGCGAAGCTCAAGCCGCGTGAGCGCGCGGTCCGCAAGGTCGCCCGGATGATCCTCGCCGCTGGTGATGACACCAGCCGGCCGACCCTCGCCGACATCCAGCGCGAACTGGAGGTCTCTTCCCCTGGCACTGCCTCCGAGTACCGCCAGGAGGCCACCGAGCTGCTTCGTGAGGGCTACCGCCCGGAGCAGTGACCTGCACAAACGAGCTGTTTCGACGGTTCCACCGGCCCCCGAGACGAAGTCAGCGCCTCGGGAGCGCGGTGAAGGCGCCGAAACGCCACAGCAAAGCCTCCCAGATCACCCCCGCGCCCGCCCAGAGCGGCCCGCGACCGATCAGCCCGTACCGACCGCGCCCCGGCTCGCACACACGCCTCGGGGACACGAACTCCCTCCCCTCCCCCCGATCCCCCGAGACTTGGAGGTCTTCTCGCATGACCAGCAACGACCCAACCGACCCCCCTCTGCGTGACGTCGCGCAGAGCCCGGAGGCAACCGCCCGGTACCTGGCCGACGTTCAGCGGGTCCTGCTGGACATCGGCAAGAGCATGGAGATCCTCGCGCTGGAGACCCGCGTTCACCTGCGCGAGACGCACGTGGAGGGTGACCGCTGGTACCACGCGAGGATGCGCGCGATGCCCGTCGAAAAGGCCCTCGGGAACGTGCTCAAGAACCTCAACAACCTCACCGCGGGCCTGGAAAAGAGCGCCTACAAGCGCCGCGCCCACGACGAGGCCGTTGAAAACACGGCCCAGGAAAGGAAGGAAAAGAAGCTGGAAAGGCAGCAGAAGAGGAACCCGCAGCCGCTCCAGGCCGCACCTAATCCGCCGCAGCAGGATGCACAGAACCAGAATTCCCGCTATGGTCGTCCCACGTCGATTTACGACCTGGGCAACAGGGAGTCGGCGTGACGCGCCCCCTCACCAGCGTCGAACGCTCCATTCAAGGGCGGAACGACTGGCTGCAGGACGAAGAGCGCAAGGCGATCGAAAGTCGCGGCGAGATGGGCCGGATGGAATTCTGGCTCCGCGTTACTCGATCCCGAATCACCAAGGACGTCAAAGCCGGACGCGACGACGTCATTCCCGGATTCACCAGCGTGTGCCGCCTGTTCAAGCTCGCGATCGACAAGCGAGCCGAGGGCGACGCGCGGCTGTGGAACCACCTCATGCAGTACGCGAAGCAGGTGCTGGAGCAGCACGGCCCGCGTAACTGACCGTCACCAACGAAGGCCCCGCCGGGCTCCGGCGGGGCCTCGCGCGCGTAAAGCGTGCACACGTGCACGTGCACGCGCGTGCACACGAGACCCCACTGTCTGTCAAGTCCCTGGAGGGAGGTGCACCGTGTCCGACGTGGACGATCCGAACGGGATCCTGGTCCGCGGCCCCTGGAGCGGTGATTCCTCGTACGCACCACCGCCGGTCCCGGATTTCGCCGACACCCTTCCATCAAGGGACGAAACTCCGGAGGCTCCGCCGGAGTCCCCGGAAGAGGCGACGATAGAACTGCCTCCCATTCCAGCTGCACCGGACCCCGCAATGGCGCTGCGTTCGGAAGGAATTGCCGCACCGGAAACCGAAGATGATGAAGGCGAATACGAGGAAGGTGAATACGAGCAGCCTCGTTCTCTCGCTGACCGTCTCGGTGACTGGCTGGAATTCCGGCTGGAGAGGGCGCGGGCGCTTCATGAAGGTGAAGCGCCTTTCCGTGAGGCCGAAATAGCGCGTAAGGCTGCGCTGTTGGAGGGCCGCACGGCGCAGGAAGTCGCGATGATGGAGCAGAATGGAAAGCTCCACACCGCGATGATGAAAGCGAAGGGCGACAAGGCGGCGGCGCGGGGGAAAGCGGATGCCGACCGCATGAAGTCGACCGGCTCCGGCCTGGGGGCGGACAAGGGTCGCTCGAAGGCCGGCGGTGGTGGTGGGTCCTCGCGCGGCGGAGGCGGCAGCGGTCCGTCCCGTAACAACTCAGGCCCGGGGCCGAACCGGTCCGGGGCGTCGCGCGGCTCGAACTCCGGCGGCCCCGGCGGGCGTTCGGGGTCCGGATCGACCGGGGGCAGCGGAGGCGGCAAGGGTGGCGCGAAGGGCCCTGAACGGACCTCTGGCGGCCGTAGTGCTGGTTCCGGGCGCAACGGGTCGCCCGGGGGCTCGAAAGGCTCGCAGGCGGGCTCTGGCGGCACCGGGCGCAACGGCAGCTCGAAGGGTGACGGCGGCGGCCGGGCGCAGCACGGCCAGGCGTCCAGCGCCCGTGCCGAGCGGGCCCGCGGCCGCCAGGAGCGTGCCGGGACCCGGCAGTCCGGGCGCCAGGAGCGGCGCAGCGCCGGGCACACCGCCGGCATCGCCGACCGGACCAAGGACCGCGACCAGGCCCGCGCCAACCGGCAGAAGGACTGGGAGGACCGCCGTGCGAAGCGCCAGGAGCGCGACGCGGTACGGAAGGCAAAGCGGGAAGCCGCGGCGTCGTCTGAGCCGGGCCGCACCACCTTGGGCCAGGCCGTCGCGGAGGAAGCCCAGCGCCGCTGGGACAAGCGCCGTGCCGACGCGAAGGACGCGAAGGACGCGAAGGACGCGAAGGACGCGAAGGACGGCGAGGGGGCCAAGGACAGCAAGGACGCCAAGGGCAGCAAGGACACCAAGGACAGCAAGGGAAAGGGCACCGACGGCAAGGGCGAGAAGACCACCAAGGACGGGCCTGACGGCGCCTCCAGCGCGGCCGAGGACAGCACGGCATCCGATGAGCCGGGCAAGGAATCCAAGGCCGGTGACGGGCCGCCTGGCGGTTCGAAGAAGCGGCGCCGGTTCCGGCGTCGGCGCACCGACGCCGGAACCGCCGGACGGCACGGACGTACCCGCCGCACCGGCACCGGCCGGTCCGGCACCGGCTGGTGGGGGCGCGGGCGTGCTGGTCGTGCCGGGCGGCGCGGCCGACCGTCGGACAGCCCGTTCGGCGCGGAGGACTCCACCCCGACGGTGGAGTGGCCCGACCGGCCCACCGGCCCGTCGCGCACCGGCAGCAAGGGCGAGGACGACATCGTCGACGCGGACATCGTCCCCGACGCGCCCGCGGCCGTGACGACCGGCGTCCAGGGCCTGCCGCCCGCGCCGGAGAAGCACACCCAGCGGCCCGGCACCAGCCGGCCCGGCATGGAAGGGAGCAGCGTGAGCACGCAGACCAGCAGGCAGTTCGGACACAGCGGCCTTGCCAGCCAGCACCGTACGGACATCACGTTCGACCAGTACCTGATGGAGATGGCGAACATCGCCATCAAGGCCGCCTCCGACCGCGAGCGCGCCGAGGCCCTGGCGCAAAGCCTCGGCAAGGTCGCCACCGTCCTGCGAGATATGGCCGCCGACCTGGTCGGTGACCACAACATCACCACCGAGATCACCGACCTGATCGCGACCCTGGCCGACTGCGCGGCCCGCATGAAGGCGCAGGCCGGCCGGTGTGCCGAGCAGTGCGGCATCGCCAAGGACGCCGCCCGGATCGCAGCCACGGCAGTCGCCCGCATCTACGGCCAGGACATGAACGCCAAGGAAGACGCAGGTCTCAAGCACGCGTCGGCCGCTGCCCACCACGACTGAGCACAAGGAGACCCGCTATGAGCAGCGAACTTGTACCCCTCAACGACAGCGCCGTCGCCCAGGGCGGCGACGACAACCGGTTCAAGGCCGTCCAGTCCAAGCTGGGCCGGCTCGCCAAAGCCCTGGACGACGCCACCGTTGAACTGGAGATCCTGCACCGCAGCATGCAGGGCAACGCCAACCACACCGACGGCGTCGCCACCGACGTCGAGAACGCCGACCTCGACGGGAAGTTCGTCGGCCTGACCAGCAACGTGGCCACCGCCCTGGTCGGCGCCGCCCGGTCGGTCAAGACCCTGACCGACACCACCTGCGAGACCGCCGACCTCACCTACAAGACCCGGCGGGCCCACGCCAGGCTCTACGGCCGGCTGGATGACATCCGCTCCAACCGGCGCGAGAAGACCCCCCGGGCCGGGTTCTTCGACCGCTGAACTGAACCGCTCCCCCACCCACCCGCCACGGGCGGCCCGCGCGATCCGCGGGCCGCCCGTGCCCGCTTTTTCGAAGGAGAAGCTGGTGACCACGCCGCGCAGTGTCGCGCTCGAACGCCTCGCCTACACCCTTGCCGCGCCTGTGTTGGCCGTGGCCCCGAACATCTGCCCCGACAGCCCCGTCAACCAGGTCGTGCAGCTGGCCGGCGCCGCCGGCATCGGCGGCATCGTCCTCGCGGCCAAGAGCCACGAGCCCGGCGCCGGACGCAAGATCCTGCGCTGGTCCCCGCTGGTCCTGGCCGCCGCCGTCGACATCGCCGCCGGGCACACCACCGACTTCGGCCCGTACGGGATGGACGCGCTGGTCGCCGCCGGATGGGCGGCGGCCGGCTACCTGGTGATGCCCTTCTCCCGGCACACCCGCCGCCGCCACCGCCCCGCCGCCGCAGCCCCGCCTCCGGCCCTGCAGTCGGCCCCCGCCGAAACCGTGGAGCCGTCGGTGGCGCAGCCAGACGACGGAGCCGACCTGCTCACCCGCGAGGCCCGGATGCTGTGGGAGGAGGCCGGGATGCCCGCCCGCACACACATCGTCAAGGCCACCCGGCACCCCGGCCAGCGCCACGACATGACGATCCTGCTGCGCGCCTCGGAGACAGGACGGCCGATCAGCGGTCTCACGGAGGATGCCGTCGCCGCCCCGTTCGGCGTGCACTCCAGCGACATCGCCCTCGCAGAAGTTGCCATCCAGCCCGGCCGCCAGGGCGGGCCCGGCTGGATGGAGGCCCACATCACCCCCGACGCCAACCTGCGCCGCCGAACCAAGCCGACGCCGCAGGAGCGCTGGACGGACCGGGTCGGCGGGCCCAAGGGCGGCGCCCCCGGCTCCGAGCTGGTCCACAAGACCCGCGACGACGAACGCGGGGTGACCTTCTACCGGGCGAAGATGGCCGACTCCACCGAGGCGCCCCGCATCGACCTGGCCAAGGTCTGCCGCGCGCTGAACCTGCCCGAAGACGACTCCTGCGTGTTTGTCCTCATCGACGGCAACGAGTTCCTGATCAGCGCGTTCGACACCCCGCCGCTGAGCGCGATCTTCCCCGCGACCCGCGAGCTGCTGACCCCGGACGCCAAGGGCATGTTCGTGTGCGGGTTCACCATTACCGGCCAGCCGGTGAAGAACATGGTGTGGCAGCACGACAAGAACGCCGCCTGCCACGGCCTGATCCTCGGAGTGTCCCGCTCCGGGAAGACGCAGTTCTTCGCGATCAACATGGCGGCGGAGTCGCTGGCCGGTGCCGTGGTGTGGCTGTCCACCGTCCGCAAAGACGAGAAGACGACCACGCTCGGGCAGTACATCGACCGGCAGGGCTCGAACGCGCTGTGGATGGCCCGCCAGCTGCGCGCGGCCAAGGCGCTGTGCGAGATCCGGGCGGAGATGCCCTGGCCGCACGACGGCAAGCCGCACGACTACAAGCCCGGCGACCCCCGGTGCCCCTACCGACCGCTGTCGGTGTACGCGGATGAGTTCATGACCGCCGCCCAGGACGGCCTGTTCGGCGCGGACATCCAGACCAACGGCGACGACCTCACGGTCACCGGCCTCAAGTACGGCATCGGCTTCAAGCCCGCCGGCCAGTCGCCGTTCGCACACAACGGGTTCAGCACCGAGATGAAGGACAACCTGCGGCAGAACAGCCGCCCGGTCATCTTCAACATGGGCTCGCCCGGCGCCACCCGCAAAGCAGCGGAGGGCACCATGGAGAACGCCTACGACGTGCCGACCATCCCGGCCCGCTACTCCCGCCAGGAAGGTTCCGCGATCGAGCGGGCCATCAAGGGCGAAGCCGACCCGGAGAACGGCGTCAGCACGGGCGGCGTCGCCGTCATCGTCCTCGACAACGGCCGCGCCGTGCTCATGCGGTCGCTGTACGCGGACTTCGACACCGACCTCTCCGAGCTCTTCCTCGAAGAGGTCAACCGGCTCACGGACTACGAGATCAGCGAGCTGGACAAGCGCGGCCTGTGGGGCGACTGGTACCGCGAGCCCGAGCCCGGCGAGTTCTGGCCCGCCCCCAAGGACGACGACAGCGACGACGGCGACGGCAAGTCCCGTCGCCGCGGCGGCGCAGGAGGCGGCAAGGGCGGCGGGCGCGACGCGAAGTCCGGGGGCAGCCGCCCCGAGCCGCAGGTCACCTCTGCCCGCCAGGCGCTGGAGGCCATCAAGAGCCTCACCGACGCCTGACACTCCCATCCATCCCGGGGCCGGCCTGCCGAGCACGGCCGGCCCCGCCCGATCCCGAAGGACTTCCTCCGCCGTGGCTCTCTCGATCTCCGCCGCCGTGCTGCTGGGCATCATCGTCGCCGTCCTGCTCAAGGGCGAATACGTCCGCTTCGGTTCCATGCTGGCCTGCACGCTGTTCGGCTTCACCCTCGCCGCGACCGGCCTGGCCCCCACTATCAACAGCGCCATTGCCTCGATCGCCGGACTGCTCTCCAACCTCTGACCCGGAGACGCCCGGCCGACTTCATCAACTCTGCTGTGAATCGCCGGTATCTGGAGCATGCTCTTGTCGGGCCCCACCACGATCACGGGGAAGGACAAGGTCATGGCCCACCTCCACTTCACCTGCTGGCGCTGCGGCGAAGACTGCGTCGTGCACGGCGACGGCTGTGACTGCTGCGACCTGGTCGAAGTCCCCGATGAATGGGACTGCTGGAACTGCGGCGCACTGAACTACACCCCCGACTAACCCCCGCACCCCACGCACGACACCGAAGGGCGCCGCCGGACACCAACTCCGGCGGCGCCCTCCGCGTTGCGCCTCCCCTCCCCTCCCGCGCCCTCCCCGCCACCACGGCGTGGAGGGCGCTCCCGTTCGCGTGATCGGAGAAACCCAGTGGACCCCCTGAATAACACCCAGTCCGGCATGCCCGAGTCCGAGGCAGCGGCCGAAGCCCGCCGCCTGATCGACGACTGGGCGACAAAGCCCGTACGCCACCACCCCACCTCGTTCCGCGACGACACCCAGCCGCCGACCTTTGGCACCGCCCCGCCCGTGACGCAGGGCGACCGCCGCATTGTGCCCGCCTGGGCGGCCGGAATCGCCGTCGCCTCCATCGGCGTGGGCGCCGGGATCACCGGCATCGGCTGCGGCGCCTGGCTCGTGCTCCAGGGCCTGGCCTCCGCCACGTTGAACGGCGTCCTGATGGTCACCCTGCCGTGCGCGGGCCTGGCGATGATCGCCACCGCCATCGGCGGCGCGATCAGCAAGGCGCGCTCCGCCGTCACCAACACCGTCTACCAGGGTCCGGTCACCCACCACACCGAGATCCACAACAACAGCCGCACGCGCGGCATGTTCTTCGCCCGCACCCGCAACGAGATCCGCTGACGACTCCGGCCAGCCCACCACCGCTCACCACCGACCTCCGCCAAAGGAGCAGCTGCACCATGCCCAGCAACGACACGCAGATGAACGGCCAGCCCCGCCCGAACAGCACCCTCGACCAGCTCGAACCGTCCCCGGCCCGCAAGAACAAGCTCGCCCACCTGCGCGCCGCATGGAAGGAGTCCTGGCAGGAGGGCGGCTTCCTCTACCAGCGGTGGGAGGACGTCTTCCAGGCCCGGCACGCCAGCTGGCACGAGATCGCCACCTGGATCAAGGCGGCCGCACTGTTCGCCGGGATCAGCCTCATCGTCATGATGGTGGACACCGCCGGCGACATCGCCAGCGCCACCCTCAACGGTCTGTCCGCCGCCCCGGCCACCGGCGCCGGTGACGGCAGCGGGCTGTGGGGCACGGTCGACCACCCCATCCGGATCTTTCTGGCCGACCAGGGCGCCCACCTCTCCGTCGCCCCGGCCGCCTTGTACGGGTTCTGGCAGCTGACCGGACTGCTCGGGCTGATCGGCGGCTTCCTCGGCAACGCCGGCGCCCGCATCGCCTGGGTGCTGTTCGGCATCGGCAGCCTCACCATGATCTGGTCCGCCGCCCCAGCCGGAGGCCGCGCTGCCGCCACCGGGCTCGCCGCCCTCATGTGGGCGCTGGCCAGCATCTTCGCCCTGCGCGGCCTGACCCTGCGGCCCATCGTCCACAACCACCCACTGCAGTACCAGTTCAACCCCACGCTCCACCTCCACGCCACCATCCCCGCCCCCACCCCGGCCGGTGACGACTTCGGCGACGAACCCGACAACCTCCACCCGCTCCAGCGATGACCCCGCACTCCACCCCGTCCAGCACCACCGCCTGGCGGCACACCCAGCCCACGCAGGCGATCGTTGCCGGGCTCGGGGCCCGAGCGCTGGGTATCCGGGTGCACCCCGGCGCGGCCGCGGCCGCGCTCGCCCTGTCCTTCGGCACGCACTACATCGCGGACCGCAGGGTGCCGGGCCACGGCGTCTTGGAGAAGCTCGCCGACAAGACCGGCAAGACCAACTTCTACAAGCTGGCCGACTTCGGCATGAACGGTGCTTTCCACCTCGACAGCTCGTGGCACCACGGCTGGGAGACCGTCGCCGCCCTCATCGCCACCACCAAGGCCACCACGCGATGACCGGCTGGGGCGGCCACAGACGTGTCGCCTGGCCGCCCCGGTGCCCCTCCACCACCTGAGCAACTGACAGAAGAAGGAGCGCACCGTCATGACGTCCGTCCCCCAGCACCCGACCGCTGATCACCACCTCGCCTTCTCGCTGGCAGACGCCGAAGGCTTCACGACGCTCCACGGCACGCCGGTCGTGGCGATCGACGACGACTGCGGCACCCTGCTCATGCTCGGCCACCCGGACGACCGCCACGTCCTGGCCACCACGAGCGCCCAGTACCGCGTCCTCTACGGCCAACGCATCCGCGGCGGCCGCGCGCTCGGTGATCTGCTCCCCCACGGCGTACGCCGCACCTGGGCGCGGGCAGTGCCGGGTGGCGACGACTGCCCCTGGCACACAGAGGTGACCGCCGCGGACGCGCAGCATGCCCTGCCCATCACGCTGGTCGAGGTCGACGTGCTGGACGCGGAGGACATCGCGGTGCAAGAGGAGTGCCCTGCCTGCGGTCGCGCCAGCCGCACCAGCGACATTGCCCACTCCCCCGGCCGCACCGGCTACTCCCGGGTGCACAACTGCCGCTCCTGCGGCGCCCGGTGGCCGAGCGCGGACGAGTACCGCGTCTGCCTCTACAAGGTCCGCACGCGCAGCGGGATCGACCCGGCCGGCTGCTTCGCCTGCGGCTGCACCGAGACCTGGCCGTGCGACGCCGGCTGCCGGATGGCGGGCAACGGCCGACCCATCGCTCAGCCCCTGTGCACGATCTGCCTCGCCCAGCACACCCCCGATACCTGGCAGGCCCTCACCGCCACCGGGTACGCCGCAGCCGACTCCGATGCTCAGCGCGACCGCTGGCTCTACACCGAGGCACTGCGCGGCACCGAGCCTGCCACCGCGGCCGCCGAGTGGACCGAGCGCCGCGCCTTGACCCGGAAGCGCGCTCTAGAGGCCAGCAAGCACGACGGCTGGCGATGAACGACGACGCCAGCAGCCGCGCCTGCCCCACCACTTGTGCTCTTGACCTGTAAGGAGATCGCACCTCATGAACTCGCCGCTCTGCTCGAACCTGCCGGACAACGCGCTCGTGGTCTTGATCGGGGCCTCCGGCGCCGGGAAGTCCACCCTCGCCGGCACCTGGCCCGCCACCCAGGTCCTCTCCCTCGACGCCCTGCGGGGTGACGTGAGCGACGACCCTGGCTGCCAGGACGAGGACGTCACCCACGATGCCGCCGCCGCGCTGGCTGTCATCCTGGAGCGCCGCATGGCGCGGCGCCTCAACACCGTCATCGACGCGACCAACGTCGAACAGTGGGTGCGGGCCAACCTGATCGCCGCCGCCAAACGGCACCAGATGCCCGCGGTCGCGTTGGTCGTCGCCACCCCGGCCTCAGTCTGCGTCGACCGGCAGAAGCCGAGGCCGACCAACCGGGCGGTGCCCGAAGATACCGTCCGGGCCCAGCACAAGGCGATGGTCGCTTCCCACGCGAGTCTCGCGTCGGAGGGCTTCAACCAGGTGCTGTTCGCCGACAGCCTGTACCGCCTGGAGCCGTACCTGCGGCGCCTGAGCGAGGCCCGGAACGCCGACCTCGGATTAGACGGCAGCGACGGCCTGGGCGACCTCCTCCTCCCCCGCCGCTTCTTCGGCCCGGAGATCTTGCGCATGTGGCGGTGGAAGCCCGGCTCCGACATCGCGGGTGGTGACCGGGTGGCGGAGATCCGCCTCGGTCAGCAGTACCTCACCCTGGCCCTGCGGCAGAACGTCGACGGCGAGGGCGACGTCGGCTTCGACGTCGCCGTGCCCTGCCCGTTCGACCCGGAGTGCGGCGGCTACGCGTGGGCGCCGGCCTACAGCATCAGCTGCCTGCATCGGGCGCTCAGCGGCGAGATGGACGGCGACCCGGACATCGTCTGCACCATCCACGGCGGGGTCGACGATATCGACCAGGAGACCGGAGACCAGGACGACGACCCCGACGGCCGCGCCGACCTGGAGCAGCAGTACGCGGACGCGGTCCGCGCATGAGCCGCGCCGCTCCCGGGCCGCACCCGCACCCGCTCACCCCGGCCGACCTCCCGGCCGGAGACGAGTGGTGGCGTGGCTGCCCGACCTGCCACCTGCCCACCCAGGGCGGCAGCGCCGGCCTCGCCGCGCACCGCCGCACCGTCCATACCGACCGCGGCGACCCTCGTACGCCGATCACCGTCCAGCTCAACTACTGAGGAGACACACATGGACACCCAGACCCACGCCAATACCTCCACCGCGCTCGCCGCATGCTTCAGCACGGACCTCGCCGCCTTCATCGCGGAGGACACGCCGCAGGACCCCTCCCCCACGGACTTCATCGATTTGGTCGACCGCGTCCGGAACGTCCTGGGCAGCGCCAGCCTGGGCAGCCTGCAGGAGGCCGAGGAGGAACTTGACGCCGCTGTCACGTACCTCACCGACGCGCTGAACGGCGCCGAGGACGACCAGGCGACGCTCCTGGCCTGTGCGCGGACGCACCTGCGCAACGCCATCGAGGCGATCAACTGAGAGGCGTTGAGCGCACTCTGTGCCGCCCCTGCCCACCAAAGCAGAGGCCGGGGCGGTCGCAGTGGCTCCTCAACGCAAGCAACACGAAGGCGACTTCGCGGAAGGAGCTTCCGCCCGGGACGGCCGCCAGGCCGGAAAACCATCGGCCGTCCCGGACCACCCATCCCGTTCGAGACGAGAGGGAGAGACCAGTATGGCCTCCACCGGACGCCTACACGGCCCTGTCCACCCGGGCACCTGGATCCGAGGCATCACCGTCAAGCAGCCGCACGCCGAGTGCATCGTCGCCGGGGCGAAAACGATCGAGAACCGCCCGCGGCCGTGGTCCTGGCGCGGCTGGCTGCTCCTCCACGCGGGCCAGAGCATCGACCGTCCCGCCCTGCGTCTGCCGCTCGTCGCCCGCACGATCCGCGGCCGCGAACTGGCCACCGGCGCCGTGATCGGCGTAGCACGGCTGACGGGCTGCCACCAAGACCCGGCCGGTTCCCCGCCCTGCACGCCGTGGGCGGAGTCCGGTGCGTGGCACCTGGAGCTCGCGGACGTCCATGCCCTCACCCTGCCGATCTCCGCGCGCGGGCAGCTCGGGCCGTGGAAGCCCACCGAGGAACTGGTGGCGCAAGTGCTCCAGCAGGTGCCCGACCTGCGGCCGTGAGAACCCACCGACGCCCCGCATCCGCACCGCTGGAGCGCTGCAACGCGGCGCATCAGCGAGACCCGGTCCGGTTCCGGCCGCCAAGGGCGGCCGGAACAACGACCACACCTGACATCCCTCACCTCCAGTTGGAGGACCCCATGAGCAGCACCCAGCGCGATGTCGACCACGCCCTCGCCTATCCCGAGCCCCCCGCCTCGCCGCTCTGGCACCGGGACGGGCCGCAGCCCCGGCCGCTCACGTCCGAGCAGCAGCGGCGCAACCGCGAGCTCCTGGTCCTCGCCGACGCACACGCCCCCACCCAGCCCACCTAGGGCACGGAAGCCCAGGGCTTCATGGACCGCGAAAGCGAGCCAGTTCCTCAAGGTCACCGACACCACCGCCCAGTAGCAGCACCCGGAGCGCCGTGCCCGCCCCTTCCCGGCCGGGCGCGGCGCTCCGCCAGCCCTGCCCCCCATCAGTGAAATGGAGGCGCCTTCGTGCTCCCGACCCAGCCGATCTGCCTGATCTCCTTCGGCTACCTGCACCTTCCCACCGGACCGGACGGCTCCCCCGTCCCGCCCGCCGCCGACCGCATCGAGGATGTCCGCGACCGGCTCCGCGACCCAGCCGCCGCCCGCGACATCCTCGACCTCGACGGCCTTCACCCCCGCGTCCAGGACGTCGTCCAGAACACCCCTGGTGCCCGCGAGCTGCTCGCCAACCTCGCCGACTACGCCGACCTCCCCGCCGGCCCCCGCCGCATCGCCATCGGATGTGCAGGAGGCCGGCACCGCGCGAGCGGACTGACGGAACTCCTGGCCCGCACGCTCCGGGATCGTGGCCACGAGGTCGAAGTCGAGCACCTGCACGTCCATCTGCCGCGCGTCCTCAAGACGCCCGCCGACACCCGCACCGCCGCCAACACCGAGCAGGAGACCGCCTGATGATTCGTATGCTCCGCCGCTGCGGCCACTCCCCCGGCGCCCTCACGTTCGAGGACCAGGCCGTCGTCGACGCCTTCCGTGCGATGCTCGCCGCCCTCCGCTCCCCGGAACCCTGGACGCCGGGCTGTGGTCTGGACATCGCCGTCAGGGTCGGCCCGTTCATCGAGCGCGCCCGCACCCGGCCCGGCGACGACCACGGACCCGACCTCATTGCCGTCGCCCTGCAACACCCCGGCGGGGCGTACGCACCCTACGGCGCCCACTACCGGAATCTGGGCTGGCTGCGCTGCGAGACGGTCAAGATCCTCGGCGTATGGAACCAGGCATACTCTCCGCTCACCCACGCTGCGGCGGGCCTGGACCTGCCCGCCGACGTCGGCATGAAGCCCGCGCACTACGGCGTCCTCGTCGAAGCCCGCAAGCCGGACGACACTGGCTACACCCTGCTTCGCCTCGGTCCCTACACCCAGGCCCGACACGCCTCCCAGGACGCCGACCGCCTCACTGCCGCGCTGGACGGGCGGGAGACCGTCGTCGTACCAGGGGTCATGGTCACCGCGCGGCCCGCGCCGTTCGATGTCAGCGACCACGAGCGGTTCACCGACCCGTACGAGGCCGACGCCATCGCGCTCATGGACGCCGCCGTCGAAGGGGCGAACTCATGACCAGCGCCCCGTACGAGATCGAGACCATCGAGGGCGACGACGGCACCATGCACCCCGTCGAACAGCTCTGGACCCCAAGCGCTGATGACGCGGTGGCCAGCGGTTTCGTTGCCCACCGCGGCCTGTACGTCTCCGGGATCGACGACGCCACCGACGACCACCTCTACCCGGTCGGCTTCATCGTCCTCGGGCACCAGCAGTGGGCCGACGTCATCGAGGCCGCCGGTGCGTACATGGCCCGCGTCCACGGCTGGCGCAACCTCCACCTCTACCCCGGCGACGACCCGGCCGTGCTCATCCCCCGCATCCCGCGCGCCGTTCACACCCACGGTGTCTTCTTACGGCACCCGCACCCGGACCACGGCTGCGGCTGCGAGTGGGACGACACCTGGCGCATGGTCTGGGCGCCGACCACCGAACCCAGCGCCACCCCGATCACCGCGATGCGGCACCCGGCCGCTTCGGCGAGCGCTGGCAGCCTCCCCAATCCCGATGAAGGCGCGCCCGCGACTTGGGCGGCCTGACGCTCGCCCCACCCTGCACGAAGCGGCCCCCGTCGCCCGGACCGAGGTCC